>OMIY01000378.1 GCA_900299215.1 bacterium | reverse complement strand
GCAGTTATGGCTGGTACTTTTAGGCAGTTTAATGATGCTCATCATTTAACTCACGTATTGGTGAAAAATTCACAGGAACGTGGTTATGGCCTAGGTTATCTGCGGACGGCAATCATAGCATACGGACTCGTTAATGCCTGGCAAGATGCGCGTCGTGAGGAAATAGCGGCACTGGAAAACCTTGCTCAAGAGTCCCTTGCCAACGGCGACCTTGAGTGGGGCTGTAATGCTTTATTTCTCTCGGTGATCAATCGCATCTATAGCTGGGATGATTTGCGACATTTAGGACAAAATGCAAACGGCTATTTCGATCTGATGCGCAGGTATCAGCAGCAGCAGATGCAATTTAATCTGGGTGTGTCATGCCAGTTGATTGGACAACTTACAGGTAAGCCCGTCAATTTTATCCCACTATTAACTGACCGCTCAGCGACGGAGAAACTTCTTGAAAATCAAACTGAGGCTGCTCGTTTCAACTACTATAGCTTGTATATCATTTATAACTTTCTGAATGATCGGTACGCTGAAGCGGTAGAAAAGGACGAACAGGCACGTCCCTACCTCTGGTCAGTTGAAAATACTGGCCTTCCATTCATACAAGCACGTGTGATCGCTGCTCTAGCAATTCTTGCTAATCAGACTCCTGGTGAATTCAATCGAAAAGTCCTGCGGCAAATCCGTCCTGGTCTTGCTTTCTACAAGCGATTAGGCAAGGTCAATCCTCGTAATTTTGGGTGGATATATCCGCTTCTTAAGGCCGAGGTGGCAAGACTTGAGGGGCGCGTTCCGGCGGCGTTGGCTGCTTATCAGAAGAGCCGAAGGATGGTGGCAGAATCCGGGTTCATGATGGCCCAGGGGGTGACATTTGAAAGGTCAGGCCGATTTAGCCTCAGGCAGGGTGATCCTATGGCGGTACAACTACTCAGAGAGGCCCATCATTTTTATTCGGCTTGGGGTGCAACGGCCAAGGTGCGGCTGCTAGAGCAACAGTTTCCTGATATTCACTGGGACATCGCTTTTAGTCAGTTGTCGACGAGCAATATTGATGCCGTCAATACCTCTTTAAATCGCGCTGACCATCTTGATCTCGAGAGTATAGTACGAGCCTGTCAGGCTATTTCAGGCGTGTTAAATATCGATGAACTCATCAATACATTGGCAAAAATCACGCTCGAAACAGCTGGGGCGACTAGAGGCCTGATTTTAATAAAGGACGGACAGGAGCTGAACTCTCAAATCGAGGCTACTTACGGTAAGGTGTTCAACGCCGATAGAAAAGTTCAATCTCTCGGTAGTCTCACGGAGAAAGTTGCTCTTTCTATTGTGCATTATGTTTCTAGAACTCATGAAATTGTTGCGATTGCAGACTGTAGCCTTCAACATCAATTTCGCCAGGACATTTATTTTGCAAGCAGTCGCGTACGTTCGCTTGCCTGCGTGCCGATTCAAGGACAGGGAGAGTTACTGGGAATTCTTTATTTGGAAAATGATTTGGCAGCTCGAGCTTTCACTCCTGAGAGGCTAAAAACACTAGGGCTACTTGCTGCTCAGGCGGCCATTTCGCTCCGCAATATCCGCCACGCTCAGGACATGCGTGAGCGTGTCAGACTGGAAGGTCAGATGAAAGCGGCTCAGGCAGTCCAAGCGGCACTGCTACCGACGCCTGAAGCTATACCAGGCGTTTCCATAAGCACTGCTTATAGAGCCGCAGAGGAGACAGGGGGCGACTGGTACGGTTACCAGTACGACGCCGCTCATCAGCGGCTGTTTTTGCAAATTGGAGATGTTACAGGTCATGGTATCCCGTCGGCCCTCGTTACAGGAGCCGTGTCTGGAGCAGTCTCCTCCGTCCATGCATTGTTAAATACCTTACCAGAAATGACGGATGAACAGTGTTTGGAGATGCTTATACGAGCCACAGATCGGGCCGTGGCTAACTCTGGGCTTAAAACAGACCTCTGGATGACCATGGGCTTTGTCGTCATCAACATGCGAACCGGGGGTGGTATATATCACAATGCCGGTCATTTGCCTCTGTATCTAAAATCAGATGGTTTGGTAAGGCGACTGCATAATGTGGGTTCACCACTCGGTATCGTCGCAGAGATCTCCATGTTACGCTTCGACTTCAAGCCGGGTGATCTCCTGCTTATGATCACTGACGGCTTGATTGAAAATGGCGAGACTAGCGGCAGCCGTCGGCGCTTTAGCGATCTTAAGAAAGTCGTCGCAGCGGCTAACGACGATGTTGAGCTAAAGTCAAAAGTCCTAGCTGCCTATGACGAAATTTTAGGTTCAGAGAAAGCAGTTGATGACTGTACCTTGGTTGCGTTGAAACGCGTGGCATAGCTTGCAGTCTGATCTGTACCAATCCTACGAGTAAGCTCCTTCAAAATCCAAAGATCGCCAATGAGTAAGGCGACGAATCCGGCGGCAAAGAGCAAGCCAAGCGTGCGTGGTTGTGCGAAGTCGGATGTTAGAAATGCGAGAGACCCGGCGACTGCAAGTATAGTCATCTGCACCGATCCGCTACCACTCTGGTTCATGCCGGTAGTGATATCACCGCGACGACTTGAAAATAAGTATTGGATGCTGCTATCACCTGCCAATCCGACCAACACGGCCGCAAAGACGCAGGTTATGAAGTTAAGCCCACCAAAGATCCAGGGCCCTAATCCAAGCAGTACCACTGGCCCCCACATTGACGCGAAAATCATAGGTATAGGCTTTGCAAGATTTACAGCCCTTGCAAGTGCAAGCAGTAGACAGGCCACGAGAGCCAGACTTACCAAGAAGCTTTCGGTCAGCGTTGCAATGACTTTGTCTGCATAGTCAACATAGGCCACGAGGTCGCCAGTAACAAAGCAACCAACTGGCTCACAAACTTTCCCTATATCCTTAAAGAGCGGGGATAGGGTGGTTAGTTGTGAGTTTGCAACAAACATACTGACGCGTATCAAATTGCTTGGTTTTGAGTACCAATAGCTAGCACTTTCGCTGAGCATCATTTCTCGGTACATGAGCATAACGCGCTCGTAACTTAGATTTTGCGCGGCATAATTGATATATGCTGTGGGACTTTCGATGCGAACAACTCCCGGTAACTTGCTTATTTGAGATATGATTTGTTCGGCTTTCTCAGGATTGTTGCCAGCTGGGATCACTAAGTCCACCGCTGCGGACCATCCCAGAGCCTGATTGAGTAGTTTAACTCCAGTATTAAATGAGTGATCCCGGTCCCAGATGTCGGAGAGGGCATCTCGGGTCTGAATTTTGCTGATTCCAACCACTCCGATGGGTACCAAGCCGATCAAGGCCAGGCAAACTAAACGGGGAATTCTCGTCATGCATAGTTTGTGAATCCCTCGAGCTAGGACACCCGTTTCGGCTCCAGTCCATCGCCTGTATTTTGGCGAAAGGGACATTACGGCGGGTATTAAAATGAAAACGATGATGAACTCAAGTCCTGCCCCCACCGCTGCCCAAAGACCCAGCCGTTTGATCGACACGATATCCGAAAGGCAAAGGGACAGGAATCCAATCACAGTGCTAAGCGAGGTGTAGAACGACGGTAGGATTAGTTTCCTGAATGAGCGACGCCAGTGATTGTTAAAACCACTGCCTTGGTGCATGTGCGCCAGAAATACAAAGTCCTCGATAGAGGCGAGCGCAACAATAGTGAAAATACTGTTAGTCAGCATATCCACCGGCACATCGGCGATTCCCATGGAGGCAAAGAGGATTAGATTTGCTGTCAGCAGACTGCCGCCAAGTAACAGGGCTCCGCGCCAGCTTCCGAAGATGATGCGGAATCCCGTGCAGAAGATGACCAGTACGAGCAAATTGACCCATTGGTCTCGCATCAGACTGCGAAGGAAATCTAGCTTGAAGGCTGCTCCACCTGAGAGGCTAAATTTAATAGCATCTTTATTCGAGAACGTTTGAGTGAGGGCGCTTTCGAGTGAGGCAACAACGTTTGGATCAAATGCTCCAAATTTGCTGCCACCGGGCGTGTTGCGCAGGTAAATGACGACTAAGATAGATTTTTGATCCTGCGAGACTAAGGTCCCAGCCAGAGGTGAAGATGCTGCCTCAGCTAGCGGTCGTGAGCTGTCACTTGGGGATTCACAGTTAAGTGATATGACCAGAGGATACGTTAGGGTTTGCGCGGATTCTTTGCCGTAGCGAGCATTGAAAGGGGAGTTGATGTACTGCACTTCTTGGTGCGAGAAGTCTACTTTTCGTACCCAGCTGCGAATCTCACAAAGATCTTTTTCCGATAAGATTTGGCGATCTTGGCGCTGAAATAAGATCGTCAATTCTTGGTCACCGGCAAATGCTGACTTCTTGCGAGCTTGGTTTAAACCCAGAGTGGACTCGGCGGCAACGCTGTCGCTCACCGATAATAGAATTTTAAGATGCGCCAGTCCTGGGAGCAGGCATGCGACCAGGAAGACAAAGATGGTCAGAACTAGGCGAGGGTTGCGCTCACTGAAACGGAGGTTTTTAAGTAGAACGATTCCCGGTAGGGTGATGAACGCTAGGCGCCATAGCTTACTTTGCTTGGGTAGAGTCATAAACATGACCTCCTTTGCAAACGTATCGGTATTTAGCGTTTAAAAATTGATAGTTATGAGTATGAGGTGTTTACAAAGTAAATGACTTATCCGCGCTGAATGCGGCAACTAGTTGATTTGAGGTCATTATTTTTTGTGTTCGAGATACTTAAGGCGAACATCTTTAGAGATGCGTTCAAGTCCTAGAAAACGAAAACCCGTCTCTTCACTCAGGCGCATTGCGCCTACCGAAGGGACAGGTTTCCTTATCAAATTGCGCTAGAGGCTACATCAATCAATGGAATAAGATTTACTAGGGCCTCTTACTTTGCCGCGGCACCCGCGGCAGTTATAAGATTCGTCTTCGCCTCGCACCTTTTCAATGCCCTGTTGAACTCCGCGTCAGACTCCTCTGCCGGACGTTTTGGTGAAGCATCATCCGCGTGAATCATTTTGCAACCCGTCGTGTCGCCTTCTCTATTATACCACCTACCTTCATGCTCTTCAGGATCAAACCTCTCTTTAGGTGCAGGATCGGGGTATTTGCCAGGATCCTTATTTTTTACCCAGCCCCTGGATTGTGAACAGTAGCATCGATATCTATGAGTACCGCATTCATTTTTGCCTAAAAAGGTCGGCCTACTGTACCCCTCGAAGTCTGAAAAACTAGTTTGGCTAAAGTCAGGATCGTTGCGCGACCATCCCATGTTGCAATCTACTGTAGCTGAATCGGACTTTTGGCATTCTTCCCATTTCGTTGTGGCTGGCACAAGGTCTGTTTCAACGCATGACCTTAATGCTTCTTTAATAGCTTCCAACAAATCCGCCTGAGCGTTAGTCTTGTGTGCATTGGCCCAAGCCTCAGGGCTCAAGTTATCGATTAACTTTCCAGCTGTTTCCATTTGGGCTTTGTAAGCCTCAGCAGCTGCCTGTATGGCTGCCTCGGCCGGAAGCGCGGGAACTCCTTCCAAAGCTAAACTAGTGCTAGTCGAAGTTTGTTCTGACGCTGAAAATTCAATTGTACTTAAGATCAAATTGGCACGTGCCGCACGCAATTTATCTTTGAGCGTGTATTTCTTCATGCTGTCTTCGAGCTTTTTCTTCTGGCCGGAAGCGCTGAGATAGTCGTGTAAAATATCCTGCGCTAGTTGGAAATCAACCGCACTTACCGGAATTGATTTAATCTGTGAAAGATTTTGCCCAAAAGATTCCTTGAACTTATGATTACTTATCTTCCAATTATCTCTCATGATAGCTTTTGCATTCGAAAATACTTTGCCTTTTACAGATAACTCATTGGGATATTTCACATCGTCGGGATCTTTGTCGGGTATTTCAGCTAGGACTTTACTGAACCTCTGCTTAAAGTAATCTGAGTCCTTCACTTTTTCGTACCAATCAATGCCCGCTTGAGCTTGCCGAGAAACTTGCACATCCGAAAAATCCGCTGATTTCCTGGAACAGGCATAACTAAGGAGGGTGATCAAACTTAGGCCTATAATGATGTTTGATCGCAGCGTAGTGCTGTTAGGTCGGGCCTGGGTAAACCAGTAAAGGCCATACTTAGCCATTTGAAACTCCATGTAGTTGGCTTGATAGCTAGATTGTTGGGGTACTCTAGGTTCTATGCTTCACATAAATCTCTGTTCGGACAAATTGGTCGAAAACTTTAGAGAAAAGTGAAAGGTTTTTAAAAAACCCCAACTAATCCTTGGGCGGGTAGTTATTCAACGTTTCGATGGTAGTAAAGAAAATGGAGGCGCCGATCGGATTCGAACCGATGCATCGCGGATTTGCAATCCGCTCCCTTAGCCACTTGGGTACGGCGCCATTCTCTCGGTAAGGAGTTGCTTTTATGGCAAGAAACTGGGGGGCATGCAAGTGGATTCTAGAACAAATTCATAATCATGCTCATGCCCAGGCTCGTATTGTCGAGCGTGACTGGGTCGTTACCAAAGGGAAACATCTTGGCGTAGATATTGAAGTACAGCCCTTGCGTTGCGGTGATCCCGAGTCCGACCTGCTGAAAGTCGGGATTACGGCGGTATTTATACCGCGGCGAGACCTCGCGGGTGTGGGCGTAAGTGAAGGCCGTCATCGTCCGGAAGTTAAACGTGTCGTTAAAGCGGTACTCGAAGATTGGGTCGATGTAGGTCTGGCTTTCCACCTGATTTTGACGGCGATACTTGGTTCCTTCATAGAAGGTATTGATGTAGCCGTTGAGCGTCAGTCCTAGAGTTGCGCGAGGAAAAGCCTCAATGACAGAGTCGCTGAAGAAGCCAAAACCGTTGCGATAGCCGTTAATATCGCGGTAGCGATGGTTGTGTAAAACTTCGCGGATACGCCTGCCCGACACATGACGGGACCTACCGTGAATCGTCTTGCTACGTCGATGTACGGATCCGAGGCTCGGGTATTTTTCGGACCCTGAAACGGTGTCTCCGTGCCAATTCCGGTACCTAAACCCATGGTCGTCTGAGAATCGAGCCTATTGCGAACCGCGAAGGACCCGGTCATCATGACTACCGGCGGGGGTAGGATATTACCTGGGTTTGGCGCGTCTGCAGACAGCGGATTCCGGAGCGGAGCGCCGCTGTAGTTAAGGTTGAACTGGCCACTCCAGTCCGACTTGGACCCATCGAGGGCGCGCATACGCTCGTTTTTGATCGCTGGGGGGGGCGTCTCTGCTGCCCGCGCATAGCCACTCAGACCCGTCGCCGCCAGTGTTAGCGGTACAAGGATGCGCGAAAGTCCGTGGACCAACCGGGAGATGTAGCTGCGCACGCTTGCCGGGGTACTTGCAGGGTTATTTGCAGGGTTACTTGCAGGGTTCAACGTATGCCCCTAGAATGATAAAGTTTCTTGACTGTGGGAATTCACTGGGTGCTCTTGGCGAGACCCGGAGCGCGCTTTATACCGACGCCAATGTAGGTCGTCACCAATTTTTTGGAGCCACATGGACATCGTCGTAGCAGGAGGCAGTGGCCTTGTGGGCAGAGAGCTGGTGAGGCAACTGGCGGCCCAAGCTAACTTGCGCGTCGCCGCACTAGTACGCCGACCCGGGGTGTTGAGCGATGTGCCAGGTGTGGTCGAGGTGCCATTTTCCTTCGATGATGCGGCAGCTTACCGTGATCTGGGCACAGGCAATTTGCGCTGCGACGTCTTGCTAATTGCCCTCGGTACGACCATTCGAAAGGCTAAATCGAAGGAGGCTTTTCGGGAGGTTGATTATGATTACCCGATCCGATTAGCTAAGGCTGCAGCAGCAAATAATCCCAGCCTCGTGATAGGTGTGGTCTCATCCATAGGGGCCGACAAGCCAACTGGGTTTTATCTTCGCACTAAATGGGAGATGGAACAGGAGATGCGGCGACTCGGAGTCCCTTGTGTCTTCGCAAGGCCGTCTTTATTACTCGGCGACAGAGCTGAATGGCGCCCTGGTGAGCATCTCAGCAG
>OMIY01000377.1 GCA_900299215.1 bacterium | reverse complement strand
TCGGTGGCCTTTTCACCCCGGAGGTTTTTGGCGTTTTGCTCGCCCATGACCCAACGTACGGCGTCGATCACGTTACTCTTACCTGAGCCGTTAGGACCTACGATACCTGTGATGCCGCGATCGAAATTGATGACGATTTTGTCGGCAAAGGATTTAAAACCAGAAATGACGATCTTTTTTAAATGCATCGCTTTGGTTACCTGACTTGCTTGGTGATGTTGATGGCAGAGCCGGGGACAACGTCAAAGAAAATAATCTGATTGCCATAAAACGAGCAGGACGCGCCTCGCCCAGAATTGTTTACGGCAACTTGGTAGTAGGTGCGGATGTCGTTTGACGGTGATAATTGACCAGTTAACTGTGAATACCAAGTTGGATCGTCAACTAAACTGGCGCCTATCCAATAGGAGCCAGTAGCGTCTCCGCGTACCCAGTTTACCAAGTCTCGGAAGTTATTTACGACCACCGTCTTTTGATTGTTGATCATGACAACACGAAAATCACCTGGGTATGAATACTGCGATACTTGCGAACCTTTGAATCCATAGACTCGTTCGAATTGCATCTCTTCTGAGGTGGGTAAAGACGTGTAGGTTTTTTTGGATTCGTCATAGGTGGCATGAAGTTCGCCAGTGATCCTTACGCGTATGATTTGATTGGCGTTAGGGCTTATAGAAGGCGCTCCGCGCTGGGAGAGGTAGAAGACGTCACTGTCCTCCGGGTCAGGCCTGACGGCATAAAAATTGGTGCGGTAGTACTTGTAAGATGGATTATTAAAATAGGTACTCTCGTCAGGGGCTCCGCTGTAATCGTTTAGTCTGAAATACAACCATCGCAATTCTGATTGAGGGACCAGATCGGTGGAAGGGCGATATGGAAAATCACAGCTAGGAGTTGTCGCCGAAATTGTGCAATTAGGGGCATTCTTTTCCTCAGCAGCAATGTCGTAGACTAAAAACTGGTAGGACTGCCGTACTGCAAGATCAGCCCAGGCGCGGCGAGTTTGTTCGTAGATATCAGGTATTTCGTTTGGTATTGAGGCTGTCAGAGTGCCTATAGTGTTGTAGCTATTTGCATCTGCTAACTCGGAGTCTCCAGTAGAGGGTTTATCCGGTTGATCTGGAAATCCTATGAGCAGGTTGCGCTTCGCGTCGAAATGTAGTGCGCGAAACGGTCGAGAAAACTGCCGTACCTTATTCAACTTACTTTGGCTGAGATCTGTTTCCAGTGTGCCGACAAACAAGCTGCCGTTAGCGCAAGTCACAGCGAAGTATTTGTAACCTTTGCGCATCGACGAGGCAACAGGGCTACAGTCGATGACTATATCGCGTTTTAATTGTGGACTTATTGGGTCGCTGAGATCGTAGATGTAAACGTGCGGTTGGCTATTGCCAGCATCCGCAGCAAAATCCAGAGTCGCGATCATAACATTGCCGACAACGTTTAGTGAACGACCCATACGGGGTATTTCAAGGGCCTTTAACTTGTTGCCTTCGTTATCCATGACGAGGATCGAGCCGGCATTGTACTTGCGCTCGAAATCAGCGTTAAGGGCGTAAAAGTATTTGCCATCGTCACTAACTGAAATATCAACAGGACTCGCAAGGTTAGTGCCAAGCGGTGGAAATTGTTCCTTTCTGGCGCAGCCACTCAAAATAAGTACAGTGAGGGCTGAAAGTACACACATGAGTGCGTTGACGTCGGTCGTTCGCTTGATCATATAGATTTCTTCAATTCTTTAGGTTCCGGCGAATGATAATCGAAACTTAGAATGTCACGTTCAGACACTTAAGGTAAATGCTAAAAATACCTTGTTAGCGCAGAGTCCGCTCCGGTATTAATTGGGTCACAGCGCAAAATTGCGGCTTTAGTACAGTTCCAGTCAAGAAAGGTGATCAGCGGATGGCGTCGTTAAATCGGGTAGTTATTCTCGGAAATCTCGGCCAGGATCCTGAACTCCGGTACACACAGAACCAAATGGCGGTCTGTACCCTGCGTGTTGCGACGACTGACTACAGGACCGGACAGGACGGTCAGCGTCAGGAGCTAACTGAGTGGCATCGCATTGTCGTCTGGGGGCGCCAGGCAGAAAACTGCTCTAAGTACCTAGCCAAGGGACGTAGCGTTCTCATTGAAGGACGTCTTGCCACTCGTGCTTGGGAAGACAAACAAGGGCAGAAGCGCTATACAACTGAGATTGTTGCTCAAAACGTACAGTTTGTGGGCGGTCAACGCAGCGATCGCCAAGGCACCGCGCCATCAGTCGGTGGTGGCATGGGCTCCGGTTACGGTAGCTCCACTGGGATTGGTGGCGGTGCTGGCGTTGGTAACTTCGACATGGACATGGGTCTTGGCGACCAGGGCGGCATGGGCGGCTTAGGGGGGCCAGACACCCCTGGTCTTGACGACATCCCATTTTGATTAGAAGCGCACGCCCAGGCCACCGTATAGGGTGATGTAGTTATCAAAGGTCTGAGGCGTGCCAACTAGAAGATAGTTATCGAGTGAAGCAAGAAGCTCGAACCGTTTCATGAAGTGAAATCGTTGACCTACGGAGACGTGGGTCAATACATTGCTTTGAGATATGGCCTGTGGTCTTCCTGCTACTCCGATCAAGGACTCATCGGTGGTACCAGGGTTGCCTTTAGGGTTACAGCCGTTAGGCTTGGCGGCCTCTTCCTTAGTACAGAAGACACCTCTTTGCGGGGTGCCATCGGGGAAGTTGTTTTGCTGCGGGTAGTATTTGGAGATCGCTAAACCGCCGCCAAAACCGATAAAAAAGTCGAAGTACGTGGTGAACGACAGCAAGACTAGCTGCTTGCCATAAAGAGGGTTCCAGACGAAGTTGCCGGTGCCGATGTAATTTAACTCTCGAATTGGCACATAAGCTGGTCCAAAATTAGCGTCACCTTTGCTGTCCTGAGATAAGTTTCCGGAACCACCGCATTGTGCGCCAATGGCAAAATTGGGGTCGTTGTAAAAGGTCTCAATGCAAGCGCGCTCAGCCTTATCAGAATTAAGAGCAAAAACACCCTCGGCACTAAATCCCCAGTTCTCAGACCAGAAATATGTGACCGACCCGTTGAACATAAAGGTTTGAATGTAGGAACCATTGAGTACGCTACCGAGCTTAGCGTCCAACTCGACGGTTGACTTCTTCGGGAAGAGCTTTTCTTTAGCTACATCTGGCCCTTCGACCGCCTTTTCATAGGCGTATCCTGATTGAGCCATAGCACCCGATAGCGTCATCACTATTACGGTTGTTAACAACGATCTGGCAAGTTTGCGGAGGAGCACGTAGGGCTTCCTTTCCCGAGGATGGGCCAACAAGGCAAGGCCACTCAGAGTTGTATGCGATTCGCTTTAAATTATAACACGTTGGAACCCGATCTCGGTAAGACCGGGACCAGTCACTTCAAGCGATTTAGGTAGTGTGACTTGAGAAAACAGCAAAAAACCCCGCTACCTCCAATAAGCCTCTGGGGATAGCGGGGAGTCTAATAAGGGGCCAGCTATTTGGAGCCTCGCGCCATGCTAACGAAGATGGATTCGATGCTTTCAGCTCGCTTTTGGCACTTTGCCTTGATGCTCTGCAGCTGAGCGCCACTTTTGCCTCGGGCCGCGTCATCCTTTACGGATACATAGAATTTAATCTTTGGCTCGGTACCGGATGGGCGGACGCTTACTTTAGTCCCATCAACTAAGACAAATTGCAGGACGTTTGAGCGCGGGTAGTCTAGTACGCCCGTCGCTTGGAAACCTTTGTCACTCGCATCAAGAACTTTTAAGGTCTCGAAATCACGGAGTGTTTTAACAGCGATCCCATCGATCTGCCGTGGCGGATCAGCCCTAAGCTTGGCCATCATTGCGGCAATTTGATCCGCACCATCTTTGCCGGGTAGGGTGATATCGGCCAAGGTCTCAAAGTAGGCACCATGGTTTTTAAACATTTGGTCCAAGACATCTAAGACCGATTTGCCCTGCGATTTGT
>OMIY01000376.1 GCA_900299215.1 bacterium | reverse complement strand
TTTGTGCAAAGACTTCAGAGTGTTACATTGCTTGGTTGGGACACGTGGCGACAACAGAATGGACACTGTAAGCGATGTGATCATACTTACTGGGTGTGGATCTTATTTATTGTGTGAGTCTCATCTTTGGTCAGGCAGCACGTCGAGAGGCTAATGGCTTAAGCCTGTATACGCGCACCAAGTCTGAAATGCCCTTGATTCGTGCCTGCTCAGTCGAAGCACCTAGGGTGTTGATCACTGATCCTACTGAATCGCTGTCTGCGACTTCTTCCGTTATACAAATTTCATCAGCATTAGCGAGCGCCTGGACTCTGGCTGCAACGTTAACCGTTTGACCAAAGTAATCGAGTCTATCATTTTGTGTGACGGCAATTGCGGCACCAGTGTGGATACCAATTTTGAGGATGATCTCCTCTCGTCCCAGGGTGCGGTTAAAATCGGCTATTGCACCAAGCATATCGACTGCTGCATTGACGGCGTCTATTGGCGTCAAAAATGTTGCCATCACTGCATCACCGATGGTTTTGACTATTGTTCCTTGGTTACTAGTGATCGACGTTGAGAGTGCTTGGAAATGATCATGGACAAGTTGAAAGGCGCGCATATCTCCGACCTTCTCATAGAGCTCTGTGGATCCTTTAAGATCGGTAAAGAGAAAAGTAAGGTCTTTTATCCTAAGGCCAGCGGCAGATTCTATGACATCCGAGCCGTACAATTCCCGAAATGTAGCGTTATTAAGGAGCATTTTACCAGTCAGCATTGGCTGCTTGACTCGGGCTGGGAGAGTCCAAGTCGTCGGAAAGTTATTGACTGTGAAAGGTCGACGACGGCTGTCAGTTTTGATGCGAAGTAATGCTGGTCCGGGTGACAGGTTCAGGTGATTGACGCGGGGTGAACCCGATCCTAATTCGACCTCTATACTCTGACAGATCAACGATGGCTCGCCGTTTATCTTTAATGTCAAGCCATCTTCGGCAAGGTAGTCGAACAGTCTCAGCCAGCCAGCATCCAAATTTACCGAATATTCTTTAGTTATGTTGGGCTCAACGAAATCTGCAGCGCGAAGGAACTGCGCAAAGACCTTTTGGTAAGGCTTGCCGTCAACCGTCAAGCCTGCGTGAATGAACCTATGATGACTCAAATAGTCTTCAATGGATAAAAGCTCTGGATTACTGAATCTGTTTGGAATGACGGTGTCAGCGACGTTGAACGTCACAGCGACGCAATCGTCTAAGTCTGCTTCAACGGTCAAATTGCAAATGCGGCAATCGATGTGACTACCCACCTTACCCAGTGCATTCACGCTTTGAACCACATCACCACACTGGGGGCAGACCAGTCCCCAATGAAGCGTGAATAATCCTATTTTGCCGCCCTGCAGAAACATTTCAGTGGCCTGGGCCTTGGTCAGGCCTAGCTCATCAGCTAAAACCAGAGGATTCATGTGGTAAAGCTGAGCATCCTCTGCGGTGCAAATGAAATGTTCAAGTGTTGCAAGCGAACCTGCGTCGAAAGTAGCAGAGGCTCGGAGCCGCCCCATAGCTGCATCTAGCTCGTCAATCTTGATCCTATTAACACTGATCATTGGAGGCTTTCTCGGGTGATAAGACCGCGATCGATCAATTACTTGGAGTTAGCAAGACATCAGGCGTCGTTTCGCTGGTGCTTCGTGCAGTGGCATCGCCTACAGTGATCGTGGTAGTTGCACTTTGGAAGCCTGGGCAGGTAATTGCTAAATCGTAGGTTCCTGGAGGTAGGTAATCGACTGTGTAATTACCGCCAGCTGCTACTGAGATCACTAAATTGGCACCGAGAGATGGACTACGCACCCAGCAGCCACTAACTCCGCTACTATCGGTGGCATTTAAAGTCCGAAATTTTACTGATTTGGTATGGTTAAGCTTCTGCTCCCCAATATTTAAATCGGCTGTCAGCGGGATTGACTTAGTGGCGCCAAATCGCGCGTCAGCGACATCCCAATCAGTAGACTTTTTACCTGGTTTGGTTTGGGTATACCACATTACTAAGCGTTTCTCGCTCGCAATAAGTGCTTGCTCTTTGTTTAGTGAAATGGCTAAGCGGAACGCACCTGTACTATCCGTGACCGCATCCTGGTCTGAGAATCCCTCAACAAAGACCTGTGCACCAACTAAAGTCTGTCCAGGTGTCAAACCCTGGGCGTCGGTCACTGTGTCGCTAAGTGAGATCTTGCCCGTGATTAATAGGGTAGTGTCCCCTGTAGGGCCCGTGAAAACATCCTTAAACGACGCACATGAGTCAAAGAAGTTCATCTTGTGCGCGTCTGTGATCGTTACGTTGCCAGTCACAGTTTCGATTGGAATACGCCACACATGATCTGTAATTGGGGCATCGCAAGCGTGGTTGCCGTTGACATCTGCAAAGTAGTCGAGGAAGTAGCGGTGACCTTCGACCAGTGTCTTTTCTTTATTTAGTGAGAATTTGCCATCCGATACGCTCAGGTCAGCAGTGAAAATCCGAGCATCAAGATCCCTGTCAATAAGAGCCATTTTTAGCGGATGATGTTCGTGAGGACCGAATTCTACACCAGAGAAAGCGAGATCTCGAGATACAGCATTGGAGCTGCTGCTTGATGCAGCCGGTTTATCGAGTTTATTACATGCTATCGATGTGATTGCGCTTATCACGGCGCTGGCGATCAGTGTTTGGCTTCTACTCATGACGGGCCTCCCCTATGAGCTGAATCGACATAAGACCGGGAACACTTGAGATTGCGTGCCAATATTTCTAGTGGGTCTCTTTTGCGAATATGCAAAAGCTAACCTAAAGACGAAGTACACTGAGGTGATAGGCCCACTCATATGGCGCAAACACTTCAAGCTAAATTCCAATGAGTCTGGTGAGATCCGTGAATGAGTCAGCATCAAACCTTGGTGTAAAAAAAGCTGACACTGGGTCCTAAGATCACAGAACTTTGAGGCAATAAGTGTCGAATTTTTAAAGCTCAAGTTCCTTTGGCGGACGCCGATACCCATAATTAGCCACATATGGATACCGTCCACCTGGTGGCAGATCATGGCAGGTCAGTGATGGAACGGGTAAATTCAATTAAACCGCTTTCGCATTTTTGCAAGTTGGCCGTGGGCCTGCTTGCAGCGTTGGTGGCGATTATACCTGTCGCGGCGGGCGAGAGTTCTTACTTTCCCTTGGTTTACTCTGCTCGGCTAACAAGTGCCAGCGGCTCTCCGTTAGAGGGTCCGATTGATATCGACGTCAAATTTTACTCGGCTGAAACTGGTGGCACTCAACTAGGTAATGTTTATCCCTATACCGCGGTGTTTCCTATCGATGGCGTGATGAATCTCAGCATCAATCTCATGCCACT
>OMIY01000375.1 GCA_900299215.1 bacterium | reverse complement strand
ATTTTTGATTTGCAAAGATATCCTACGCGCATGAGCTGCGTGCTCCTACCTTGGGACGCCGCGGCTAAACTGCTGTATAATTAGAATAGATTTAGGTTTAGTGGAGGATACTGACCGATGGGCTACATGCGCCGTATTGCCCCCATGTTCGCGCTGTTCTTTGCCTTGTCATGTCACAATGAAGCGAACACTAAAGAATCCGAGGCCAATGAAAAAAGTAAGGTTTGCGTGGCAGCTGGAGCCACTCTAAGCAGCGCGACCAACGAATGTGAATGCTCGGCTGGTTCTAAATGGACCGGCAGTCGCTGCGAGACGGAGGTGAGCAATAAAGATAAACCGCAGCTTACGGAGACTCAGCCCGCTGCGATGACGCCGGAGTCGTCAAAACTCCGCGAGGTGACCCCGGCGACGCTAGTGCCTGAGAACAAGGCCAAGGATGGACGTAAAAACAACGGCAAAGGCGAAAAATCGGACAGTCACTTGCAGCCACTGTCAGCACATCAGTTAGCTTCGCTGAAAACAGCTTGCGAAAAAGCTCACGCTAAATGGATGGCCGTAGATTCATACTGCCAGTGTCCGGGGCAAAAAGTTCTAGTTGGGGCAAAATGCCAGGCTCTTCGTAACACGATTACGGATGCAGCTTGCACGAGCGCGATACGTCCAGGTCGCTGGACCAAAGGCGATTGCCGTTGCGGTAATAATGAGACTTTTGTGCCACAACGTGGTGGTTGCGTGGCTGTCAAGACTACTGCAGCCAATACACAGCGTTTCACCTGCGAAAGCAGTCTCAATGGCGGTAAATGGGACGAATCTAAAAATCGGTGCAACTGTCCGCAAGGTCGCATCTGGTGGAAAGAATCCTGCACACAAGCTTCGCGTCTTAGTTCTTCTAAGATCTGCGAAAGTGATTTCCACGGCGGGACGTGGGATGGCGCACAAAAGCGGTGTCTGTGCCCTAAAGGACAGATGTGGCTAAATCAAAGTTGCATGGATCCACACGCATTGCCCAGTCGCAACGTTTGTGAAAGCGAGTGGAATCGAGGAACTTGGAACCAAAAGCGCCAAAGTTGCTCGTGTCCTCGCGGTGGTCAATGGAACAGCAAGAATCTAACGTGCTCGCGACGTGCTGGCTGAACAGTCACCAGCACGTGCCTGAATTGTTAGCCGCCGATCGCTTTCATAATCTCTTGGATCATGCCACTTCCCTGCATAGCAAGGATGATGGCGACGCCCATTAAAGACTCACCGGCGATGAGTCCTGACGATACGGTGACCAAATATCGGTCCGCCGTATCGGGCCTAGTCTTCATCAAACGCCAAGCCAAAAAGCTGCCGATGAACATCGAGAGGCAGTTAAAGGCCGGGATGACGCCAGCGATACCGAGACCAGTCGCTGATGGCAGCCACTTTCGGTAACGCTCTGGCAGGTAGGCTTCGCCAAGTGCCAAAAAGACCCCTAACAAGGCACCACAAATCATCGCTGGAAAAGCACCGGCTGGCAGGGAACTAACCCCGCTAGCCAACATCTTAGCAACGCCAGCCCATACTTTGGCCGATGGTGCCGGCATTGCAGCCGTACCTAAAAGCTCAGGTTTCACCACGATTGTATACACCGGCACGGCAAGTAAGCTGCCCGCTACCACGCCAAAAAGCTGAGCAATGGTCTGCTGCCGTGGATTGGCACCGAGGAGGTAGCCTGATTTCAAATCAGTCAGAAGGTCCGCTGCATGCGACGAGGCGCCAGCAGTAATCGATGCCGTCATCAGATTGGTTGTCATGTTGGACGGCGCAAGGATGCCGTAGGAAAGCTGAGTGATCTTGCCCATGGCTCCGATCGGAGTCACGTCAGTTTCCCCGGTAGCTCGAGCAGCCACAATCGCCAGAAAGAAGGTCATGACTACCGCGAGGATGCCCATCCACCAGGTAATATCAAACCAAGCATGCCCTAGATATACGGCTGCACTGCCAGCGATCAGCGTACCCCACACAAACCAGGACGTTGGTACCTCGATGTGAGCCAGGGGATCCACGGGACCTGAGTCTTTGCTGAAAGCTGCTTTAAGTCCCGACAGGGCTCGCACGATCGTGCGCCACTTGAGGCCAAGCGAGACCATGCTTGATGTCACCATCAGTGCAGTCGCAGGCCACAAGGTCCAGGAGACGATTCCTTTGTAACCCGGTTCAACGATGTTGTTCTCAAGCAAGAACGGTGCGATCACACCGTAGCAGAGGACTGATCCGAAAAGTAGCGATACCCCGACGCGGATTCCCATGATGGCGCCGGCCGCAATCATGATCAGCGAGCCCTCGAAACCTACGGAATAGCGCTCGAGTAAGCTGCCTCCGCCAGGGAACAGCGGGATGTTTTCCGGGAAGGACGCATTCTCTAGGGTTTCTTTCAAAGTCGGCCGCTCAAGCTTAGTGGCAAGCCAGGCTCCGAAATGTCCTAAGCCGTCTCGCCAAAAGGCGACAATTGCGCCGATGCCTGCTCCCCACATGAGCGAGCGAGCTTTGCCCAAAGATTCAGCGCTCTGTGAATGCATAGACCGAAGGGTCTCAGCAGTGGCGATTCCAGAGGGGAAAGGCAATTTGTCGATGTTGATCAGCTGTCTTTTCAAGGGGACTGCCATGAAGACCCCGAGGACCGATACGGAAAGAAGCCAACCGATCATCTCCCACCAGGTCAATAGCCGGCCTGTGGTCAGGTAGAGCGCGGGGAATGCCGAGGTGAGACCAGCTGAGGCAATGTAGCCCGCCGCACTGGCTGCACTGGACATGGTGTTGTTTTCTAGGATCGAAAACGGGTTGCGTCGGTAATGCGGGACCACAGTTTCGAGTGCTCGAAAGACGCCGTAGGCAATGATGCAGGCCGTGATGGTCACGCCTAGGCCCCAGCCGGTCTTAAGGCCGACGTAAAGATTAGAAATCGACATGACGGCACCGATCAGCATACCGCTGACTACCGACCTAACTGAAAGCTGGCGAACTTGATCGCCCTGGTAAACATCGCGAAGCCAGGCTCGCGCCTCGTCGTGGTGCATAATGGAATCCTCATTGGCCGCATTTATGGCTCTGCGGTTCCTACGCTAGGTAGCCAACCTGTGCAACCAAAAATCAGCGCCCACCGCCAAAGAGGAACTCCTCGATCTCGTCTTTGCGGTCAAATGCATCTTGTCTGCCTAAGGCGGCAAGATAAGAGCAGAAAGAGGGTTCAAAAAGGAGATAACTGGCAAGCTCGGCGGCTTCGATGGGATTGCCCATCCCGCCTATCAAGTACTGCAACAT
>OMIY01000374.1 GCA_900299215.1 bacterium | reverse complement strand
TAAAAACAATATAAAATATAAAAACTATCTATTTAATAAAATAAAAAGAAAAGCCGATAAGGACACTGTGAGCCGCGGGCCTAGCAAATTCGATCAAAGTCACCGGCTAAATCTAAGTGAGGTGTTTATGACATTCATCAAGCGAGTTTTTCTATTCCTACTCATGAATATGCTGATCCTGATCAGCATCTCCACGGTATTGTCAGTGCTGGGAGTGCGTCCCTACTTGACGGCTCAGGGTATCGACTATCAGTCACTACTGATGTTCTGTTTGGCGTGGGGTTTTGGCGGTGCTTTGATTTCACTGGCGATGTCCAGAGTCATGGCAAAGTGGATGATGGGGGTGCAATTAGTTGCACCTAGCTCCGTTAATCCTGACGAGCGTTGGTTGCAGACCACAGTCGAGCGTCTGGCATCGCAGGCTGGGCTGCCCGCTATACCTGAGGTTGGGATTTACCAAAGCGAAAGCCCTAATGCCTTCGCGACTGGACCAACAAAATCCCGAGCATTGGTCGCTGTATCAACCGGATTGCTACGCAACATGCAAAAGCAAGAGTTAGAAGGTGTCCTAGCGCACGAAGTAGCCCACATTGCCAACGGGGACATGGTGACCATGACCTTAGTGCAAGGGGTGATCAATGCTTTCGTGATGTTCTTCGCTCGGGTGATTGCTTTTGCTCTTGGGCAATTTGTTGACTCTGAAAAGCGAGGCTGGGTGCAGTATCTATCTGTTACGGTGCTTGAAATTATGTTTAGCATCCTAGGCATGATGGCAGTAGCTGCGTTCTCGCGTTACCGCGAATACCGCGCAGACGGCGGAGGTGCGAATTTGGTTGGGCGAGGCAAGATGATAGCTGCGCTGCAGTCTCTGCAACGCACGGTAGAAATACCTAACTCAGCTCCGCAGTCGCTCGCAGCCTTTCAGATTTCGGCAGGCCGTCGATCTGGGTTGCTGGCGCTGTTCTCGACTCACCCTCCCCTTGGTGAGAGGATACGTAAGTTGCAGCAAACCTGAGAGTAGGACTTTGATGCACACATTTTCTGAGTACTACTTATGATTTCCTATTTTATTAATTGTAAATAAAGATATTTTACTTGGTTTCTGCCTATGCTAAAGGCCCGCCACCTTTTTGATTTTTTGGGGGCTATATGTTGATGAGTAAATTTTTACGAGTTTTGGCATTCTCAGCATTTGTTACGTCGTCTGTGGCTTCGGCTCAGGAGTGGTCACCTGAGTGCCTGTGGCCGGGTAGCTGGGATTCCGCTTACGTTCCGTGTGTTTCCGCCGTTGACTACGGCAACGGCAATGTCGATCCGGGCTGGAGAGGCGGTAGCAGCAACAACTCTGGCTCGTCCAATAACTGCTACGCTTACAACCGTGACGGCAGAGACTGTTCCTTCGTTGGCTACTCTGAAGGTCAAGTTGGTGCACCTTGGGGCCAGGGCAGCGGTCAATTCCGCTGCACCAACGGTTGCTTGCAGTACTTAGGTCAATAATTAGATTAATTAATTTGTTATCGACCACGCTGGCCTTGAGGCCAGCTTTTTTTATTTCAGCTTTTTTCTGTGTTCATTTTCTGATGACTAAGAGTACTGCGAGTATTAGCTTTCAATTAGCTGTCTGCAGTGCACAAAGTCTGACTTGGTCTGCATGTGGGTATCGCTAAAGGGTCGCATCATGGCTCAGCAAACGGCACCGGACGACGTCAAATCAATTCGAGACCTATCTCCAGTTGCGACCTTGCTTCGGCAGGCAACGGAGGCAGCCGCTATCATAGTGAGCCCTCAATCTAGAGGTTTGAAGACGGTAGACGCTGTCCATGATCTTCGCGTCGCTTTACGTCGACTCAACGGAGCGGCAGTTGCATTTGAAGGTAGATTGCCGAGTTCGGTTGGTCACAAACTAAGGCGTCGCACTAAGAAACTTAGGCGACTTGCTGGTAAGCTGCGCGATACGGACATTTTGATCGCCAACCTGAAACATTTGCGAACCCAAAGTCCCGATCATAGCGAAGCAATTGACTTGCTTATTAGAGCATTGAAGAGACGACGTCCAGGGCTCGTTCATAAGTTGCGCTGCACTTTGCTGCGGCCAAAGTCAAAGAATTTAGGTGCATGGATTAGGCGCAAAGTACTACCTGATCTGGATCCAACGAATTTGTCTGATTCCGATCTAATGACACTTGCCTTGGGCCAAATTCGGGATAGGCAGGTTGAGTACCAAAGTGCAAAAATTGTTGCTGTTGACCATGACACAAATCATCTGCACGCGTTTCGCATCCGAGCAAAACAGCTCCGTTACATGATTGAATTGTTCGCATGTTACGGCATCCGGACGTCTAACTATTACATGCGTGACGAAGCGGAGCTTTGGCAAGATAAACTTGGTTATTTACAGGACTTATTGGTCCTCCGAGACCAATGTAAAGCAATGTCTTTAGAATCCAAATGGTCAAAAAGAGATCGAAAGTCTCTAGGCAAATTAGTCCGTCTAGTGTCAGAGAAGCATGCTGAGGCATGCGGAGCACTGAATATCAATGGTGAGCTGCGGAACTCGCAATCGCTAAATGCATTGACGAGTTCCGCGGGTATCTAGAATTTTAGCGTCGTGTGAAAACAAAAAGATCCTGATTTTGACTCAAACGATCAGCTCTGTCTTCTGGCTTGCGGCCATTCATAGCCTCGCAGCCGCCAATTTCAAGGTCTTCAAAATTGCAAACTTTACCCACTCGCAGCTTGTCACCCTCGATCGCGATCTTAGTGTATTCATTGGTTCCGAAGCCGTCGGCGCCGTACAGGACATCGAAGTCATAATGGCCGCTTGCGTCTGGAGTGGACCCAACACGGTAGCCTAAGATCACCTTGCCCGAGAGCGATGCCCTGTCGCCCATTTTCTTTTTAGCATCCATAGTTGAAATGCTTTCTTTGCACTCGGAATCCATGGAAAGAGACACAGGTTCCATCACGAGATGACCGTCGGTAGTAAAATTGACATCCCGCTTTTCAAACAAGTAATCGTTGCCAACACCCAGAACATAAACACAGGAACTCCATTTAGAAGAGGTCAGGATGTTTTCACCATTGGCAGAAGCTACTCGATTGGCGGAAGGGTTGGCCTTGCCGCAGGATACTGCCGACCAAAAAACGAATAGTAATGCTGCTTTTTTCAGATCAAAGGGTGAGCTATTCATATTAGGATCCTACATATGCCTGGTTAGTCTCAGTTAATAACACTGCGCGTGACTGAGCAAGAAGTGTGCCTAAGGCAATATCAGTTTCCAATTTTGGAAACAGAGCCTGTGTGATGAGGGCTTACCTTGCTTTAATCGTGGGTCGGCAAATGTATAAACTTTGATCAACTGTAAGCTCGCCAGAACTTATACCTCATGCCCTCTTGGAAGCGCAGGTTGGGTGCCCTGGTGCAGAAACCAAATTCTGACTTTAGCTGCAAATTTCGTGTGCCTAATCAGAGCCTGTAAGGCCCTGAAATGATAGGGTCTAAAAATTATTACTAAAGATCCGCTTAAGCTCTGACGAACCCCTCTAATGAGGGAGAAGTGGGACATTTCTCACGATACTCAGAAGCTTAGGGCCGATCTCATGAACCACACTAACACCAGCCTTGCGCACTCAGTGACTGCCGCTACGCGACGGATGCTATGGGTCGTTGGTGTTCTGGTGATGGCAGCCTGTGTGTTAGCGAGTACTGCGTCGGGCGAAGACACTTTGAGCGTCGGTTATTCTGGGCGACTGATCCAGGCTAACGGAGCCCCGCTCGAAGGCCCCGTGGATATCGAATTCAGCTTTTGGACTGCGGCTTCAGATGGTCAAAAACTTGGACGCAGCATCAGCAAGCCTGGCGTCAATATTGTGAACGGGGTGTTCGCAGTAGAGTTGCCGCTAACTGGGGCAGATATCGCGGCGGTATTTGACGACGGCGCCAAGGAAGTGTTCGTCGAAGTTAGTGCTGGTGGCAAAGCTTACCCGCGTCAAAAATATATGTTTACTCCTCTGGCGCTCCGCGTGCCGGTCGATGAAAACCATTTTGCCTACGATCAGAGTTCAGGAAAACTGCGAATCAAAATGGACCAGTCTGCGTCTGACGGGAGCGTTCTCACTAGTGATGGCCATGGTGGAATTTCGTGGAAGAAAATTAATGCGACGCAACTTATCGCTAAAGGCGAAAATAACGCGGCACCCACAGACAGGCAGGTGCTTACCTATGCCAACGGGCAGTGGATTGCCGCTGATGTCGCCAAGGCTACCGGCTTCGTCACTGGAGTAACCGGTATCGCGCCGGTCACCGTGACCGGGTCTGGAACGGCACCCACAATTAGCATCGGCCAGGCAAGCGGAACCACTGCAGGTTATCTAAGCTCAGCCGATTGGGCCACGTTCGACGCCAAGCAAGCTGCGCTCGGTTTCACTCCGGTTAACAAAGCCGGCGACACCTTGGTGGGTGCTCTCGATGTCAATGGTCACGATCTGAACGCTACCGGCAACTTGTTAATGGCAGATTCCAAAGTCTTGGGACTCAGCAATAACACCTCGGACCCAATCTTGAGCAGCAGTGCTGACAGCGGTAAGTTTTGGTTTAACAGCACCAGTAAGGAACTAAAATATTTCGATGGAGTGACTACCCGGACTTTAGGAGTAGCTGGATCGGGGTTGCAGAGTTTCAACGGACAGTCTGGCAACAATCAGACTCTCGCTGTCCCTGGTAACTCAGGTACAGCACCCAATTGGTCCTCAGCTGCGGGTACGCACACACTGAATATCCCGATGGCTTCGACTGCTGGCGTCACTGCAGGATTAATTTCGAACTCTGATTACAACTCTTTCAGCAACAAGGTTGCAAACGTCGCGCAGGGTACGGGCATAGCTGTGACGAACACCAGCGGCACTGCTACCGTAAGTCTCGCGACCACAGGTGCCGCGGGAACTTATTTGAAGGTCAGCACAGATAGCTTCGGTCGAGTCACAGCTGGTACCTCACTCTCAGCCAGCGACTTACCTCCTCATTCAGCAACGCTAATCACAAGTGGCGAACTACCAGCCTCCCGCGGTGGTACGGGACTAAGCGCTGCACCGACAAACGGACAGTTGCTGATCGGAAGCGGAGGCAACTTCACTCTTGGCACTTTATCGGCAGGAAGTAACGCTGGTGTTACGATTAGTAGTGGTGCCGGATCGGTAACTCTGGACACAGCGCAGGATATCCGCACGACGGCTTCGCCGACCTTTGCAAATGTCGCTGCTACCTCAGCATTGACCGCTCCACTAATTACGCAAAGTGGCACCAGCGTACCAGCGGTTAGCACCGTGGGGCAGGGCCGGATTTACTTTGACCTAACGGATAGCGAATTTAAAATATCCCAAAACGGTGGTGCTTATACGAAACTTGCATCCGGTGGTACGGTCACAAACATTGCTACAGGCACTGGCCTGAGTGGTGGTCCAATTACCGGGACCGGCACCATCAGTCTGAGTGATACCTCTGTCACGGCCGGTAGCTACACACGCGCCAACATCATGGTCGATGCTCAGGGTCGGTTGACAGGCGCACAAAGTGCAGCGCCTATCCTGGATGCTGATATCTCAGCCAGCGCTGCTATCGCCCAGTCAAAAGTAAGCGGCTTAACCACAGACTTGGCCGGCAAAGAATCATCCATTGCAGCAGGTACCAACACCCAGTACTGGCGTGGCGATAAGAGCTGGCAGACACTAAACACAACAGCAGTCACCGAAGGTGCTAATCAGTACTTCACCCCAGCTCGAGCGATCTCCTCCCTTTCCAGTAGCGCACCGATCACGTACAGCACGGTGACGGGCATTATTGGTATCAGTCAAGCTAGTGGCTCTAGCAACGGTTACGTGAGCTCGACGGACTGGACGGTGTTTAATAGCAAGCAAAACGCTCTCGGCTTCACACCGGTAAATAAGGCTGGAGACACACTGTCTGGTAGCCTAAATATCAACGGTCAAGACCTAACGGCCACAGGTAATTTACTAATGGCGGGCTCTAAAGTCCTAGGCCTTAGTAATAACGCTTCGGATCCCTCTGTAAGCGGCACTAGTGACAAAGGTAAATTGTGGTTCAACAGTACCAGTAATGAGCTTAAGTATTTCGATGGATCGGCGGTTAAAACTCTAGGCGTTGCGGGATCAGGGCTACAAAGTTTCAACGGTCAGACTGCAAATAGTCAAACTCTCGATACACCTGGAAATTCTGGTACGGCACCTAATTGGTCATCAATTGGCGGGGTTCATACATTAAATGTTCCCCTTGCTTCAGCAACCGGTGTGACAGCTGGGCTCGTTTCAAATTCAGATTACACATCCTTCGCTAGTAAAGTTGCTAATGTTGTCCAAGGACCTGGAGTAGCCGTATCCACGGCGAGTGGCACAGCGACCGTCAGTCTCGCCACCACTGGCACTGCAGGCAGCTATACCAAGGTCACCACAGACAGCTACGGTCGTGTCACAGCTGGCACCTCACTCGCCGCAAGTGACCTTCCGCCTCATGCAGCTACCCTCATCACAAGCGGCGAATTACCTGCCTCGCGCGGTGGTACCGGACTCAGTGCTGCACCAAGTAACGGCCAGCTACTTATCGGTAGCGGTGGCAACTTTGCCCTAGGTACCCTAACTGCAGGTACTAATGCTGGAGTTACGATTACAAACAGCGCTGGTGCGGTCACCTTAGACACCGCGCAAGACGTCCGCACAACCGCTACACCGACCTTCGCGGGTGTTATTTCCTCTTCAGTAGTGACATCGTTGGTCACACAGTCGGGAACTGCTGCGCCCTCAGTCAGTGCTGCAGGGCAGGGGCGAATCTACTTCGACCAGACCGACAACGAATTTAAAATCTCTCAAAACGGTGGCGCATACACGAAGCTCGCCTCTGGCGGCACCGTGACTAATATTACCACAGGGACTGGACTCACCGGTGGCCCCATTACCTCAACTGGCACCATTAGCCTTAGCAACACCGCAGTTACCGCTGGTAGCTATACGCGCGCTAACATCACCGTAGATGCCCAGGGCCGGCTGACCGGAGCCCAGAGTGCGGCTGCAATTGTCGATTCCGATATCGCGCCAAGTGCAGCCATTGCACAGTCGAAGATCAGTGGTCTGACGACCGATCTCGCCGGCAAGGAACCATCAATTACAGCGGGCGCAAACAGTCAGTACTGGCGTGGCGACAAGAGCTGGCAACCATTAAACTCGACAGTTGTAGCTGAGGGCACCAATCAGTACTTCACGCCAGCGCGCGCGATCTCGTCTTTGTCCAGCAGTGCACCGATCACTTACAGC
>OMIY01000373.1 GCA_900299215.1 bacterium | reverse complement strand
GTTTGCAGGTACATGGTATTGTCCCACAGAGCGGATTCATCTGGCGTAGGCAAGGCACGAACGGTCAAGAGATGCTGGCCTCTTGGCAATGCTGGCAAGGTTACCGTCGCTTGCGAAACTTCACCATTTTCTGTAAACGATGCGTTGATATTAGCGAGAGATTGTTCACCGTTTAATACTTGGAGCTGAATGCGCTCTGATCCCAAGGCCTGACCCGACCGCCCCAAAGTCACTGTGAATACAATCGGCTTATCTTCAAACGCAAAGGGCTGAATATCCGTGGTCTTAATCCAAATGTTGCGTTTGCCATCATCTTTTAGCCCCATCACCAAACCTCGCGGAGGTTTGCCACTAGCTGTAGGTTGGCCTACAGCTCGCAAGGTGGCAGGCCATTTTTGAGCGGGCATATAATCGCCGCCATCACTCACTAGCAACCATGGCTCACTGCCGACTCGATAGATCCAGGAATCAAAGACGCGACTTAGCGGAGTAAAGCCCTCCCTGACCGAATCATCTTGTTCACTTAACTTGGTAACTTTGGGCGCACAGCCAAGGCGTAGACAGTCACTTTCAATTTTCTTAATGACTGTATCGACATCCCCACCACCTTTTTTTGCTTGCGACCGCATACTTTCAGAGTCATCTATGAGCACATGTATTGGTCGTAAACTAAGGGATCGCGGCAACTGCTGCGTCTCAGTCTGAGGTATGAAACTTAAGGCAATTGGCAGCAACCAGAGGGTTCGAAGTAAAATAGCTGCGGTCCCTCTGATGGCACCAAACTGAATGAGCCATGAGATCCAAAGCAGCATGAGTGCACTTGAAACTACTGCAAGTGGCCAGCTTAAAGTATCTTGAATCATGGCGGCCGAAAGGTTCACCGTTACCTCAACCGTTTGAGTATCTCAGGTAAATGGATCTGATCACGCTTATAGTCCGTCGCAAGAGCAACCATAATCATGTTGACGAATATGCGTGTCGACCGCTCACTGTCAGGTGGATTACTACAGTTAATCGCTGCGCTTTGGTCCCTGACGGATTGAATAAACCCATAAGGGATGGCAAGTATAGCGAGGCGTCCATCGAATTGGTAACCACGCCAGATCTCACCCTGACAAGACGGCAGCGAATCGAGGAGGTAAAAGCTGCGCATGAGCTCATGGTCCGGAGGTAATGGCTTCCAACCGTCACCTGACCCGGCTTGACGGACGTTGAGTCTGGCGACCAAATTATCGAGTTGAGAAGTGGTCCACGGAGCTTCGATAATTAGCAATCCACCCCGTTTAAGCCAGAGAGCTAAGTCTGAATCCATGGCCCCCGATTTGGTAACCACAGCATCAAGGCGATCCACCCATAGCCAGGGTTCGCTAAGTGCTTCTGGGGAAATATGAGTATGGATAACCGGCTTGGTGTCGATCTCAATACTAGTCCGTTGTGACACCTCTCTGGCAAGGGCTGCAAACGACGGCTTCAAACTTTGAGATGACAGTAGTGAGATTTCCACTTTAGCTTCGGCATTCTGACCATGAGCGAGGACAGCCAACAATATCACAAGAATTTGAGGCTTATTTCTAAGTAAGCGAATCAGCCTTGCCGCAAGGTCGATGATAGCCTCGATAAACATCGCCATCACACATATGATCGCCACAACACGAAGCCATGGAAGAGGATCTTCACGATCCTTGCGCGTTGGCAGCTGCCGCGTCATCTCGGTCGGGTCTTGCGACCAGCGCGGCGGCAAACTGGTTGGCTCAACTTGCGTCATGAGGCTCTCTCCAATCGGCACGTTACTCTGACGGATGCGCGTCAATTGATCAGCGTCCTTTGCCGATTCTCCCTGCCAGGCAACTTGCGAGTAATCATCAACTCGTGGCCAACTCGCCTGGATAGCACCGTAGTGCTCCGCGATTCCCTGCCATTGTAGGAGTTCTTTAATCATAATTGGCATCGATGCATGAGTGATTCCTGTAGCCACCAGCGGCATGAGTGGCACCGTAAATGCTAGTACCTCGAGATTAGTGTTAGTTTCGCGACGGTAAAAAGCCAAAGCGTTGCCACGCTCACCAACCATCCCACCTACCTGTTTGCTACCTAATATCGGTAGAATTTGCACCCAATCATCGCGATTTTTTACCTGTTGGCACAGCTCAGGAGAAATCGGCGAACCTTCACTCGCCATCTGCAGCTTCACGAAACAAGAACATAACATCCGGAAATCTGCATCAAGTCGGGATGGTGCCAACCAAACTTTAGGCAAATTGCGTAAACTTGCTTTTTTACCCTCACCGCCACTTCGTCTTGATTTTTTGTTTAGGTTTGACGGAGATAAGCTATCTGGGCAAAAGTTATCACTACCGTGTCCACCAATCGCCACGACCAAAGGATAATCCGTTATTTCCGCTGCTTGGTCAGCTATATAATCGTAGCGCCGTACGCGGAAACCCTGAATCGCCAGGGATACAGAAAGTTCCTGGGCAGAATCCTCAAGGGAACGTTCGCCCCCACTTTCACTTATCACCAGAGCATCCTGTTTGAGACCTCTGATCTCGCTACGAAAAACATTATCTGCCGCAACAGCGTCCTGACCCTCTGGCTCTAATCTAAACACCAAGGGAACATCTCGACTGGCAGCCCTGTCGACCTCACCAAAGGCTGAAGCCGGCCAAGTAAGGCGAACATTGATACGCTGCTTTCCGGCAGCGAACTGCCAAGGCACCGCTGTCAGTTCCTGCCCCATGAAAGTCGCGGTGATTCGACCTTGGGCTTGATCATCGCTATTACGTCTGATGATCTCCACGTCCCAGTCTTGCGTCACCGCGGCGGGCGACGAGAGAAACCTTGCATCATTGATAAAGAAGTTACCATTGCTACCGCGATTTTTTTGGAGATCGTAAAAAATCACCTCCATCTCGTCGCTTAGGTAGCGCCAATTGAAATCGGTCCAGGAATGCTGATCCCGGTCTGAAACCACCACCAAGCGATTAGCTTCGAGACCACCGTTCACGAGTTGTTTTATGGCAGATCCAAGGCGCAGGCCAGCGCGCTGAAAGCCTATACCACGAATGATCTGCCCCACCGCAGTCGCATTCTCGACTTGATGTATCGTCGCCGCGTAGGACGTCGACATGGTGACTCGCCCGATGTTTTGCATGGATTCGTAGATTGCAGTGACCTGGTTAGCATACTCATCCAGAGTCACATGTGCTGCTACGGATGGACTGAGGTCACAAAAAATATGAATACGCGTTTGGTTTGGTTCAAACGGAGTGAACACCTCACTACTTGGTCTCAGGGAATGCAGCACTAATGCTAGTGACGAAATCAAGAAACAGATGAATGCAACCAGAGGTGGAATGCGCAACACCAGTCGCGGCAAGATGCGGGGTTCGATCTTCATGATTCGCATGGTAGGCAGCCAGATACGTTTCTGCCGCTTGCGCCTTAGCCACCAAATAGCAACACCAAGAAATGACATAGCTGCGACACCAATAGTCGCAGTCGTAGGCATCACCATCATGTTACCAAAGCTCATAGTCGCCTAGTTGCCTTAAAAAAATCCGTTAATACGGTAAGATAAGAACCAAGCAAGGTGTGGTCGCTGACCGTTTCGTATCCGCCCCCTATGAGACGTTGAGAATCACGCCAAGTCTCGCACCAAGATTTCAGCTGATCTAAATACTGGTCACGCTGCTTCAAAACTGAGCCGCGGTATTCCTTAGTAGCTGTAGACTTATCAAAATATGAAATCTGGTCGTCAAGCCAGTCGGTACGTAGCTCCATCGAGCTTAAAGTATGCCAGAAAAAGCTCCTTCTACCTGAGCTCAGAAAACCTTTTACGTCAGCACTACCAAGACCATCACCAATCCAAAAAGCGACATCGACATGCGACTCCGTGAAGCCAGACTGTTCGGCCTGAAACCACTTGTCTTTTGAAAATCCATCCGCTTCAAGTTGACTGAATTGGCTTTGAATCACTGCTGGACGACGCGGCCTAAGGCGAAAGGACGGAGCCCTTTCAGCCTCATCAAGGGTCCAGAATAGCTCTACCTGATCCCCCATACGCAGGTGAGCGTAACTCAGATGCAGAGCAATGCGTATGGCAACCTCCGCCTTAGTGGGCATGGGCGCACGTGTCACTTCTGCACTCGGCCACCACATGCTAGAGCTCAGATCGATACCGATACGCACCTGCGTCGCTGACTCGTCTCGAACTTCTCGGACGATGAGCCGATCACTACGAGCGAATACACGCCAATCTATAAGGGCGACAGGATCTCCAGGAATGTAGTCGCGGCTGGACTCGATCATCCGGCTCGGTCGCTTAAGGCTCATAAACTGACTGCCCTGCAGCCTGAGCCGATTTCTGTAATCGCGGTAATGGATCTCACGCGTATTCATCGGCTGCAGCGATGCTAGAGTCGAGACTTCGCTAAGATCATGATCGGTCATTTAATTACTCTTTAGGCCACGAGCCAGGTTCTTATGCTGCTGTTCACAACGCTCGATAAGCGCCATGATGACGCGGTCAGTGGTCATGTCCTCACGCGATCCCTGAGACGTTAGGCACATCCTGTGACGTAGAGCCGGAGCGGCCAAACGCCGTACGTGTTCCCACCTTACGGTGTCCTGTCCCTCCATCAGCGCCAGCGCCTTTGTGACTGAAATTAAACTTATGCCAGCACGAGGACCGGCACCGTACCAGATGAGGCGGCGGAATTCTTCCGGGCAGAGCTCGTCCTCTGGTCGGGTCGACCGCACGAGATCCCTGATTCCGACCATCAAAGCCTCATCGACATGAACCTTACGCACCGCTGCAATTAGTCCAGCAACTTCCTCCTGCGTTGTTTGCTCAAACTTCATGGCCTGAGCACCGTGTTGTTCCCCTACCAGCTGGTTGGCGGCATGCTC
>OMIY01000372.1 GCA_900299215.1 bacterium | reverse complement strand
TCCAGAGATCCTAGCGCCAGGGCACTAGTGATACACATAATGTAAAGCGCTAAGGTTAGCGACCACTCGCGACTTAGATCAGGAAAGGCCCACATGAGGCCCAGCAGCATGATCGTGTTGGCCGCCATGTCGCAAACGATATCAAGATAAGCACCAAAATCGCTGGTACGCCCAATGGCCCTGGCATAAATCCCATCAGTTCCGTCCAGTAGACGACTCACCCACCACAAGATGATAGCCAATAGAGAATTGCCGCGAGCAGCGAGTAAAGATGCTCCGCAAGCAAGGGCAAGACCCGCGACACTGATGACGTTGGGTGTCAGCCCTAGCTTGGTATAAAGCCGAACTAATGTCCCGGTGAACCGTGGCAATACTCTCCGAAACGGGCCGTCAATCATGCCACCACCCAACTACGCGAGCATTCATTTCACGCCATTATACTCATTCAACTGCCACGAATAGGGGAGATAATCAGTCGAGAACTTAGATGCAACGGCCGCCGTAAAAACATCACCAGCATGCTTTTGAATAACCGCCTCAACACTTCCGCCATAGGTAACGAAGTCGTCTCGATACCAATCAAAAATCTTAGAAAGGAGCATCTTACGCTTAGATGTATCTACCTTGTTACGTGAGGGATCATGTAGCCAACGCGCCATTTGCTCGTCGAGTTGGCGATCTAGTTTGTCGGCGACGAAAGGTTCAGACCGGAGTTCAGGACAAGATGCGGAGGCACAATTAACCGCAGCATGAATCCGATAGTCTTTATACCGAGGACGCAGAAACTCATGTTCAATAGGATCCAGCGATTTAATATCGCCGCCTAGGAGAGTAAAGAACTCGATCTTCCACGGATTTGCCAAGAGTCCGCCAATATCTCGAATACTCCCGACTGGATAGTGATCGAGGATGAGCTTAATCGTCAGGCTATTGTAAGCATTGATCAAAAACGCTTTCTGCTCATTTGCCGAAAAGGCCTCAAATTGAGCTCGGTCCACTTGCTGAAGTGACTGCAAGTAACGTAAAAAAGGGTGATTGGGCAGGCTCTCACTCGCTGCTTTAAGCTCACCGTACTTGACCTGTCCATTAACCAAGTAAATCGACAAGGTATCGGCAAAGTCACGATGCGTGTGGTCAAAGCTGTAGGCTACAGCTGCGTTTAGCGATAACCATAGGGCACCAACTAACGATATCAGGTTCCATTTTTGTTTCACGATCAACCTCTTCGATTCCAAGCGTGATAATGCTCTAGTAAGCGCAATATGCCTTGGGGAGCATGGGCTTTACGCCACACCCCGGCTACATACTTGTTTGCCTCTACCAACGTTGGATAGGCATGTACAGTGCTAAGAATTTTGTTGAGTCCCAGCCCATATTTAAGGGCGAGGACAAACTCAGCTAGTAGCTCACCGGCATGCGCCCCAACTATCGAGATGCCAAGAATTTTGTCCTTCCCCGGCACCGTTAAGACCTTGATGAAGCCATGGGCTTCGCCGTCGGCAATAGCCCTGTCCAGATCATCGATTCCGTAAATGGACACTTCATAAGAAACGCCTTTAGCGTTGGCCTCTACCTCGTTGAGTCCGACACGTGCCACCTCTGGATCGGTGAAGGTCACCATAGGGATGACGCGGTAGTCTGCGGCAAATTTTTTAAAGGGGCGAAAAAGCGCATTCACAGCTGCGTACCAGGCCTCATGCGCGGCTACATGTGTAAACTGATAATCACCGGTGACATCGCCGCAAACAAAAATATTGCGGTAGTTGGTGCGTAAACATTCATCCGAAGCTAAGCGACCACGCTCGGTCACCTGCAGGCCTAGCTCGCTGACTCCAAAACCTTCAATATTTGCCTTGCGACCAAGCGCCAGCAGAACTTGATCAAAAGCAATCTCAATCTCAATCTCACTACCGATGTGCTGACATCTGAGACTTTTGGTCGCACCATCAGTGTTAAATGCCACTGCACGATGTTTAGTTAGGATCCTTACGCCCTCACTTTCAAGTCTAGTAGCAACCTCTCGCGACACCTCACTGTCTTCACGTCCTAGGATGCGATCAGCCATTTCTACCAATGTCACCTTAGATCCTAGCCGCTGAAAAGCCTGAGCAAGCTCGCAACCGATAGGTCCACCGCCTAATATCAGTAAGCGCTCGGGTCGTACACGCAAGCTCCAGATGGTGTCTGAGGTCAAAAAGTCGATGCCTTCAAGCCCTGGTATCTTGGGGACAAGAGGGCTACCTCCAGTCGCAATCACTATGTTTTTGGTCGTCAATATGCGACCCGCAACCTCGACTTCAAAAGGAGACTTAATCAAAGCGTGACCGCTAATGCACTCGACTCCCATCGCCGTATACCGTTCTACCGAATCATGAGGTTCAATAGCCTTGACCACTCGTTGCACGCGCTCCATGACCTTGGCGAAATCGAATTTAACCTCTACTGATTCTAAACCAAGTTCCTTGGCCCTTAACTCTGTTGCAACTGCTTTAGCTGTGCGAATCAATGCCTTACTGGGCACACATCCTGTGTTTAGACAATCACCGCCCATCCTATGTTTTTCAATCAAAGCTACTTTGGCTTTAACTGCAGCAGCAATATAGGCAGATACGAGTCCACCCGCTCCTGCACCGATGACCACGAGGTTATAATCGAAAGATTTCGGCTTTTTGAAGCGAGCTTCAAGTCTTTTCAGTTTCAGATAGGAGAGCACTTTTTTCGCTACGAGAGGGAATACAGCAAGCAGCGAAAAAGCAACCAAGATTCTCGGCGTCATAACGTCGCTTACAGCTGTAATCTTGCCAAGCTCGGTACCTGCATGAACGTACACAGCTGTCCCTAAAAGCATCCCGATTTGGCTAACAAGGTAAAATTCCCTCGCGGAAATACCAGTTAGCCCCATACCGATATTTATTAGGAAAAACGGCACCACTGGCGCCAGGCGCAAGCCAAATAGGTAGAAAGCTCCATCTCGTTTTATGCCCTCGTCTAAGGTCTTTAACCTGTCACCAAGTCTGCTGCGCACCCAATCCCGAAAAAAATAACGCGAAAGTGCGAAGGCTGCCGTAGCTCCAATTGTGCTCGCAAACGACACCACCAAGAACGCTTTGGTAAAGCCAAACATGGCACCTGCCGCTAAGGTCATCACCGTTGCCCCGGGGATAGACAAAGCTGTGACAAGGATATAGGCGACGAAATAAGTGGCCAAAGTCTCAATGGGATGGTCGAGATAAAATGAAGTTAGTTCGCCATGCCGATCCTTTAAGGAGGTCATCGTCAGATAATGAGTTGGTGCAACATAGATCACTGCACACACGGTTCCTGCCACTAACAAAAAAAACATTAGTTTTTTAAGTTGTGCGCTGGCCCTACCTTGGGAAGTTGGCGATGAATTTTTTATTGAACTTTGCTTGATTTCCAAATTTGTACACCCATATTTTTATCATTTGTTGTCGCCAATAAAGTTGGTCATTAAGCGACTTTAATCTTGGCGCAAGAACGGCATTCGCAGCAGCCATCCAAGGGAAATAGTTCTAACATCGTTTTGCCAATCTTCGACACCAAGAGGAAAGCTTGGAGAAAATGGATTCGACTCAGAATCAGATCGCGATTCAAAAGCTGAACTTTCGCGGTGAGACCCAAAAAGTCTATCCCAAATTGTCAAATTAAAGCCAAAATTATGCAGCTGATCTTGACCATCAATTGAGTGGTGCACACGATGCATATTTGGCGTGACTATAAAAAACCGCAGGAAACGCTCAAGCCTGACGGGCAAACGAGCATTTGCATGATTAAATATTGCTAGCGAGTTGAGTAGGATCTCAAAAAGCAACACGCTTTCAGGTGATGCCCCGAGCAAAATGATTACAAGGGACTTCCACACTAGGGACAAAGCAATTTCAAACGGGTGGAATCGCAATGCCGTAGTGCCATCAACATCTTGATCTGCATGGTGCACTGAATGGAGGCGCCATAACCACGGCAGCACATGAGTCACGCGATGCTGCCAGTATATTGCCAGATCGAGCACTACGATAACTAAGACACTCTCCATCAATGGTGGCAGTTGCAATTGTGTAAGCAGACCAAAGCCTAACTTTTGTATGTATAGAGCCGTTGATACAGCTCCTAATGGCAAAAAAAATCGTTGCAACGCAGCACCACAGAATGCGAGAGCCACATTGCCTGGCCAGCGTCTCCACCTTGGCCATATTAATTGCCGACTTGGCGCTATCAGCTCCCAGACCATGATCACAGCTAGAGTGCAGATGCTGATGGCAAGTCTAGTCACGCCTTGTTCAAACAAAGCTATAGCCCCATTTTTAGCAGGATCGCCCCATGAGCTGGGCTCACGGGCTGAACACTAAGGCGCGCCCCCCTCTGTAGCACCATCAGACCTTGCAGCTCCTGCTCATCACGCATACGGCTTAACAAAACCGGGTGCCGAAAGCGCTTGGTGGCCTGCACGTCGACCATGCACCATCGGGAGACGCCATCTCTATAGGACTTATCGTCAAAATAAGGACTGTCTGGGTCCAGTGCCGTCAGATCTGGGTGCGCTTCTCGCACCACCACCGCCAAACCTATAATTCCTGGTTCTGCGCAGCTGCTGTGATAGATCAAACACTGATCGCCAAGCCGGAATTCATCACGCATCAGATTGCGTGCCTGGTAGTTGCGTACACCCTCCCAGGATGAGGTCCGGTTTGGCGATGCCAGTAAATCGTCATAGCTAAAGGTCACCGGTTCTGTCTTCATCAGCCAGAAACGCGGTGACCTGGCTGCGGCTTTAGCCGCTGTCATTTAGGTCCTCTGATTCATAGGCACGTAGTCACGCGCGCTCTCGCCAGTATAGATCTGACGCGGACGGTCGATACGGCCTTCGCCGTCACGATGCATTTCCATCCACTGAGCCAACCAGCCCGGCAAACGACCAAGTGCGAACATTACCGTAAACATCGGGGTCGGGATGCCCATAGCGCGGTAGATCACACCGGAGTAGAAGTCGACGTTTGGATAAAGCTTGCGATCAACAAAGTATGGATCGCTCAGAGCTGCCTCTTCTAGACGCTTCGCAATATCGAGCAGCGGATCTTTGCGGTTCATCTTCGCGAGGATAGTGTCGCAAGCCTTTTTAAGAACTTTGGCACGTGGGTCGTAGTTCTTGTAAACGCGGTGACCAAAGCCCATCAGGCGGAAGCCGGAGTTTTTATCCTTGGCGAGCTCCACCGCTTTCTTGACGTCGCCGCCGTTGCGTTGGATTTCCTCAAGCATCTCCATAACTTCTTGGTTAGCACCACCGTGCTTAGGTCCCCACAGCGCGAGGATACCAGCGGCGATGGATGCAAAGAGGTTGGCGTCCGAGGACCCGACCATACGCACCGTCGAGGTCGAACAGTTTTGTTCGTGATCTGCATGAAGGATCAAGAGCATGTTGAGGGTCTTCACCAGGTCCTCGTCTACCTCATAAGGCTCAGACGGAACAGCAAACATCATGTAGAGGAAGTTTGCACAGTAATCGAGTGAGTTCTTAGGATAGATGACCGGCTGACCGATCGATTTTTTGTAGGAATAAGCCGCGATGGTGCGGATCTTCGATAGAACGCGCGGCATCAGCTGAGCCACTTGAGCGTTGTCATGGGGATCAAGCCACTCTGGGTAGTAGCTTGAGAGCGAACACACCATCGATGACAGGATCGCCATTGGATGCGCCGTCGATGGATATCCATCGTAAAAATGCAGCATATCTTCGTGAATCAGTGAGTGACGGGTCAGCATCTCGCGGAACTGGCTAAGCTCATTCTGATTGGGGAGTTTGCCGTACATGAGAAGGTAAGCAGTCTCGACGAAAGTCGACTTCTCCGCGAGTTGTTCGATAGGGTAGCCGCGGTACCGGAGAATGCCTTTTTCACCGTCGATAAAGGTAATGTCGCTTTTGCAAGCGCCCGTGTTGCCGTAGCCAGAGTCGAGGGTCACATAATTGGTTTCGGCACGTAATTTACGTATATCGATAGCTTTTTCATTCTCAGAACCGACGATGATCGGCAATTTGTAGGTCTTGCCTTCGAGCTTCAGTTCAGCAAAATCACTCATGTTGCAACCTCTCCAGTTCGACTAAGTTAAGGGTTATGGTACATAAAACCCCGGCATATGGCAAACCCGTGAAAGGCCTTTTGCTTTAGGATTTGCCAGGATTTTACACTTCTCTTACTCGGCTGCGAGGTAACCAGTGACCAGCAAGCGTCTCTTTCTTGTCGATGCCATGGCCATCGCCTTTCGCTCCTACTATGCCTTTGGCATGGGCCGCCCACTCACAACCTCGTCCGGACAGCCTGTTGCAGCTGTCTTTGGTACGGCCATGTTCATGCACAAGCTGTTGACCGAGCAGCGCCCAGACTACCTGGTGATCGCCCGTGACGTTCGCGAACCCACCTTTAGGCACCAGCTCTATCCCCAATACAAGGCCAACCGCTCGGCGATGCCGGAAGACCTTGTGGCTCAGCTGCCGCTTCTAGACCGCCTCTGGCGAGGGTTTGGCTGCCCCCTACTCGGCATTCCCGGGTTTGAGGCCGACGACCTCATCGGCAGTATGGCGAAGCAATGGGGTAGCCCCGAGCTTCAGGTCTATATTGTTTCGGGGGATAAAGACTTCATGCAGCTGGTCAACGCTCACACCTTTCTTTATCAGCCCAAAAAAGGAGAGGAAGCCGCGATCATCGATGATTCTGGCGTTCAAGCTAAGTTTGGGTGTTCTCCTGAGCAGGTGATCGACTGCTTAGCCTTGATCGGAGACAGTTCAGACAACGTTCCCGGAGTACCTGGCATAGGCGAAAAAGGTGCAGCCAAACTGATTGCTGAATATGGTAGCTTGGAACGGATCCTCGAGAATATCCCGCTGATCAGCAATAAAAAGATGCGGGAAGCCCTCCTTAACGGCCGCGATCTCGGCTTACTTTCACGTCAGTTGGTCACTATCAAAACCGATGTAGATCTTCCTGTAAACCTTGCCGACGCTTCCAGTGAATACCTCCGGGCCGTTACAAATCCAGAGCTGCGCGAGCTGTACATGGAGCTTGAGTTCAGTGGCCTCATCAAAAAACTTGACGCTCTCCAATCTTCGACATCCAACTCAGCTGCAACTGCACCAACCCAAAACCCTCAGGCGCAGCCACACTTGGCTGAGCCTCAGTTAGATGCGTCCCAAATAGCAGCTGAGCCCCCGCGACAAGCTGACACAACGGTTTCGGGATACATTACCGCAAATACTCCGCAATCTATCGCTAACGTCATCCAAGAAATAAGCCAATCTCAGGTATTCAGCTTAGACACAGAGACCACTGGGCTTAATATCTGCAGCGACCGCCCCATCGGTATAAGTTTCGCCACTAAACCCAACGCTGCGTATTACATACCACTTAACGACAAACAGCTTTCCGGAATAAGCGCTGCAGCAGCCATCGACCTGCTACGTCCATTTCTCAGCCAAAGTGACCAGATCAAAGTTGGTCACAATGTTAAGTTTGATCTTCAGATGCTGCGTAATGTCGGCATAGAAGTACGCGGTCCTTTTGTCGACACCATGATTTGCGACTGGTTACTCGATGCCAGTAGTCGTCAGCACGGTTTAGATGCTTGCTGCCTGCGGCATCTCAACTATGTCAAGATAAAGACAAGTAGTTTAATTGGTGAAAAGGGTCAGCTACCCATGCTGGACGTCGATCTAGCTGAGGTCACTCGCTACGCTTGTGAGGATGCCGATCTCACGTTACAGCTCTATCACAATCTGATGCCCAAAGTGGAAGCTGCTGGGCTCACGCGAGTGCTTGTAGACATCGATATGCCTTTAGTGCCAGTTTTGGCAGCTATGGAGCAGACTGGGGTTCACATTGATCGGCGTGAACTACAGCGGCTTCAAGTAGAGCTTGGAGCCATGAGCGACCAGTTGGTTGATCAAGTACACTCCTTAGCCGGCGAGGATTTCAACCTGAATTCCCCCAAGCAACTTGCAGACGTTTTGTTTAATAAACTAAAGATTCATGAGCAGCTTGGAATCAAGAATCTAAAAAAAACCAAGAGTGGATTCTCAACTGATGAATCTGTTCTTAGCCGGCTTACCGATCACCCACTGCCCAAGGCTTTGCTCGAGTACCGCGGTATCAGCAAACTACAAAGCACTTATGTTACGGCATTGCCTGAACTTGTTGACACTACAAGTGGCAGGTTACACACCTCATTTCATCAAACAGGGACTGCTACGGGGCGCCTTAGCTCCTCGGGACCAAACCTGCAGAATATTCCGATTCGTACGGATCTGGGCAGAGAGGTGCGCAAAGCCTTCACGGCAAGTAGCCCTGATCATCGGATCATCTCGGCCGACTACTCGCAAATTGAGCTACGTTTACTGGCGCATCTAGCGCAGGAGGAGTCGCTTACTCAAGCTTTTGTGAGCGGGGTCGATATTCATCGCTCGACTGCTGCAAGAGTTTTTGGAGTTGCCCCTGAAGATGTTAATGATGAGCAACGCGCCCGAGCCAAAGCAATTAACTTCGGGATCCTTTATGGCATGGGCGCAAGACGTTTAGCAGCCGAGACCGGCACTTCAGTTGCCGAGGCATCGGCGTTTATCGATCGTTATTTCGCATCTTATCCTGGCATCAACAGTTTTATCGAAGCGACTATTGCAGAGGCGCGGACCACTGGTATGACGCGCACTGTGACCGGTCGTCAACGTCCGGTCGTTGGCTTGGGTGACTCCAATCAAAGATCGGTGGTGGCGGCGGAAAACATAGCAGTTAACACCCGAATCCAGGGTAGTGCTGCCGATCTGATCAAGATTGCGATGGTGGTCATCGACCAACGTTTGACTGCCGAGCAACTTCAGACCAAGATGCTATTACAGGTCCATGATGAACTTGTTTTTGAAAGTCCGGCAACCGAGGTCAATCACGTGGTGCCGCTAATCAGAGAATGCATGGAGAAAGCCATGATACTTAGCGTCCCACTAAGTGTGTCAGTAGGAGTCGGTCATAACTGGTTAGAGGCCCATTAGCATGAGTGATCCCAAACTACCGCCAGCAAATCAACTCACCACCACCGACGACCAAGTGATCAACGAAGAACTGATCGACGGCGGTAAGGTCATGTCCATCTGGGAGCACCTATCTGAACTCAGATCGCGGATGACCAAAGCATTGGTCATCATCTTTGTAACATGTGGTCTGGCTTTAGCCTTTGTTGATCCGATTATTAATTTCCTGAAGCAGCCGCTGCTGGCAGTGCTACCAAGTGGCTCTAAAGGCCTACATTTCACCGGTCCACTTGACGTCTTTATGGTGGATATGAAGGTTGCCTTTTTAGTTGGCATCATCACAGCATGCCCGTTTTGGCTGTTTCAGTTCTGGAAGTTTTTTGAACCCGCTCTCTACCCTAAGGAGCGTAAGTTTATCCTTCCATTCATGATTGCGTCGGTTGCTGTATTTTGCATCGGCATCGTTTTTTGCTACTTCTTGATACTTCCACTCTCGCTTCGGTATTTGATTGGTCTAGGGCTTGAAGTTGGACAGCCTCTGATCACGATTAAGGACTACGTCTCATTACTAACCGTGTTAATGCTCGGATTTGGTGCTGTCTTTGAAATTCCCGTCTTAATCGTATTGCTTGCCATGCTTGATATCATATCGGTCGATGGTCTAACGGCATATCGCCGTTTTATCATCCTCGCAATCCTGCTAATTTCGGCCATTATCGTACCTCCAGACCCGGTCTCACTAGTGGCATTAGCAGTACCTGTGTACGGTATGTACGAACTTTCAATCGTGATTATTCGTAGCCTTAAAAAGCGCCAAGGCGGTGCCGTTAAATGACATGCCGATGGCTGAAGATTGTGACGGTTCTGCTCTTGGTTTTCAAAAGCCAGCTCGGAATTGGCGCTCCTGCGGTCGCCACATCGACCATGTCACGCGAAACCAAAGGTAGCGTGTGGAGCTTTGGCCTCACGGGGTTACAAGAAAACCTAAAAGGTTCAAACAACCACCAGCTAATTGGCCCAAGCACTGCAATTCAGATCGGCTTTGGCCATATCGCCGAAGATTGGCTTGCCATAGTTAGTGCTGACATCCTTCAAGGCCCTTACCAACCCACCTATGATAGTCAGTTGCAGGTTGATTATTCGGGCTTCGGTATCAGCGCATGGACCGGTCTTAGTGCTCAGAAGGCTAACCTTAGGAGCCCAGAGGGTGGTTACGGATTTGCCCTTGGTTTAAGCTACGGGACATTAAAAGGGCTCATGGTAGGACGCAATCGCTTGGATTCCGGTAATGGGACTGCAAGCACTCGAGGATTGGTTGACTCCTACACAATGACTTTGAGCAAGCTAACCCTCATTCCCGGAGTGTTCTTTTCCTGGTTAACCAATGCACGACCGCACGGCAATACGCCAGACCTATTAAAAACTCGCATTGAAGGTTATGTGCTGATGGTCGGTGCTGCAACCCCGATGTTTGCTACATACACGGCAGCTTACACCAAAGGTACAAACACTGAACAGCGCGACTCCGGAAGTCTCTCAGGATATAGCATCACGGTAAACTTCACAGCTTTACTTGGCGTGTAGGTTTTTTCTGGCTTAAGCGTGATCAACTTTTTTGTCGTGTTTGCCTTCACCCTCTTTTGCATGGTCGTCGGCTGCTGGAGTCGCGTGCGCAACTGGCGCAGCTTCGGATCCCGCCTGAGTCGCCTCGGTTGCTGCAGAAGCTCCGGGTGCTGCGGTATCAGCCGGAGCTTCGTGGCCATCCGCGTCGTGAGATTCGGCCGTAGACTCCGGAGCCTTTTTCTTAAGGATTCGCGGTGGCTGCAGATAAACCATACGCAGGCGTGGCTTCACGCGCTTGGGAGGACTGGCCGGAATGTCACCAACTTCTTCCGTAAGCATCGATTCAACTTCAAACGCCGCCCTAAGCTTTTCCCTACAGGCATGACCACACTTGCTAGCATCATTGAGATCCTGGTAATCCCTGGCGCAAAAGCGACAACGGTAACTGATAAGTTTACCTTTGTGCCGAGTTAACACTGGGTTCATGCCCAAAAACTCCGACCAACACCTAACAACACAAGCCTGCGCAACGGTTAACTCACTGTACTCATTGCGACAAAGTCCACAGACATGCTGATCCCCCCGGCGTAGTACCCGCCGTACCGATCCAGCTCTGTCAAAGTTGCTCAATGCCTGGGCCATGCCACACCTCCCGAACGTATGAGAGGGGTTTCGGCAACACACCAAAAGTACTTGAGAAATATTTTTAAGTTGTGAAATTTACAAGAGAATTGGAGCGGGAAACGGGTCTCGAACCCGCGACCTTCAGCTTGGGAAGCTGACGCTCTACCAACTGAGCTACTCCCGCTTGGTCTTCATG
>OMIY01000371.1 GCA_900299215.1 bacterium | reverse complement strand
TTGATGCTGCAATGGCAATCAACAGATAGATAGAAAACATTGTGAGCAGACTTCGCCGAATGATTTGACGAATATCAGGACGCTTCGTCCCCGTGGATTCCGATAGACTGATCAAATCTTGGTAATTGGCTCTCACTAGCCCCCGAAATAAAAAGGGAATAAAAAATACACCCATCCCCAAAAGGGTCCGAAATACTGGGCCAGTGAAGAAGTTGATACCTTGGTGCATACCAGGAGCCCAAGGTATATTGCTGTTCATAGTTGGATCGTATAGGAAGCGTTGCCAACCAGTCGTGTCCCAACCGCACACTAAAATAAACCAAAAAGCAATCCACGCCGAAGCTACGTTCACATGAGCCTCGTAGAACTTACCGCGTCGTGAAAAACGGTAGCCTACGTAGTAACCTAGTATTCCTTGAGTCACATTGGTGACCGCAAATAGAGTCATTAGCCAAGGTGGAAGGTCGGCTATTTGACTCGCGACCTGCATTGTTTCCCAGCTTGGAAAGGCTGACAAAAGCCAAATACCTGAAGGCGCGAAGAGTATGGACAGAAAGAGGAGTACTCTGGTGTAAACATGATTTTGAAAAGGTGCCTCGGTCTTTTCTAAAGACCTAGCCGAAGCAGCAGCAAAGGAAGCACCAAAAGCATACGACCAAATTACGTCGACCTGCACCATAAATTCTCCAACTGCCCAGGTATTTGGGCATCAAGCTGATTTGCTCTCGGCTTTTTCACCGATCGAGACTCCCTGCTCGCTTTTGTCGTTGATTTCAAGGAACTGACGAGTAAATCGACCATTTTGCGCAATTACGTCGACTACCGTGGTACCCAAAGGAAGCCTTGCTCGCACAATGCTATCTCCAGGATGGGTGGTGCCATTTATAACCAGCTCTTTAGCGCCCGTAGCTTCAAGATTGAATTCTCGGGCTCCATCGACCAATGCGTTTGGAAGGAAGGTAAGCGGTTCAAGGAACGAGCAGCGCAACCTGACACCGTCTACATCGAATTCTGCAGATTTAATTACGACGAAACAGGAATAGTTTCCGACCTTACGCCCCCATTTAACCGTGGTCTCCAAGTAGCCCACCGAACCAATTGCTGCCGCCGGATCAGCTACCTGAGTTCCTGTTAGTGCACACCCGCCACGCGACAGATCAACCATAGTCGCTGTCATCGAAGTTCCATTAATAGCACTACGAAGATCACGCACAGCAGTATTGCCCTTTACATGATCGCGAGCAAAATAATGAATCTTCCGTTTGTCGTCGTATGTTAGCTCGCTTCGCCGAATTGTAATATTTCCACCAGTGATCTGATCGACTGCAGCTTCATCAAGGAAAGTAACCGTAGCTGTGCTTTTTAGGCCGATGCGATGATAGAATCTAGGGTTTATTGGTGCCAGATTGATCTTATCGGCAAAGACTTCCTTGGTGCGCGCCTGCACAAAATATTCACGTTCAGCATTTTTGAATACTACGATGATGCACTGATTATTACTTACGGCCAGCTTATTTGCCTTCACGTGAACGGTATAGCCACTGCTTCCAAATTCGAGCTGGCCGCGTCCTACTTTGGACGCCTTGCTTATAACCATGACCGGCTGCGGAGATCTCATACTCTCACTAATCTCAGCATCGTGGATCATCTCACTCAATGAAATCTGGCGACGCAACGGACTTATAATGTTCCGGATAGATTCCTTATGGAGTTCGATGAACTTTTTATCAGTCACGAATAGATCCCCCAAAAGCGTGCCAGTCGCGCAGGCATAACTCGCCTTAGCCGAATATCGGCTTTTTGGGTTCGCTACTTAACTCTGACGGACCGGATCATCAGTTCGAGAGTTCCAACTTGATGTTTTTTTGATATTAAATATCTGTAATTATTGGAATAATCCAACCCCAATAAGGGCGGATGTCTGTATAGATGCTCCGCTCCCGGCAGCGATAATCCCCCCCACTTGCAATACCCACGACAATCAGTTCTCCGTCTTTCGGGATAAAGACTGGTCCGCCGGAATCGCCAAAGCACGATCCCTTGAAATCTGAAGACCGAGCATGGTCACTAAATCTCAGCTGTGATGATTCTTTGTCTATGGCACTGAGGGGAAGTACAGCCTTGCGCAAAAGTCCCGCATCCTTTTCGTCTGGTTTAGTGCTACCAAAACCGGCCATCACCAATAAATCACCGGCATTTAGCTCTACTTCTGGACCAGCAATTTTTGCTGCAAAATAATCAATAGGTGCATCTGATTCTAGTTTCACCAGGGCTAAATCATCTTCTGGATAAACTTGCTTACTGGAATCCACCGATGGCAAAATCATCCTCTCAAAGCGTGAAAAAAAACTGGCTCTGATCAGATGATTGGGTTCCGTGTCTCTTTTTGTGCCAAAAGAGACTTGTAGACCCTCGACTTTTCCTGCTGCGGTAAAGCAGTGAGCCGCAGTTAATACCCACCTCTTACCGACTAAAACTCCACTACATCCGTTGGTGTTGTTATTCTGGTTTTCCCATACAAGGCCGACTGTATGTTTCGTGATTGAATCAGTTTCAAGTGCCAGCTCGCCACCAACAACTTTAAGTTTTCCATCATCATTTTTGACAGTGCGACAGCCGTTTAAAACTAGTAGCAACGACAGTAAGCGAACCAACATCAGCGCACCTCATTAAATGATTTATCCCAACCTATTCCCCTCACATGGGGAATTATGATACATTTAGAGAATTCGACCGTATAAAACATAAATATCAAGCAAACACTGCCCCGAAGCTAGTCAGGAAGTTTGGCCTGTAAAGGTAGCGAGGAGGTCGTCGTGCGCAACTTTTCATCTTTTGCGATCCCCCCCGTATTCTCTATGATTTTGTTGCTGAGCTGTTCAGACTCCAGCGCCAAATCCGTTGACAAGGTCCGTCCTGATGGCGAGGTCGGAGCTTCTGTCACTGAAGGTAGTCAATCAACTGCGATTGGTCAAAGAACGTCACCTGGAAGCGCATCGACAGACGCTTCGAGGAGGGTTCATGCAACGTCTCAGGACGAAGATTGCTCGAAGGTCGTTGATAGTTGTCCGGTAGCTGGTGGCATCACTTGGCAGTGCAAAACCCGCTTCCTTCATGGCGTTAACTACGCATGGCATGGCTTTGGCAGCGATTTTGGTGGCTTTCAACAATGGGGCCTGGCTGGAGTCAGTGGCCTTCCGGAAGTCAGTGCTGAACTTGCTGATATGAAAAAGCACGGGAGCAATGTCATACGCTGGTGGATTTTTGCAGATCTTCGCGGCGACGGTATGGTCTTAGATGGCAACGGCACGCCAGTCGGACTCGGCGGCACCTTTTATCAGGATTTGCGACGGGCCTTGGACCTAGCGGCCGAGCACGATCTCTATTTAATGCTAACTGTGTTTTCTTTTGACGCATTCAGACCATCTAAAATGGTAGGCAACAGATTGTTTCCTGGCATAAAGCCTATTGTCATCGACAAAGTTAAACGACAGGCATTGATGCAAAACGTCATTGCTCCCATGGCTGCAGCTGCGGAGGCCAGCCCAAACAGGAAACGCCTCATCGCCTGGGACCTCATCAATGAGCCAGAATGGGCGATGAAAGGCCCCAGCCTTCATGGCGACCCGGATTTTGAACCGCTACCCGATGTTGAAGCTCTTAATCACGAAGAGATGCAGACCTTTCTTACTGACTTGACCTCAACTCTGAGAGCAAATAGTCGGGCTTTGATCACTGTCGGTGGATCCGCCATTAAGTGGAAAAACGCATGGTCAAAGCTCGATCTAGACTTTTATCAGTTCCATATTTATGACTGGGTTCACCAGCAATGGCCCTATCACAAGTCGCCGCAGGAGTTTGGTATTAGCGGTAAGCCGGTAGTCATGGGAGAATTTCCGTTGACGGGATTAACGGGCATCTCAGTGAACGATCTACTGACCAGTTGGTTTGAAGACGGCTATGCTGGAGGCATAAGCTGGTCGGTAACCGACCCCAATTTCAAATGGCACGAAAACAAGGCAGCCCACCTGCCATTTGCGCAGGCGAGAACTTGTGAAACCAGCTTTTGATCACTTCCAGGTCTTGCCAGTCAGGATCGTATAATCAGCTTTCATATCGGTATCTGAATATACCGATGTCGCGAATGGATCCATTGATCCAACGCCTTTACGAATAGCCGATTCCCAGGTTGCCTGAGCCGTAGTGCTACCTTTAAGTGCCGCACTACCTAGCTTGGTGGCCCCTGCTGCACCGTGGCAACCAGAACATTTCTTGGTATAAGCAGACGACAGGGTAGTGGACCCAGTTGTACTCGGGCCAGCAGCCGGGCTAGGTGACGAGGTTGATGCCGAGCTACATGAGATCAGAAATCCAGCCACAGTTAAAAGTGGGCACATTAACCTAACAAGCATTCACTAACTCCTTTGTGGAACCTCTAGTTGACCCTTAAGGCAGTGAACGCCCCTTGGCCATCCCAATACTTTTCGGTCGATTCGCGTCAAATATTGAGGCACACTTGGCGATTTTTAAAAAAAACGCCATCACGACGATTTAACTGGACTTTTTTAGTATCACCCCGTGCTATAATCGGCTAGAAAGTAGGTCTCTACGGGTGATCTCTTGAACAGTCGTATCTACGTCGGAATCTGGCTTACGATGTTAGCCCTGCTCGCAGGCAGCTGGCGATGGCTTAATACGGCCTGGGGCGATGCTTTGCGCTATTGGCTCGGATGGGCGGGATTTGGCATTATCTGTCTGACAAATCTGTACCTCCTTAGAAAGAGGCTCCCTGTACTCAAAAATATTGGGCGCGTGGCTGGCTGGCTCGATTTCCACATCCTTTGTGGACTCGTTGGACCAAGCTTGATTGTATTTCACTCGGATTTCAAAGTTGGCGGCCTTGTCGCTATCAGCTTTTGGAGCATGATGATAAGCGCCGGGAGCGGAGTTGTGGGTCGGTATTTTTACACCCAGCTATTGCAGCAGCGAGGCAGTTTAAAAAAAGACCTCAAGCGTTACGACGAAGGTTTTCAAAAACTCAATACGATGGCGCCAAAAATATACACTGCAGATTCTTTGGCATATGCCAAACATTCTGCAGTCCGACTCGCATTTGGGGGCCACGATCTGAAAGATGTACCGCAAAATCCGCTAATAGTATTGGCGTATTCCATACTTGGCGATGTTCACTTTTATACTAAACCCATTGCAGTTCCTCCAGGAACCTCTCGCGCAGTGCACCGCAAATTCAAAGAATACGGGATAATGCAACGCAAGCTACTATTGCTCGACACATATAAGCGCTTAATGGGCTACTGGCACACGTTTCATGTGCCGTTCGCAATATTCATGTACGTTGTTGCGATAATCCACATCGTTGCTGAGTTACTATTCCGGGTTAAGTAAAGATTTTGCGATATTAACGGAGATCTCTGGACTTTGGACTTAACTGCTTGGTCGTATTTCATCTCCGATTATCTCAGCGTCATTTTGGGACTGATCATTATTTTCATGGTTTTTGGCGTATATCGTCGCACCAAATCACGGCAAATTGCTGCTAAGGCGACACTCAATGACGCTATCACTAAACAGTTGTCCGAACCATTTTCCCTTCATCCAAAGATAGATCCTAACCTTTGTGCGGGCTGTGGAGCATGCGTTAGATCCTGTCCTGAGGGCGAAATCTTGGGACTGGTCAATAACCGCGCCGCTCTCATTGCACCAACTAAATGCGTTGGTCACGGTGAATGTGAAGCGGCATGCCCATTTGATGCCATCACTTTAGTCTTCGGCACCAAGACTCGGGGCAAGGAAATTCCGCGGATTACGAGCAACTACGAGTCTAATATTACAGGACTGTACATCGCAGGTGAGCTGGGCGGAATGGGCTTGATCAGAAACGCTGTTCGCCAAGGACGAAAAGCTGTCGAACACGCGGCAAAGCAACTACAACGGGAACCTCGTACTGCCGCGGCAGACTACGAACTTGTAATTATTGGTGCCGGCCCCGCCGGTATTGCTGCCGCGCTTGCCGCCAAAGAGAGAGGCCTTAACTATATTTGTATCGAACAAGACCACTTTGGCGGAACAATTGCAAATTTTCCGCGGCAAAAGATCATCATGTCGCAACCAGCAGATCTACCTCTGGTAGGTCCGATGAAATTTCCGCGCCACAAAGTGAGCAAAGAAGAGCTGATTGCAAAATGGGAGGATATACGTACCGCGCAACAGCTCGTCATCAGAGAGCAAACCAAGTTCCACACCCTAACGAAAAATGGACAAATATTCGAACTGGACACATCCGCTGGTAAACTAAGCTCTCATCGCGTAGTCCTAGCCACCGGAGTTAGAGGAAGTCCGCGAAAACTCGGAGTCCCCGGTGAGTCGATGCCAAAGGTAACCTATAATCTCATTGAACCTGAACAATACCACGGTCAGCACATCGCAGTAGTTGGAAGTGGGAACTCTGCCGCAGAGGCTGTGGATATGTTGTGTAAAAAGGGATTGGCAAATACTGTTTCTATGCTCGCTGTGACCGCCGGCTTTGATCGATGTAACGATACTAACGAGTCTAAAGTCCGAGCCGCCGCCGCAAATGGACGTGTAAATTTATATTTCGAAACAAAAGTTGAAGCAATTCACCAGGATTACCTTGAAATTGTCGTTCGTGGGCAACGTCAGCAACTAAGAAACGACTTCCTTTTTATTTTCATTGGCGCCGAGATGCAGACCAAATTCTTTAATCAGCTAGGTATTTTGGTCGACAAGAAATTCGGCGAACCCCTCAGTCGACCGCCGAGCCCCACATGATGCACATCCTTTCAAAAGCTGAGAAAGTCATCACATTCATCCTATCTGTTAGCATTCTCAGCGCATGCGGATTTGGTCGACCAAAAGTTAGCAACCCAGAGTGGAAATCTCCTCGATTTGATCACTCAGGTTTTAACAATGCCTGCGCCGTCTGTCATGAAGCGACCCGACCGGCTCCTGTCTATCAAACAGCTCACGGGAATGGGCTCGATTGTGTTTCTTGCCACCGCTACACTAGTGATAAATCATGGGGATCGTATCTACAATTCTCCCATGCGCCTGCCCCCAAAAGCTGTAATTTCTGTCACGGATCCATGCGTCCAGCCCCACCTCACGCTCAGTCAGGCGATTGTGTGGGCTGTCACAAGTTTCCGAGCTGGAGCTCAGAATCCTGATGGCGCAAAAGATAATCTGCAGTTTAATCATGTTTATAGCTGGCATGAGCCTCTTCCCCGCAAGACTCAATGCATTTGACTACCACGGCTACCTGCTCGGTGGTGGTTATGTGGTGCGCGAGGAGTTCATTGCAGAAGAGAGCGGTGTAAAAAATAACGATCGGGCCTTAGCTTCAACTCGATTTACGCTAGATTTAACCAAAATCACCTCCCAGCAATATCAAGCATTTATTGATGTGCGCGACAGTCATGACTTTTTCGATAAGGTTGATTCTGAACGCTTAGAGTTATCAGGACGCAACTCCCTCCGAATAAGGCAGCTTTATTTTCGCGATCCAGGTCATTCTCATCGATATTTTTGGTCCATCGGTCGCTTTCTACCAGGTTCCAATAACGTTTTATTCAATGACGGAGCAGAAATAGGCATACGCCTAAACTCCAGTCACCGAATTGGTACTTTCGCTGGCTACAAACCCCGAGTCAACGATGAGCCAGTGGCTGATATCGGTACCGACCTCTACCAAGCGGGCGCGTTTCATATCTATGAATCCGAGGGTCAATCTTGGGACGATGGTAAGTATATTGCCAACTTTCTGATTTCTGGCCCTCAGTACCCAAACAATAGCGCGATCATAACCAACACCTGGATTAACCAGAGCCTCCTTCATTTTGGACCAAGCCACAGAGCAAGCAGCTATTTGAATGTCACTGGACAAAGCTCACCGCAGCTTGAAGATGGTCGCCTCGAGTGGGATGAAAGATTTAATTCGAAGCTTTCAGCACGACTTGGTGTTTCACACCTAGACCTGCGAGCTTATCGACATCAGCAAGATATCCTAGAGCCTTTAGTAGCCAGCCCCTATTCACAGGGACGCGGTTTAGTGCAATATAGGATTGATGAAAGATTTAGGCTTGAATCGACTTTGATTCTAGGCCAACGATCAATTGACAATCTGCAAAAACAGGAGCTTACAGTCGGCGGAACGATTACTCGCTTTGCCGCCCAACACGCCCAAGCTAGCGCCTTCGTTGGAATACGAAAGGGCTTTATCAGCCGAGATTTTTTTATCGCCACATCCGGCAATTATTTTGCAGACACTTGGATGGGCGATCTGTCCGTTCGTTACACCCGACAAGGTCGATATTCTGGCATCGAATTAAATCAAATTGTCGTTAACTCCAATCTTGGCATTTATCTTTCTAAGCAAATCCTAGCCACGGCTGGGGGTGAATTTGCCGCCGACGAAAACAATAGAATTGCCAGTGGACTAATCACCATTGGCTATCGGTTCGGTACGCGCGAGCTCACTCCTCTGCGCGACGTCGCGCCACCGAATGCGAGGTATTGAATGAACCGACTTAATTTATTGATAATTAATTTGTTTTTGACGTTTAGCTCGTCTTTAGGTTTTGCTGCCCCGAAGCCTCAGGGCACCGGCAACAGTCAAGGCATCATGAACAAACTCTTGGCTCCAGGACCTCTGTCTGAGGCGCACAAAGATTTAGAACACGCCAATTGCCTTAGTTGTCATGCCGCAGGAAAAGGGGTTCCAGATAAAAAATGCCTTGATTGCCACAAGGATATTCGTCAATCGATAGAGAAGCCCAGGTCTTTTCACAAGCTTACAAACAAGCCATGTTTAGTTTGCCATAGCGAACATAAGGGCCGGGAATACGATTCTATTTCCGTGGACAAAAAAAGTTTTGATCACAGCCAGACCGGCTTCCAGCTATCTCCACCGCATAGCAAGATTGAATGTCAGGAGTGCCATAAGGAGACTAGACACGGAAAGGCTTTGAAACCAGATGCCACAAGGTATTTTGGCCCAACCCCAAATTGCCTAAGTTGCCACAAGAAGGATGACCCTCACCAATTCACCGGCAAGTTACAAACAACTGACTGTAATCAATGTCACCGCGACGACAGTTGGAAAATTGGGGGTATTTACGACACTGTCAGACCAAACCGACTACCACCGCCACCGCGCTTCAATCATAACATCGAAACCAAATACAAGATTGATGGTAAGCACCTAACTGTGGCTTGTAATGACTGCCACATTAAGATTGATCCTGCTTCCAGTGCCGAAGACTCGCCCCGTCGTTACTCATGGCCAGAGTTGAATCAAAAAACCTGCGAATCATGCCACAAAAATCCACATATTGGGAAATTCCCACCGACCCTAATTGGTAAAAAATGTACGGACTGCCACATTACAAGTAGCTGGACTAAACTACCTAAACTTGAAAAGAGTTTCGATCATAACAATCTGACAAGATTTGATCTTTCAGGACGTCACACTGAAATTCCTTGCTCTGACTGTCATCTTCGCGACGGCCGCGATGTGTATAAGTTTAGCAATGCTTACAGTGGATTTTGTACCAATTGCCACAAGAACGTGCATATCGATCAATTTCGTCCTGATTACCAAACTGAGTCATGCCTAACCTGTCATGACACTTCGAAATTTTCCCAGCTGAAGCCATTTAATCACGATACACAGACTCATTTTCGCCTGACTGGGGATCATCTACGGATTAAGAATCAATGCCAACAATGCCACACTCCCACGACAAAGCTGCTAACCGAAAAGCCTCGAAAATTTGCGGGTAAATACAAATTTGCCCATCAAGACAAAGGTTACTGCACGGAGTGTCATACTAATGTTCACCTAGGTCAATTCCACCAGAAGTTCAGCGATCAAGCCTGCTCTCAATGCCATACTACCGACACCTTCCTCACGCGGCTGCCATTCGATCACAACTCAACGGATTATCCTGTGGTAGGTAAGCACTCCGGGCTTAAATGCCAGGAATGCCATAAACCCACACTATCTCGATATTCGGCAGCGCCAAACAGAACAAAAGGCCAATATTTGTTCTCTGATCTAACAGCTAAGAACTGCGCCACCTGTCATAAAGATCCTCATAATGGGAAACTTGGGGGGCGTTGTGTTAACTGCCATTCAGAACATCACGGCTGGTCATCGATCGATGACTTCCACAAGAATTATCTCTTGGTTGGAGTACATAATTTATTAAGCTGCGAGCAATGCCACGGGCATGATAACCATCGCCGTTTAACCGGCACAAGTGAACGATGCATTTTCTGCCACAAAAAAGACGACAATCATAACAGCGCTCTACCAGACTGTGCGCAATGCCATACACAACAAACCTGGCAAATGGTTACGTTTTCACACTCGATGACGCAATTTCCACTAACCGGGGCACATCGTGGGGCAACCTGTAATTCGTGCCATAAACGTGGTGTTTATGAGGGAACACCATATGATTGTCACAGCTGCCACGCTAAAGACGCTCTTTCGGTGACAACGCCCAACCATGCTTTGCCTGGGTTTGAGGATTGTGGCAACTGCCACAATCCCTTTTCCTTTAAATCTGGTCGCCGTTGAGACTTTATCAATGTATTTTGCGAGTTAAGGGCAGCATAAGTCCGCCGAGAATGCCCAGTGTAAACGCTCCGCCCAAAGCATAGTAGCTGTAGGGTCGTTTATGTAAGGTGTCATCGACTGTTTGAAGCTGCTTTTTAGTATTGGCCAAGCGGGCTTGCGCGACCTCAGCCAACTTGTGTGCAGTTGTGGTCGTTACCTCTCGCCCTTCGTGCACTAAATCTGCTTGTAAGCGCCCTAAATCTTCGATCATCTTGTTGGCATCTTGTCTAAGTAACTCAACATTTTTGCCAAGATTGCTGACAGGCATCATAAAAGCTCCTTTTGACGCAGTGGAAACCGCAATAGGTTTCACCTAGACCAAAGCTTTCAAGGTCTATGCCAGCACAAGGGATTCATTCCTTAATGGGCTCTCGACTCTTCATACGTCCAATCACCAGCAGAGCCGCCTCAAACATTAGATACATTGGAACCGCCAACGCAACCTGAGACATAGGGTCAGGCGATGGAGCAATTACAGCTGCTGCGGTCAAAATGCCTACTAGAATACCACCGCGATGCTTTTTAAGGGTCTGTTCTTGAACCAGCCCAAGCCTCTCAACCAAGATGATGATAAGCGGTAGCTGAAAAGCAAGTCCAAAGGCGACAATCATAAACATCAGCATGTCCACATATTCACCAACCGTGATGATTGCATCGGCTTGTTCTCCGCCAAAACCGACCAACCATTTTAGACCCACAGGCAGCATCACAAAGTAGCAAAAAACCACACCTAGAGCGAAAAGAAGCAAGGAACTAACAAAGAATGGCACTGCCAATTTATGATCCCGCTCAGGAAATGCAGAAATCATAAAGCGCCAAATTTGATAAAATCCAAGAGGTAAGGCCATCAAGAAAGCCGCCACGAAAGCGACTTTCATATACGCCATCATAACCTCAAGTGGTCCCGTGAAGTGCAACACCTGATGCTGCCCAGGAAGTGCTTCTGATAAAGGAATTTTGAGGAAATTGATTATGTCCTGAGCAAAATAAAAACCAACCGACACACACAGCAAAAAGACCGACACCCACTTTACTAACATCGAACGAACTTCGTCGACGCGTCTAAACAAAGAGCCGGCACGACTCGACTCTAAATGTGCAATCAATGAGTGCACGTCAGACATGGCGCATGGCCTCGGCTACTACCATTCGGCTTGCCCGTCGTGAGCAGAACCAGGCTGTACCCGTGGCCAGCAAACCAAGAACGGTAGCACTCAAGATCCAGGCCCCCACAGAATAACGCACCTTCAAATTTATCGGTACGGCCAGGATACCTGCCCGATAAGTAAGTCCCATGTGGTCGATCACGAATGTCACTACAATTGTAGTCACAAGACCGATTGCACAAGCGATGAGACTTAAGCAAGCCCCCTCTACAGAGAACATCCACACCAAGTGTCGCCGTAGAAATCCAAGACTACGAAGTGTCCCAATTTCGCGAATGCGCTCGTTCACTGACTTCATCATGGTATTTGCCACAGACATAACGCCGATCAGAACCACGATGGTCATGAATAGGTTGCGGAAAACATGAAGAATCTGCAGCCCACCCATCACATAGGAGGTCATAGGATGGTCTTCCCAACGATCCACCTGTAAATCATAGCCCTTGGCAGCAATAGCTTGACGCAAGCGGTCGATAAATGCGTCCCGATGATCACTGTTCTTTAGCTGAACAGAGACCATCGAAATTTTGTCTGTATCAAGCAAACGCTGTGCTTGAGCCAAGTCCATTCTGATCGCCCTCTTGTCCGCTTCACGGAAGCCAGCGTCAAAAAGCCCAGTAACAGGCAAATCAATCGCATTGATTTGCGCCGACTCCGTGGTTGCCGAAAGTGTTACTCGAGGATGTTTGCAAACAAAGGGTCTTTTCTCAGGGACGTAATTACCATCTTCCAAAAGAAAACTGGGACCTTGGTAGGTGGACTCACAGTCAATAAGGTGTCCAAGTCCCATACCTAAGCTTATGGAGGGCTCTTTGATCTGATCGAGCGGCTCACCGGCTAGGGTATACCAGTACCACCGGTCACCGCGGACTTCTCCACCTTCCTTAACGTCAATAGCGTAACTCGTAAACACGGTATTATAGGGACCCGCATTTACCATTCCAACCATGTAGAGAAATCTAACACGTCGCAAAAAATCTGGATCGTTGTGTAGAAATCCTTCGATGAAATCCTGCTCTTCCTTAGTGATTGAATAACGCCACTGATCATCGGCAGTCGCTTCGTTAGCTCCCACCTTTTGGATCACAAGTTGTCCAAGCATACCTCGAGTGGTAAAACCATCGACGTTGCGTTCATGGAGCTCTTTGAGGAAACCATCAAACAGCGACACAGCCATGAAACCCGAGGCAATCGCCAATATCGTCGCCAAGCTATGGCGCCAATTGCGAACTACATTGCGCCAAGCTAAACGAGACATCTGTACGTAAACACTCAATGACTGTGCCGTCATCACTTCATCTCACAAGGTTATTGATATTGAATTGACTGTCAGGATGCGATTCAGGCTTTGGATTGCTGTATTTAATGACAGTATGGCTACCTTGCTTCAAGGCATCTAAGATATCCATTTCACTAACAAATAGGCTAGGCTTGCCGTCTATGCTGACGTTGTTGTTATATTTGAACATGGCACTCTTGAACATATCGCCACTGACGGTTAAAAACTCAGCTTTTAGGCCCAGATGGTCTTTTTTAGAGATCCAGTAACGGATACCGTCGTAAGTCACATTTTTAGCTTTGGCTTTCAGCTCAAGTTTGTAGCAATCAGCTGAACCAATTTTATCCTCACCTGTTACTTTTCCCTCATAATCCCGGTAGTAGTTGGTCGACGCGATATCACCATTGGCCGCTTGACCCATCAACTTCTGACGTGCAGAAATCGCCACCGGCTTCTTTAGACCAGGTTTGAAGAACCACAGGTTGCGGTCGTTAAACAACATCGTCTCACCTTTGTTGCGGGCCGGTGCAACGGCCTCTGCCAACGCGTCAACGCCCTTGACTTTGACCAGATAATGAACCTTGTTCTGGCCCCCATCCTCAAAGGTTTCGACATCAATCTCCCAAGAAATTCCTCCCTCAAGAGCTCCCCGCGCACGGTCGGAGTCCTTCAACAATTCTTCTGCACTGGGTGCAGGTCCAGACGTAGACCCGCCTTTGCCGTATGCATACGAACCAACTGCCACAAAACCAAGTATGATGGTGAATAATGACTTTCTTGCTACCATGATAAACCTCCGACCCTTGGGTCCTTTTAACGTTGGGATCCCAGCAGTAGTGTTGCGATATTTGTTCTTACCACCTTGCGTACAGCTATCAAGGTGGTGGCGACGGCTAAACTTAGGGTTATAACCCCAGATTGTAAGACAATTTTCAAGTTTGGGATGAGCTTAAGTATCATGCCACCAACGATTCCGGGCGGATTGTAAGTGACACCCAAGTTATTGACCAAAAGAATACCAAGCGTTGCTACAATTCCACCCGTAATAATAGAGAACGCGGCAAGGAGAAGCATCTCCATCACAAATAGTTCCCTGATCTGTTTTCTCGTAAACCCCAATGATCTCATCATTCCAATTTCTTGAGATCGTTCAATGATGGTCATAGTCGCAGAGTTAAAGATCGAGAGAACAACAACAGCAGCCAACACGAATGTGATAAAAGACACCATGACATAAACAAATTGCATGGTTCCGGAGTAAAATGGCGCAACGTTTTCATCCATCCACGGATATATGTCAGCCTTAAGACCCACGGCTGCTAGACGATCCTTGATCAAGGATATGTTCTGCTTTAGCTGCCTCGGGTCCTTAAGCCACAGCGAATAAAAGGTGACGCTACCCGTATCGTAAAGGCGCTGTAATTGCGCTAGAGAGGTCTCTACTGCTGAGTTAGCGAGTTCCGGTATTGCTGACACGAAGGTTGCAACAATTTCCGCATCCTGTGCCGCCATCATGCCGCTCCAACTCCCCGCCACTAACTGAACATTGGTATCAGCTGCTATCTTATCTTTAGCGTCTGGTGCTGCACAGTTAACCACTAGGACAGGCTTTTGATCCTTGGGCAATTCATCGTTAACTACGGTTTTACCAAGAATTTTTGCCAGTCCCGTACTAACGACAATCCCACCAAGCTGCTCGTCATAGTTCCACAGCCCGGCGCCCCGAGAAAAATCCCGAAGTTTCGGGACCCATTTGCGCATCTCAGCGTGATTTCGTAGCTGAAGATCTACTTTGGGATCGATACCTTTGGCCACAAAAGGGACTGTACGACATCCATTGCCGACAATGCCTGCACCTATTAACTGACCCCCGTGGATCTCAATATTGTCTAATTCAGAGATAACCTGCTGAATTTTAGCAACATCAGTCTCGTCCAAACTGTAAAGACGCGGTTTTGTAGAAAATTTATCAAGGCCGTCGGCCTTGTAGATATTGATGTGACCAACCCGATTTAAATAAACGGTATAAACCCGAAGATGGTTTTCGGTCCGATTAACAAAGCCACCGAGTGCAATCAACGCCGCAAAGCCCGTGGCAATTGCTGTTCCAGTAGCAAAATTTCTGCGTCGATTACGGCTCAGATTTCGAAGCGCGAGCTTCCATTTGCCAGCACTCATGTACGGATCACTCCGTCTTGAATGTTTACAATTCGAGAGACTCGATTCATGAGGTTGGCGTCATGGGTAGAAAAGAGAAACGTAACTCGTCGCTTTGAGTTAAGCTCTAACATCAAGTCGATAATTTTTGCCGAGTTTTGCGAGTCAAGGTTAGCCGTTGGCTCATCCGCTAATACTAAGTCAGGGTTTCCGGCAAGTGCCCTGGCTATGGCAACTCGCTGACGCTGCCCACCCGAAAGCTGATCTGGTCTGTTCTTCATAAAAGAACTAAGCCCAACGTCAGCAAGCGCTGACGCCACCCTTTCGGTTCGCTCTGACACGCTTATTGTTGGATTGATCAACAGAGGAAGCTCGACATTTTCCTCAACGCTCAACACCGGCACTAAATTGAACGACTGAAAGATAAAGCCAATTTTTTGGTTGCGGAGATGACTTTTTGCGTCGTCGCTGAGCTGAGTAACCTCAACTCCGTCGAATTTGATACTCCCTGAATCAGGATCATCAATACACCCAATCATATTCAAAAGTGTACTCTTGCCAGACCCAGAGGCGCCAATAACCGCAGTAAACTCGCCTCGATGCAATTGCAAGCTTACCCCTCGCAACGCTGACACCACAGTTTGTCCCAGGCGATAGTTCTTTACGATCCCTTTTAACTCTACGAAGGTTTCACCCGTCTTCGTCACGTTTGTCATAGTTGCCTCCTGTCACCAATCGTGACGGTATGCGATATACTGCATGGGAGCAGTGTAACCTTTTAGCTCCGAATTATTTTTGCCTGCGCCCCCACCGATTGCGACGGAGAGCGTGCCGTTGCTTCCCAACTTATAATCCACGCTTACGTACGAAAGTCTGGATTTGTCCACTATGGACACCACTGATCTCGCCATGAACAACAGATCATTGACATTGAACAGGTCTGGAACATAAACCGATACGTAAGCATACCGTTGCCCAAGTATATCTAAACCAGGTGCAAAATAGCGTTTCGCATTTTCTGCAAGCACCGGCTGCTGATTTTGGGTTCGAGGATTAAGGGAAGCTCTAGCCAAATCTCTCTGAGCCGTTGTGTAGCCAGCTTCATTGTAGACGTACTCACCTCGCAATATAGTGCCATTGATAAAGTCATACTTGAGACCGGCAACCGCCAAAGTGAACACATGTTTACTGTCTTGCTTTGAATGACTAAATGTTATCTGCTGCTGAATACCCAGTGGAGTGTTTTGGTTATTTACGACAGGATACCAAGCCTCAGTTCCGCGCTGATGGCTAGCGTCACCAAATATGGACAGTCCCTCAAAAAACGGGACCCCGACATTAAAGTATTCACCTACCCAAGGTAGGCCATTCTGTTGCCCTCCAACGACCATGCCAAAATAATCTGCTCCCGAATTCCAGCCATATTCACCCTTGGCCAAGATACTCGGCACCCATTTGGTATCAGCGTTGAATACTAAAGCATCCTTGTCATCCTCGATGTCAGCCATAACCACAGCATTGAAGTCTTTGCCTGAACTGAAATTCAAGCGCGCAATTCGTTTACCTCGAACCTCGTAGCGAATATCGCGGTTGGATGCCACGTCATGAAAAATTCGGTTGCTTGGACTAAAAGTCTCAGCAGCTCCCCATTGGTATACCTGTTTACCGTAAGTAAAGCTGACAGACTCAGAAATGGTCCACTGCACAAAGGCATCATTCAAATAAGACTGTAACTGACTTCGCTCTGGCAGGTTTTTATCATTCACCTTGGCGAAATCCTGTCGATAAATGACGCGCGGCCTGACCACGAATTGGACATCATTCGCAGTAATCTTAAAATTGGGCCTCAGAAGGGAAGCGTAGGTGGTGCTGGGAATTTTTAGCACCTGATTCTCGGGATTTATCTCATTTTTAGTATCTGGCGTGGTGTGCTCTATCGTATTCAACCATTGCAGCCAGCCGCGAAACTCCAGCGGATCTGATTTAGCAAAGCCTTGCTGACTACTCAGCAAGATGAAACAAGTTATTAACAATAGTCGCTTGAACATCGACCCAGCCTTCCTCACGGGGTGCTTTTGCGTCCTGCCATGTGCGTCAGGTATGCTATCAGATCTTCCAACTCCGAGTTAGGCAAAACGGTCTCCGGAAACTTGCTCATCCGAGAATTTGGAAAGTACCGCACTTTCTGAGGGTTACGCACCAATGCCCTGAGTGCCTTGGCCTCAAAGTACTCTGTGATATTCATGGGCACATTTAAATCAGGTCCGACCTGAGCTGGCCCTTGTTGATTGACGGTATGGCACGGAAAGCAATTTTGCGTGAAAACACGGAAACCACGCACCACAGTTGACGTTGCATTGGTTGCCGGAAAGATCGCAGGATATATGCTTTTCAGGCTGCCCTTTACGGTAAACGACGCCAATTGAAATGGCCACTCCTCTTGAGTGATAGCGGAGACCTCCGGATGGTCCCAAACTAAGTAGAAAGGACCTGCAGTTGATTTCCCGCCCTTTACTGAAGGCCAAGGCTTATTGGGATCTTCGATTGCTATATACGCCGTCGACCTATGAGAATCCTCGTTGAGGATGCGGCTTTGGCTGATGGTTGCAGCAAAGCCATCAGTGCATTTAAACTCAATAACCGCGTCAGGTGGTAGGTCCAGCCCCCTGAAAAGCTCCGTCACTGGTACCACAACGTATTCCATGGATTGTCCAGGATAACTTGGGTCAGAGGGAATCTTTAGCATTTTTCGATTAGGGTGATTGAGAAGCTCAGAACGAGAGAACACTCGCTTTTTGGCGCTGGTCGTATAGCCCGTTGCATCTAGCGTAAGATTTGCCTCGGACTGGGCTTGCAACACCGCAGTCCAACTCCAAATCAACATTAAAAGAACTATGTTCCGGATTCTGCTCATGTTTTGCCACTCAATCCTAACTAACTGAATGGCTTATGTTTACCATCTTTTCACCGAACAAGAAACGCTACTCATGGGCCTTCTTGGACCAAACTTCACGAACAGCATCGTAGTCAAATAGTTCAACCGTTCTACCCCAGTCGCAGACCGTATCTGACAGCTGCTTAGCAGGTTCGCGAGGCAAATGCGCGGCTACTGCCGCGACTACCTCTTCATCCTCAAGGCTACCCTCAGGAGCTGAATCAAGCATTTGCAAGACCATCCTAAAAATACCCAGACCCTTCATGCGAGATGCCAGTAACTCATTACGGTCAGCAACGCTCGCTTGCAGGAAGTGTTTGCCCTCAGGTGTCAGCTTCACCAGATCACCAGGAGTCTCTATTAGTCCCAACAGCTCGCCTCCTTTTACAACAGTCAAGGTCTGGCCTAGCTCCTGTGACACGAATTCATTCAGGTCGAAGAGATCCATTTCATCTCCATGGTCATGAAGGATCTCCATCATCCCTGTGATTTGCCCAAGGGTCACGGCTGGAATGGCTGTGATGCGCTCAGAAGTAGTTGCTTGAGGTATACGCGGTTCAACCGGAACATCAGGCAAGTGCACTGCCGTCAATATATCATGGATGTGATCTACAAAATCCTGAAATTCTCGGGACCTATATTCTCTCGGGTGACCCAAATCATTGGACACTACCGCCCGAACTCGGCCCGGATTAGCATCCATGATCACAATGCGATCGCTGAGGAACACTGCTTCCTCAATCAAATGGGTAATCAAAAGGACACTGCTTAAACCCGATTTGCCCTCGCTCCACAATCGGTATACTTCAGACCGAAGTGCCTCTGCCGTCATCACGTCCAGCGCCGAGAAAGGTTCGTCTAAGCAGAGTAACTCAGGTTTACCGACAAGCGCTCTTGCCAATCCTACGCGCTGTTTCATCCCACCAGATAGCTCTTTTGGAAATGCCCTATCGACACCACCTAGACCCACCTTTTCGAGCGTCGTTGCAATGAGATCTGACTCTTCTGCCCGACTCAAACCCCGCCCGTGCAGGCCGACACGAACATTGTCTTCAACAGTCAACCAAGGAAACAACGCAAAATTTTGAAAAACTAAAGATGCCCCGGGGTGGATCCCCTGTAACTGGCGGCCATGGCTAAATACCGTACCTGCACTCGGCTGGATCAAACCCACTAAGATACGTAATAACGTACTTTTCCCACAACCTGAGGGGCCCAAAATACAGACCACTTCATTGGGCGATATCGCAAGGGAGACATCCTGCAAGGCCATCCGGGCCCCACCAGACTCTTCAGCGTAGGTTTTACTAATGTTCCGCGCCTCGGCAATTAGATCTGCACGGCTGCCGGTTTCGCTAAATGGTTCTATAATCTTAATGGTCATGATTTAACTCTTACCGGTTAGCATGAAACGAGAACCCGCCAATGCATACAAACGCTTCCAAATCAATCGGTTGATCAACACTAAGGCCAAGGACATAGTCAGCACCCCAGCACAAAGCAGTGGGAAGTTTGCGTCTTCGGTGGCCTTAGTGATCAGAGATCCAAGTCCTGGAGCAATTAGGGTCTGATCTTTGTAGTGAACGAATTCAGCCACAATACTGGCGTTCCATGCTCCGCCCGCCGCTGTAACTAGGCCTGTCACAAGTGATGGGAATATGGCTGGTAGATAAAGAGTGCGCCAAAGTGGCCACCCCTTCACACCGTACATGTTTGCCAGCTCTCTTAGGTCACCAGGGATCGACTGCGCGCCAGCAATTACGTTAAACAGTATGTACCACTGCGATCCAACCAGCATCAGCACTGTACAACCATAGGCAAAATCAACACCGAGCCATAACATTGCCATGGTTACCAGCGGAAACAACATCGGCGCAGGGAACGATGCTATGACCTGAACAACTGGGGACAGTTTACGTGACAACCGCCTAGACCTTCCGATGACGATTCCGGCCGGCACGGTCCACAAAGCCCCTAATATTACGGCCGCTGTGGTACGGAAGAACGTCATGCACAACGCCGATAAAACGTGCCCCCAATCACTAAGAGTCAACTCTGAAATCAATTGCGTTAATTTATATCCCCCCCATAAGGCCAATCCACCGAAAAGCGACGTTGCAAGCCACCCCAATACCGGTAAGCTTTGCTCCCAAGCGGGGGTTTTCGCACGAGTTCGAATTCCGGTCGCCGGATCATCGGTATTTTGCGTGACAGGCCTTGGTCGGCGCTCAGTTTGTCTTCGACGACGCCACTGGCCGATCTGCATGATCAACCGCGAACGCATCAGTACTGACAAGACAAACGATTCTTCTCGATCGCCAGAGACTTCTTCTGATTTGAAGCGTTCTGACCAGACCGAAAGTGGGCGCCAAATTAACCAATCAGTTGCGACGATCATGAAAGCCATCGCGGCGACAGCATAAGCCTGTGCGAGCTGATCGCCTTTGTCGATAGCCTCACTCATGTAAGACCCAATTCCCGGCAATCGGAAATCTCTATCACCAAGCCTGAAGGCTTCGGTCGTGGTCAAAAAAAACCACCCCCCCGCCATACTGACCATGCTGTTCATGATCAATCCGATCATGCTGAAAGGAGCCTCAAGCGTCCTAAAAGTTTTGAGGACCCCAAAATTATGCAGTCTGGAGACTTCCCGTAGCTCCACCGGCACCGATCTCACCGAGCCGTAAAACGAGTAAGTCATATTCCACGCCTGACCAGTAAAGATCATGATGATGCAAGCTAGTTCTAGACCAACGTGACTATTAGGGAAAATTGCCACCAGGCCCAAAACTAGTCCCGGCAAAAAGCCCAGCACAGGGATACCCTGAAGTATGTCGAGAATGGGTATCATCACACGCTCGGCCCTGGGTCGTTTGGCCGCAATTGATCCATAAATTAAGGTGAACGATAAAGACAGGGCGTAAGCCAAAAATCCGCGTGCCAATGATTTCAGCGAGTAGGCTGGCAGTGCCCAAGGCGATAAATCTATCTCGAACGCCTCGGTCTCAAGTGGAGTTGACGCAACTAACCACTGTCTACCGAACTGGACCACGCCAAAAACCACCGCAGCTAGAAATAGCAGCAAAAGTGTATCGACCAGCCAACTGGTGCTATCTCCAGTTGCCGACTGATACTGTTTGCTACTTGCGACTGACATGATCAACTCGTTTGATGGGATGGTGAGAAATAATGTAACCTATTAAAAACACTTGGATCAAGGCAAGCTCGCCATGAACCTTAGTCGACTCAATAAAATTTTCCAATTCTGTAGTTTAATCCTCAGCTGCCTAGCTGCCGCGTTGCTTGCTGCAAAGCTGATCGATCTCTCCACGGCTGACTTGGGTAGGCATTTAGCTAACGGCAAATGGGTGCTCCAAAATCGAGATGTCCTCTATACTAATTTTTACTCCGACACACACCAGCACTCCCCTTTTGTAAACCACCACTGGCTTAGCGGATTATTGTTTTATGGCATCCACCAGCTGACTGGTTTCGTTGGGTTATCTGTATCTTACATTCTGCTGATTGGGGGGGCTCTCGCGGTCGTCAGCCTGACAAACTGGCTGGAATTCAAAAGCTGGGTAGTCGTCAGCGCAGCAATACTTTCAATCCCGATGGTCAGCTATCGCACAGAAGTACGGCCAGAGGGAATCAGCTTCTTATTAAGCGCAATAACCTATGCGATTGCGAATGCTTATACGCGAGACAAGCTTAAGCCAGGATGGCTTCTGGTCTTGCCGCTGATCGTCATTTTGTGGGTGAACTGCCACATTTATTTTTTCTTCGGGATGATCATCATAAGTGCTTTTGCCGCTGAATCCTTTCTGTACTCCCGCATTTCTGATGACGCCAACAAGCGACAGCAAGCCATTGATAAGTTTAGACTACTTACGTGGACAGTAGTCTTATGCTGCATTGCTAGTCTTATAAACCCCGAAGGCTGGAGGCTAGCTACCTATCCATTCAGGATTTTTGGTAACTATGGCTACATGATTGTTGAGAATCAGGGCATCCCGTTCTTCCTGCGCAGGGGCATGCATTTTCCCATTTTTGGACCGGTCTACATCTCAATTGGCATCATTTGTACTTTAGTCGCAGTGATGGTGTTACGCAGACCTGCACAAATTCCCTATGCCAGCCTAGCCATCACTCTACTTCTTGCTGCGATGTCTGTGGGCGCTATCCGCAATATCGCCATGTTTGGACTCTTTCTCGTACCCACGATCTGCCAATCTTTGAACTCCTTAGGTTCTGGGCATTGGCGCTCAATGTCACTCGCCATCGCTTCCGCTGTGGCTATGATTTGGTTCTCCGTCACCGCCGGCCCGCAAATGTTTAGAGGTTCTGGGTTAGGCCTCCAACCTGGTGTTTTAGCCGCTGCTGAGTTTTTTCGAGCACACGACCTTAAGGGACCAATGTTTAACAATTACGATATCGGTGGCTATTTGATTTATACTTTGTTCCCTGACACGAAAGTATTTGTCGACAATAGACCGGAGGCCTATCCATCATACTTTCTTACTGATGTTTATATTCCAGCCCAGGAAGACAACACAAAGTGGCAACAGCTCGATTCAGCGCTTCACTTTAACGTCATATTCTTTAACTGGCATGACTACACACCAGCTGGACAAAAGTTCCTTATCAGTCGAATCAATGATCCAGAGTGGGTCCCCGTCTTTGTGGATCCCTACGCACTCATCATGGTGCGCCAGACTACCGAGCATCAAGATGTCATCAGTAGGTTCGCGATCCCCAAAGACCGGTTTTCAGTAAAGAGCACTGATTAAGTTAATGTGCGCCCAAAAAGGTACTGGTTAACAATATTCTCAACTAGCTCTTGTTTGCCACTATCGGGAGCAAAGTTTGGCAAGTCCGCAGCATAGTCACGTAACTGAGCTAGACTCACCTTGCCTTTTATAAACTCAAGGCCAATACCGGCATTGAAAGACTGATATCTGGCAGCCTTAATCTTAGTAAGAACACCGGCCTCAATTAAGTTAGCTGCCACCTCCAGCCCAAACGCGAATGTATCCATGGCTCCGATATGGCCAATAAAGAGGTCTTCATTATCAGTTGAATTTCGGCGCACCTTGGCGTCAAAATTAATACCCCCATGTTTGAAGCCTCCGGAACTCAATATAACCAGCATTGCCTCAACCACGTCATAAACGTTAGTCGGGAACTGGTCGGTGTCCCAACCATTCTGGGGGTCACCTCGATTGGCGTCAATACTACCAAGCAGTCCCGCATCACTCGCGACCTGTAATTCGTGAGCAAAAGTATGATTAGCTAAAGTAGCGTGATTAGCCTCGATATTTAACTTAAAGTCTTTGTCGAGTCCATATTGCCTGAGAAAACCAATGGTGGTTGCAGCGTCAAAGTCATATTGATGCTTCGACGGTTCCATAGGCTTTGGTTCAATCAAAAAGTCACCTTTAAAACCAATCTTGCGTCCGTAATCTCGCGCCAAACATAAAAACTGAGCCAAATTATCCAATTCTCGCTTCATGTCTGTATTTAGTAGTGAGTTGTACCCCTCGCGACCACCCCAAAAGACATAGGATGTACCACCTAACTCCACCGTGGATGCAATCGCAGCATGAACTTGAGCAGCAGCGTGTGCAACTACTCGCATGTCTGGATTGGTCGCTCCCCCGTTCATATACCGAGGATGGCTGAAAAGGTTTGCAGTACCCCAAAGCAACTTTACACCGGTCGATTGTTGCATCCTCTTTGCTAAATCAACCATCGTAGAGAGATTTTTCTCACTCTCCACGACAGTTCCACCCTCTGGAGCCAAATCGCGGTCATGAAAGCAGTAGTAGGGAGTACCGAGCTTCGTAAAAAACTCAAATGCAGCGTCAAGACGAGCCTTTGCGCGATCCATTGCATGTGAAGCCTGATCCCATTTGTGAAGCAAAGTGCCACTACCAAACGGGTCCGCACCAACACCGCAAAAGCTATGCCAGTAGCACACGGCAAACTTCAAATGTTCCCGTAAAGTTTTTCCGGCAATCTTGCGATTCGCGTCGTAATACTTGAAAGCCATCGGGTTATCGGACTTTGGCCCCTCAAAAGTTATTTGTTTCACATTTGGAAAATATGTAGTGCTGGAAGCCATTTGGACACCCTCCTTTGAAAAGATCAGTTTGAAAAGATCAATTAGTCCAACGAGCCTGCATCATTATGACAAGATCCTGGTAGCGACGAAAGGCCTCAGTATAAAGGGACGCTCGCTCCTCATTTGGCCGAAGTAGGACTTGCCCACCAAATTCCAAATGGCTGCCGATCGTATCAGCAAGTGAAGAGGCGCTTCCATGAGCGTGTTGGTAACACCACAAAGCCTGCATTGCTGCACCAAAAGCCGCAGCCTCATCGTGTTTTGCCAGCTTTACTTCAACGTTTAAAACATCCGCTATGATTTGCAGCCATGATGGGCTATGCGCCCCGCCTCCAGTGACCGTGGCAATCCTAGCAGTTAACCCGCTGCTTCTCATTGAATCTAACCCGTACCGGAGACTGTATGCTGTTGCCTCAACTACCGATCTAATCAAATTTGCCGGATTGGTATTAAGCGGATTTAAACCGAAGAAGCTCCCACTACCGCGAGGACACTCTGGAGTTCGCTCGCCGCTGAAGAAGGGTAAAGCCATGACCCCAGCTGATCCCGCCTCAGCAGAACGCAATAAACTTTCGAAATCATCCATTTTGAGGCCAAGTGTAGAACGCATTAACTCGGTAGCAGAGGTGCAATTGAGCGAACATGCGAGTGGCAAGTACCCGCCTGTTGACGAACAAAATGCCGCAAAGTCCCCGTTTTCAGAAATTGCAGGCTGATCTGAATAGGCAAAAATTGTACCAGATGTACCTAGGCTCACAGTTAATGCACCTGGAGCGACGGCACCTGTCCCAATCGCGGCCATCATATTGTCACCACCGCCAACCGCAACTAGCACATCAGGCTGCAAACCCAATTTCCCCGCGGCTAGCGGTGCTACATGTCCAATAGACTGATACGGTGACAATATTTGAGGCAGAGACTTACTAAGATCACGTTCGCAATCTATCGCGCTGAGTATTTCCGTACTCCATTGACGACGGCGCACGTCAAAGAATCCCGTACCGGATGCATCTCCAGCTTCTGTTCCGACTTTACCGGTCAGATAGAAATTTATGAAATCATGCGGCAATAAAATATGCCGCATTGCATCGTATGCCTCGGGCTTATTTTTTTTTAGCCACAATACTTTTGATGCAGTATACCCAGGCAAGATCGGATTACCTGCTAATACAATCGCAGCATCACGTCCGCCCAACTTTGCTTCGATTTCATCGCATTCCGCCAGAGTTGAAGTGTCGTTCCATAGCTTTACTGAAGACAAAACGCGGCCATCCGCGCTTAGAGGTACAAAACCGTGCTGTTGCCCTGAAACCGCAATAGCAACCGCACGCCTTTTGTATTCTTTTGGAAGATCTGCAAAACACGCTATGAGCCCCTCAAGCCACCAACTTGCCTGCTGCTCACGAGCTCCGTCGTCACCAATTATGAGATCGAAATTGCGACGGGAATGTGCCAGCTCGGCCTTGGCTTTGAAATCATATAGAACAACCTTTACACTTTGAGTGCCAAGATCAACACCAATAACTACTGATCTATCGTTTGATTCGCCAAGCACCACGTCACCTCAGCGCAAAGAATTGCCACCAAGGGTGATCATAGCACCTATTAGAGGGAAGGAGTCTGCCTAAAGGTATTAGTTGGCGAACAAAATTGGGCTACTGGTGCTGTCGATTCGGTGACACAAACTAATGCAGCAGCAGCAATCACAGCCCCCAAAGTTTCAAGCCGCTTATCCGCTAGCATCAAACCACCGCCAATTGCTCCAGCCATTGTGCATCTGTGCTTTAGCTCAAGACCTGATGGAAGCTTGCACGACTCAAAGCTGATTTGGTCAATGGTCATGTTCTCTTTAATCAAGGGATCAGGAGTGCATTTGGGTTGATTATAGTTACCACAGTTACCGGTTAGACTTCGGCTCACTGTACCAACTGCAGCCTCTGCATTGATCCGATCGATTTCTTCCTGCAGGTTTTGCTGTTCGATCTGCGGATTTGCCTGACGCTCTGGAACATTTATGTACTTGAATGCTCGCGCTATTGCGCGTTGGATTTCGGGAGGAGTCAGCACTTTTGGATTGATCCCTTGCATCCTATAGAAGTTTCCATAAGAGGACCACTTAACTGCTAACATTCGAATTTTAGGAAGGAGAACCATGAACCTACTGCGGACATTACTAACTCTCGAAACACCATCAAGCGTCAGTTCGTTATCCACGACTCGACTCTCAACTATCTTGACGAATTCCTGAAAGGGTAGGGTGCCTAGTTTCTGTATACGGTCCTCTAACACCAAAGCAGGGTCATCGTCCTTGCCACCACCAGCAGTCAGGCCGCCATACAGCTGCTCTGAGTTCACACTGGAGGGCATTACCTGCTTTTGCTTTTCGCTTCCGTCAGACTCGAATTTTGCTCCCGATGCGCCACCTGCCTTCGGAACAACGCTGCCAGCTGATCCGGAGCAGGCGCTATCCAAAAGCAAGAAAGCACTTGTTAGTAAAGTAGCCCACCAACGGGTAGTCATAGGTTCCTCGAAAAGGCGAAAACTTCCCTCCCTTATCGGAACAACTGGGGACTCACTTTAGAAAAAAAACAAATAAACCAACTTATCCAATCATTTTATATGGTTACTAA
>OMIY01000370.1 GCA_900299215.1 bacterium | reverse complement strand
GGCGAAGATCGTGTTTAATGGTACAACTATGGCCACCGTGACCATGGTCAACGTAAGTGCCTGCCAGGTTTCATTGGAGAAAATTCCGGTAAAGTAAGGACCGACACCCTTACTTAGTGCAGCAGCAAAAATTGCTAGCACAGGTAAGACTAGGACTGCGACGATGACTAAAGCGACGATGCCAATCAAGCTTAGCCTAACAAGGGTGGCAGTTGTCCTTTTTTGCCGCATTGAATCGGAGATAAATACCTCCGAATCTAACTCCGGCGTCAACTTTGGGTTCAGATCTCGGCTCATTGAATTCCCTCCTTGTTAGATTGGCTAAATTTTTGACCAGCAAAATTGAGAATCAAAAGTGTGGTAAAAGACACACCGAGCATCACTAGAGCAAGAGCGCTGGCGCCGTAGTAATCAAATTGTTCGAGTTTACTGGCAATGATCAGCGGGACAATTTCGCTGTAACCTGGAAGATTGCCGGCAATAAAAATGATGGCACCAAACTCACCCAGTGCGCGGGCAAAGGCCTGAGTGAATCCTGAAATTAGCGCTGGAGTTAACTGAGGAATGAATAGACGCCAAAAGCGTTGCCAAGGACTGGCCCCAAGGACCACACCAGCATCCTCAATCGCTTGGTCAAAATGCCTCAGTACTGGTTGCAGGGTTCGTACTTGTAAGGGCAGAGTGACAAACACTTGCGCTACGATAATACCAATAGGCGTGTAAGCCACTTTAATGCCGAGCTTGCCTAGAGGTGCGCCTAGCCATGCGTGCGGGCCAGCCTCGGCGTAAAGAGCGGATAGCGCTAGGCCCGCGACTGCAGTTGGCAGGGCTAGGGGGATGTCGAGCAAGGCATCTAGTAAACGTCTCCCTGTAAAATGGTAACGCTCCAACACCCAAGCAATCAGTAAACCTAAAAAAGAGGTCGACAGAGCCGCAGCTGCACTAGTGGTAAAGCTAACTCGCAGAGCTGCAAGGACCCGACTTGACGACAACGTTGCAACCCAAACATCGAAATTTATGAAACGCGACTGGACCACAAGGGCTAGGACTGGCAGAAGCACGACTACGACCAAATACGAAGTAGAAAACGCAGTCGTGGATACTAGGCCCGGTAAGGGTGATGTCCGCTTGGTGAGAAAATTTCGAATCGCTAAACTTGTCATGGGGGCTTGCCTTATTCTTTGATTCCAATGAGCTGGTCAAACACCCCGCCGTCGGCAAAATGCCGCTGCTGCGTAGCAGCAGCATCTCCAAAGATGTCGCTTAACTTGAAGAGTTCGATCGGTTCAGCAGCTGCCAGCTTTGGATGTCCCGAGTCTGGTCGCATGGGACGGAAGTAATTTTTTGCCGCTATGCGTTGGCCCTCGTCCGAATATAGAAAGCGTATATATTCATCCGCGGCTGCACGATTGTGCTTAGCGTCGGCCACTTGGTCGACAAGAGCGACCACTGGTTCTGCTCTAATCGATCGCGTGGGCATAACGATCTCGAAGGAGCCGGGACCAAATTCCTTCAAAACTAGGTGCGCCTCCGACTCCCATGTAATCAGAACATCACCGTGACCGCGTGCTGCAAAGGTTGTGGTGGAACCGCGTGCGGCAGTATCGAGTATGCGGACGTTTTTCAGAATTTTGCCGACAAGTGAGCGAGCTGCTGCTTCGTTCCCCCCAGTGCGGATTAATTCCGATCCCCATGCGGCGAGGTAGTTCCAGCGCGCTCCGCCCGATGTCTTGGGGTTCGCGGTGACCACCGTCACGCCCTCGCGAGCCAAATCCTGCCAGTCCGATATAGCCTTTGGGTTTCCAGCACGGACCAGAAACACGACCGTCGACGAAAATGGAGAGCTTTCGTTTGCGTACTGAGAACGCCAGTCAGCGCGGACTAGTCCTTTTTTCGCTAGAAACTCTAGATCAAGTGAAAAGGCTAGCGATGTGACGTCGCCAGCAAGTCCCTCGGCTAGAGCTCTGGCCTGGCTGCCAGAAGCTCCGTGTGATTGATGGACCTTGATTTTGCCACCGTATTTCTTGCGCCAGTGAGCGGAAAAGGCCTCGTTGATCTCACGGAAGAGTTCGCGCGTCGGATCGTACGAGACGTGGAGTAGTTCCGTAATTTTTTGTGGGATGCTGCCTGCGTAGGCCAGACTCGAGCCAAAGTAAATGGCTAACGCAAGCAAAGGGCGCGATAGGCGCAAAAGTTCCATAGCTGAAACTCACGTCGTCTGAAAACCTAGCCTGTCACGCAACTCGAGGCTTATTCATGCAAAACGCGTGAAAGCCGCTGGCTGACTAGCTAAGTCTTTTTGTGAATTAATTTGTTAGGTGAAGTACCGGGTTGTTGAAGGACTCAACAACAACAGCAAGGACAGGCACAGAGGACGGAGGAAGCAGTGTCACGAGTAAACGCACTGTTTAGGGCTGATCTTGAGACTGTTAAATCTCGCTGCCTAAATGTTCGAAGCATGATCGCACTCCGTTGATAGAAAACAAACTCCAGCATGAGCAAGGCTGACTGAACGGTGCGTCATAGTCAAGAGATTTTTTGTTTACGTTTCAGGCATAGGTTACAATGAAACTCAAAATCGCCAGAAAACTTGCAATCACACCATCAAACTTTGGGTGAAACTATGCGCACGACTCTCCCTGCGGTTTGTTCTTTGGCCATGTTAGTCAGTTGTGGTCAAGCTGCAAAAGAACGTAAAGACACAGCGACATCCTCCAGCGGAACCACTGGTAGCGACAATGTGACTGTCGGAAACCTAGCATTTAGCATTGCGGATGATGCCACAGATGCCATCTATGACGACACCGATGCCGGCGGCACGAGCCTAATTGGCCTTGATACCAAAACCTATAGTAGAACCAAGGCATGCACTACTAACGGTGACAGTGCCATCGTCAAGATCACTTTCTCAGGTGCCAGCGAGCGTAGCGTTAAGCGAGCTCGAGTCACGGCAGCACTAACCATAACCGCATCAGGTAGTGAAACTCGGACCTGGGTACCGCCTTCAGGTAAGACGGTAACGTGCAACGCTGCCAGCACCGCTGCGCGAATTCCCTGGCAAGACCAAGACTCAATATCTGGATTGGTGACTCAAATCAGCGTTGATAAGTCTCGTGTGGTCACTAGGTCGGTGACTACCCTCAAAAAGACTTTTCAAACATCAAACACAACCGCCATCAAGGGTACTCGGACTGTGACCTGGTCCGTGACCACGGATGCTAGCAGCATTATTCGGGACAAGAAGATTGTCACAGCGGTGACCCGCAGTGGTACCAGGGTTGAGCAGGACGGGTCAAAGAGTACCATCCAGACCGAAGTCAAAAGTTTGGCCGAGGCACCCCTGATAGTTCGCGTCGAACGTGCTCTTTCGGATCGCCTTTTAACTAAAAAAACTATTAAATCCGGGACCTTAGCTTCGACACAGGCTGATGGCAGCGTAGTTCAAACCAGCTTTGACACTTTGGTCTACGACTTCAGCTCGACCAATGATGATCGGTGCCAGCCGATTAGTGGCAAAATGATTGGTAAATTTATACCGGCTGGTGCATCTGCTGCGACCAAGACTTTTATCATCACATTTGGGGATACCTCTGTCGATTCAGGCACCTCAATTGCCTATGATGGCGGTACGGCAGAGGATTATCCGGACTACAACGCCAAAGGCTGTGATTTGGAGGCTGAAAGCTGAATCTGCCATTTTGGCAAGATTAGGTAAAAAAATCCGCTTCCTAAAACGGTTCTCATGATGGTAAAAGGGGTCCGTTACTTATCCTGAAACCGACATGGGACTAAACACGATCATGGCTTCATTTGCTCCGACCGCGGGTAGATCTATGGTAACTTCAGACGCTAACCCAAAAGTCGCTATGAAAGGACCACTACTGCTTGCAACCTGCGTTGCTGCACTTGGTGGATTTTTGTTCGGCTACGACACCGCTGTGATCAACGGTGCCAATCAATTCTTGAGGGCGCACTTCGTCCTCGACCCGCTGAGTGAGGGATTTGCTGCTGCCAGCGCAGTACTCGGGTGTATCCCGGGTGCGATGTTCGCCGGTGGCTTGAGTGATCGCTACGGTCGCAAGAAGACTTTGTTCGTATGCGCGATACTCTTCGCCCTGTCGGGAGTCTTCTCAGCCGTCCCTGAGAGCTTCGTTCAGTTTCTCGTGGCACGATTCATAAGTGGGCTGGGTATTGGCGCTGCTTCGATGGTTTGTCCGATTTACATCGCAGAACTTGCACCCGAAAACTGGCGTGGCCGCTTAGGCGCCCTGTTTCAGCTGGGCATCGTCACTGGTATCTTCTTAACCTTGTTCATCAATCTAACGATTCAAGGTGCGGGCGACGCGGCGTGGAACACCACTACTGGTTGGAGATGGATGCTCGCTGCCGAAGTCGTGCCTGCTCTGCTCCTGTTGGTCTTCTTGTTCCCTGCCCCGGAAAGTCCTCGCTGGCTGATTCAAGTCGGCCTCGTTAACGAGGC
>OMIY01000369.1 GCA_900299215.1 bacterium | reverse complement strand
TAGCGCCCCCTCTAGCTAGCAAAACTCTCTGAACTTAGGTGCACCGGGCGGCATGGGCGGGATGATGTAAGAATCTCCCAGGAGTTTTGAGGGCTTACAGCTCTCAAAACCCCGACGATGACGAAAAACGATGACGATTTCCGAATCCGCGTTTTTTGTTCATCAAGAAAAACCCGGACCAGCTTTCCTGCTGGTTCGGGTTTCTTGCATCAGTTTGAAAATCAAACTGTAACAAAAAATTTGACCACCCCTTAAATCCCCCCGCCTCCGACAAGCCGGAGCCTCCGAATCACTGGAGTCTGGGATTGGTCATTTTCGGCAACTGGCGACACCTGCTCTCTAGGCTCGGACCTCTCAATACCCGTGACCGCAGATACCGCTAACCGCCGCTCTTCCCGCCGCCGTTCCCGCGACCATTGCCGATTGCCCGTGTTTTCGATGCCGTCCGTATGGATATAGCGCATCGTCGTCGCGATATCCTTATGGCCGGCGATCTTCTGCACCTGGGGCAATGGTAGAGGGCAATCCGTGCCGTAGCCGTTAGCAAGGTTCGTTAAGCACGTATGCCTCAGGCTATGAAAATGGATTTCGCGGACGCCTGCCTTGGCGCAGTACTTCGAGAAGTTCTTAATGGCCCAAGTCTTGGTGTTAAAGAGCGGCTCACTATCGCTTTTGGCGCGAGAGATTCGACGCTGCAAGATCTGACGCATATCCTCATTCATTTCGATAATGCGGAAGGTCTTGCCCTTGGTGGTCTTCTTGACCCGCTTTTCCTTCTCACTGTATGCCCTGCGCACAACCAGGCAATTCTTGGCGAAATTAACGTCGGATGCGGTTAAAGCACCGATCTCACCCTTCCTCAGGCCTGACCGTAGCGCAAACAAGACTACGTCGTAAAAATCTGGAACCCCGCGAGTACGAAATTTCTTTTGAAATTTCTGCGGCTTACCGGCCTTAACACTATGTGGCAACGTCACCATCTTGGTCACGATTCCGCCATCCTCTAGCCACTGAAGAAAGGCGTCTTCCTCTTCGAGGCGCCAATAGTCGTAAGGCTGTTCGGGGCACTCAGGCAGGGAAAACTCCCGGAAGGGGTTTACCGCCATGAGGCTCCTCTCGGCGCCATACTTGGTTACCATGCAGGCTACGGTTAGGATTTCACGGCGGTAGGCCGCCGACAGCACCTCGTCGTCCTCAAAAAACTCATCTTCCATCCTGCCGCGCCGCACCGCCCGATACGACCTAGACATTGGCTTTTTAGTCTTCAAGACGGTCGCCAGTCGCTCAATCGCATTGAGGTCTAGGTCCTTGAGAAACATCTCCCCGATCTCGGGAAGAATGTGGTGTCGCAGGTGACAGCGGTAATTCATCAGACAAGATTCGGAAACTTCTCGCACCTTGCCAGAGTGTTCTAACCACTTTTCCGCCAAAGCGCGAAAAGTCCCAGTGTCGCGTACCGGCTTTGGGCCAGTCTCTTCTGGAAACCAATAATCAAGATCCTCGCGTCGCTTTATTGCTGTCAGTAAAGCATCTCGCTCAGTCTTGGTTCTACAGTTTTTGTTACGAACTAAACCATTTTCACAAACAAACCGGACATGCCAGTGATTGTATTTTGTTTGGTAGTAGCTCGCATTTCCATCACTACTTCGCATTAAATTGTCTCCGTTTAGTTAGCTCCACAAGGACATCCTTGAGTAGCCACCTAACGGACCGTCCAAACTTAGCGGGTGTGATGTAGCGAAACTTGCGCCATGCTCTGATTGTATGTTCAGAAAGTTTCAGAACGTGGGCCAGTTCCGCTGTAGTTAGGTATCCATCGTCTATTCGGTTGTCAAAGAGCCGATGTGCCTGGAACTTATGTCCAGGTACTTCACTTTGGAACATACCATTACCTCTTTGAGCATTTCAATCTTGCTTGTTGCCAAAGGTCAGTAAATGACCAAGAAAATGATCCTTAGATGCTCCAGGATTGACCTTCTGATAGTCACGAAACTGAAGCTCCAAGCGGTCCGCATTAGAAAGAGAGTTATCCTGGACCGCCAGAATATCTGCATCAGTAAGAAGACTGATTGCGTGCAAGATGAGACTATCTACACGCACCTTTCTTCCGATCGCTTTCTTATTAACCTTCGCCAGCTCAGCGAGAACACGTCGCTTGGTGTCACGCTTCACACGCAGAGGCACGGTTGAAATGGTTGTTGATTTGACTTTGGAACTTTTTACTGAAGATACCTGCTCCATTTCTGAGCTCCTTTTGTAGCGTTTGGAATACCTAGACTGATGAAAACCGCCTCAAAAAAACGGCAAGTTGTCGCCACGCGACCTATCGCGACCCAAAACACGAGATTCAACAATCTGGATGCCAAGATTTGGAGAACGAGACTTTAGATTGTTGAAAAAATCCAGTTCTGCTTCATGATTCGGGCTCTTTGGATCAAGAAACACTTCCACTTGCTGAATATGACGATTTGCCGCCAGATGTTGATCCAGTAGCTTTGCGTTGGGTTCCATCATGCAAAAGACATCGTGCGGATGCTTGGTCGCCCATAGAGCGTGCTTGCCGTGCATCTTTAGAAAAGTAAAGGGGTCCAAATAAAGCGACATTTTCTTGCTGGCATTGCTAACCGCAAAGAACGCTTTTGAAACATTTCCCAGTCGCGACTTCTTCCAGTCGTTGGGCGACCTTTCATTAAACTCGAACCCTCCACCAGCATCGTCATTGGCGAAGATGCGAACGCCCCCGTCTTGACCGACCTGCGCCTGACCATTTTTAAAGAGTGTGGCGGCATGACCATGGTCACAACCATACTGCAACAGCAATGAGGCAACTTTAACTTTGGCATCTAGGTCATTTAGGCGACCCTCTTTAGGTATATAGAACGAGGTATAGGTTCGCTTAGTCTCGCCCCAATACTGTTCCAGCAAATGGAGGCGTTTGTTGCCAGTGATCTCAGCCACAGCTTGTAAGTAAGTCATATCCTTGTATGCTGCTACCAATTCGATAAGGCTTCCCTTGGTTCTATTACGCCGGTTCACCCATTCATAATCGCTGATTTCAACAAAGCTGCGCCCCTTGAGCACCGTTTTCCCATCACTCGTCGAGTCCAATGCAATCTTGTTGGCACGACAGTACTGAATGATGTTGCTATTTCGTGCACGGCGTAGTTCCTCAATTGGAATCACAGAACTTGCCACATCAAGCTGATGAGGAAAGCTATTGCTACGACCTGATCGTGCTGTTTTGCTGTAAGAGCTGTAATCACGAACACCTGACCGATAGGTTGATTCAGGCAATTGCTCGAGCGCTTTTTGAGTAGCGTGTCGACCAGCATCACCTTTGGCCAGTGCACCTACCAGACCACGCACGTGCTCCCTTAGACCAGGTATTTTCGCAAATTTTTCATCGTTAGATCTAAAAGCGAGTTGAAGGCCTTCTTTGTCGTAGTCGCGACCGAGTTTGCTTCCACGTTTACCCCTCGCCTTTTCACTATAGAAATAACTAACATTCTTTTCTTCGACTCGAACCTTTACACCTAGCTCACCAAGTATGCCCGCATACTCGTCATAAGATGTCGCGTACGACCTGGCAAAGTCAGCCTTTTGACAAAGGTCCAGTATCCAGGAGTGGCCACGAAACTTGGCAATTTTCTGAACCTTATCTGGCAACCTTGCTTGGCGATCTTTGGCTGGTCCATTGATGACGGAAAGCCCGCGTTCCCGACACAGGTCGTCACTGATCGACCTGAGTTCATATAAATGGTATTTTTTATTTTCGATCTTTTTACCAGTGTCAGAGTTCCACGGTGATACCAAGATATGATTGTGAACGTTCTTCGTATCTGTATGCGTCACGACAGCGAAGGCATGACCGGGAAATTTGCGATGAATTAGCTCTCGACCCATATCATTAAACTCGCTGGGCTTGAGCAGCGCGCTCTCTTTCTCGTTCCAGCTCTGAACAACATGAATTACGTTGACCGCACCATTACCGTTTTCGAAGTTGCGAATAGCAGCAAAATCGGCTGCTAACGTGCTTTCATCGCAATTGTGCGTATCTACGGGGTCTATTGCCTGCCTTCCATTAAGGACATAATTCACCAGTTTTTGCATATGTCGCGCGAATTTAATTTTTACAATCGCCATCAGTACCCATGATCAGACGACGCAGTGCGCCTATGTCGTTGCGGACGTCCTCGACTAAGGGATGAAAACCCTCACGCACACCGCTATTGACCTGCCGTGCTATCTGATTGACGTTGTTACCGACACGATTTAGCTCAGCCATGACCTTGCGGGTGTCTACCGGATCCATTAAAGGTGGCGCTAACTCGCGGCGAAAATAGACTGCCTTAATGATGTCGGGTATCGACTTGCGGTAACGGACGGCGTCGTTTTTGAGCCTTTCATACTCATCTTGACTGAAGCTAATGTGTGTCTTTTGATGTTTCGATATTTTCATGGGTGCTGGGTCCTCTGTGTGCATTCTGTTGTTTGATGTGGATGCTGGTTTTGATGACTTTTGTTATTTTTTGGGTAGTACGGAGGTTGGTTTGGGGGTGGGTAGCAAGCATGGGGGTAAATCACTTCCCCCCCTTGATCTTCGATTTAGTGGCTTTGCCCCTAATACCCCTTTACGCGCCACCATCCGCAGAATCAAAAAGCATTCAGACCTCCTTGCAACCACTTATTTACCTCGTTCATCACGGTCCGCAGGCTAGCCGGCAAACCAGCATTGGCGGCAAGGTGAGCAGCCCAGGCTAAATCCATCTCAATGCTAATCCAGGCCAGATTTAGTTGGGGGACTATCGCTCGTTCCTCCAGAAGTTCAGACAGGACTTTCCAGACAATAGGAGTGGAATCAGCCTTTGAGATACGCCATAGGTCGTCAAAATCTTTCATTCTGGTATTGCCGCTTTTGAAGCGGTGTGCAGCTGACAGCTTGTCAGCAATGATGTTCTCAACCGTTACCGCGACGATCTCGACGCCGTCAGATATCGGTGACGGAATGGAAATCGTCAGTGCCGGTAGTGCATAAACGATATCCACTTCAAACTGATTGGACTGGCCCTCATTCGTTTGGTAGCCAATCCGTACCGCTGCTCCCTTGCCGTCGGGACGTTCCACCGGAGCGAATGCCTTCAAGGTAAAAGTAACCCCGTCCTGCTCAGTCAGACAGACTCTCTTTAGCGCCTCTTCCACTGCCTCATGGCTAGCTATTTGCTTGGTCGAAAAATCCAGATCGACCGTGGACCTAGGGGTTTTAATATATACCCAAAGCAGGTTTCCTCCTTTAAACACAAAATCGCCGCTGTCTTCATTTAACCTCTCAACGAACGTCATCATGACGAATCTAAGAAACGCCCCCGGACCATGAAGGCCTTGCTTCTTGGTCCAAGAACGCGCTCTCCCAAGGAAGGTCTTTGAAGCCTTAGCCATCAGCCAACTCCTGCATGAGTGCCTTGAGCACATTGGTTTTTAGCTTCTTGTCGAGAGTCGCTACGACCTGCGAATCTATCTGGCCGCCTTTTACATATCGCTTCAATGCCTTGAGAAAGATCGCACCATCTGGCAGCTCTTTGTAGATGCCACAAAGCGCGCGCTCTCTTGAGTAAATGCGGATCTTTTTTCCACATATTTCATGGTGCACGACTCCCACCATCAAACCTTTGGCGACTCGATGGACGCGCAGAAAGCTGTTTTTTACCGTAGTGTCATTTGGGACATCCACGTCGATCAGATCAATTCGTTCATCAGTCAATCTATATACCGACAATGCTGTGATGCTTGAGATCACGGCCCGAGGGTAGTATTTCGCAACTACCAAAAGGTAAGCATCTACCGGATCAATGGAGGGATGGGCGTAATAGCCATACCCGATTGATTGAATGGCACCCTCCTCAACATAACGGCGGAGTTGACTCCGGTTGGTTATTGCCATTAGCTCTGCGGCTTTTGCGACCTTCTGCGCTTCAAGTCGCTTCAACAACTTTTCCAGGGACATTTTGCCTCCCCACGCTGATTTGTTACACTCTTATCATATTATTCCATGTGATGATAACTTTGTAACACAAAACCGCGTAACAGTCTGTAAGTACAATTGATATTATCACCCAACCCCAAGACATGCTAAATCAAGGGCTTCACATAATCCTCGCAACGCCGCCAGCGACCCTACCAGCCTCACCCACAAAGTCGGGCGCCGATTCCTCGACCTGATCAGACAGAATTGGCCGCGCGAACCAAAGCACCGAGCCCGTGAAACCGGCTCCGATCAGAAGCTGGATCCACGAGTAGACGGCGTACATATAATTCATGCGCGAGGTGATCAGGTTGGCGCTATAGAGCGAGATACCATCGGACAGTTCGCCAAAGGCCGCCAAGGTTTCTGAGGATAAGGTGATGCCGGTCATCACGTGGTAGAACAGCGTCCATATGGGAGCCCACAAGAGTACCGATGTATAGGCCACCACCCACCAAACCAGGACACGCCAGTAACCTGCGACCAAAGGGAATACCAACCAGGGGAACAGGGCGATCAAGCTCATCTTGATAAAGCCTGCCACATGAGGAGCCCTAGTCAGATTCTCACTAAACTCTTGGCTACGCTCTGCCGCCAGTGCTGCACCGTGGGCGCCACGACCGAACAAGCTCATCAGCCCGTCCCAGCTAAAAAAGCGATTCACATATTGGAACACGCGCGATGCCCCGCCCTGGGGTTGCGAAGCTCGCTGGATACCGAATGCAGCCTCGCGATCCTCCATGAAGTGATCAACCAGGGCCATTGACATCTTCAGGTTTTGGTACGTGGTATCGTTGACCGATGTGACGCTCAGATACTGGTCGATCAGCGGCGATACTTCATCGCCATTTTTGCGTGCCTCGTTGCCAAGTTTAGCCCGCACCTCGTTCTTCAAGTCCAGACAGTTCCTGGTATGACGGTCTGACGAATCTACAGCTAGTCCTGCCAATTTCTCGTCAATATCCCGGTCGCTCCTAAAAACACCATCAAGGCGATCTAAACTTTCTTTGCCGCCAACCAGTGGCAGCACTCGGCTGACACATGCATCAGTGTACAACTTCACGGATGAGCGCAAATCTTCGCCTTTTAAGGTCGTGGCTCCGGCATACAGAATGGCCTTATAAAAGAAACTCGGGGCATCCAGCTCCGAGTTTGTCGCTTTAAACATCCGGTCCACCACTCGATTCAGTAGACGACTTAGCTCCTCGGCACTTCGACTCAGGACATCGAAAAGAAAACTGACTCGGTACTCTTGCTGCACCTGGTGTGACTTATGGACTACGTAGGCATTGGAATGCCAGGACTCGCCATTAAACTTTTTGACCGAGGTATTAGTCCCGATGCGCAGTATGCTAAGCCCAATGAAAAGGCAGGCAACTATTTTAACGTACCGCGACAAAGGCACTTGCCTACGTTTGACTAAGGCCCCCGGCAAATACCGGGAGAAAAATTGCAAGGTTGTCATGAAGAACATGGTCGCGAAGACCATAATCAATATCGCCAGAAACACCCGCTGAGACGTAATTACGTCAATAAACCTTGAGTGCAGTTCGAGGCCTATATATTGAAAGAGCGCCTCATATGCGGTACTGCTAAACATCAATGTCCTCCATTTCCGCACAAAATACCGTCGCCACAGTCACCAAAAACCTGTTCTTGTTGTCGTGATCGAATTTCTGCCTCATCTGATCGCAGAGCTTCTTCTGAGTACTGATCACGGTAACGCTCCCCAAGCTCATTTATGTCTCTCAACACATGACGCAGAGGTTCATTACGCTGTCTTTGAAGCTCCAAAGTGAGGTCGATCGACTCTTTGAGGCGTTTGCGCTTTTCTTCGATTTCGGAGCGGCGCTCTGGGGGTAGGTTGGGATTCTGCGCAGCGACTGTCAACAAATCCACTGAGCGATTTACATCATTCGTGAATGTGGTTAACGCAATTGTTTCACCCAGTTTTTTGCAGGCTGCCTGGCGCTGTCGGGCAGGTAGAAAGGACAGGGCTTCGATCGTTTGTTTGTCCAAGACCTCGTCACCCCTACCAGGGGTGAGTTCTCTCAAATCAGACTCTGTCACCAACTGATCGACCGACCGCCTACCACCGTCACGCTCAAGGCGTGACAAAATATCTAGGCAAAGCTTTTTTTGGACCTTCTCCCGCAACTCTTTGAGATGCACTTCTGGAGTCAGAGCTTTGTGTCGAGATCCATACTCAACTGAGACACTCCCCTTTGATACCACTGTATCACCGACAAATGCCTTAACCAGATCAGTGGCACGATCAGCTTCTGATCCAGTTAGACCAGCCCATTTAGCAGATGACTCGATGAGCTTATTGACCCGCGTCTTAGTACCGCCAGATTTACCAGCCCAATTCTTCAAATCGACATTGTAGACATTTTGGCAGGATCCCATGGCACTTTCCAAGTCTCCACCATTATCGGCAATCTTCTGTCGCACGCAGTCTTGCCGCTCCCTGTAAAAATCCTCCGTACGGCTATCTGTATAACGATCTACCAATGAACATTGATCGAGACGCATTTGAGATAGGAAATTTGCATTTAGCTGCATTTGCTTAACAATTGCGCACCAAGTCGGCGACATATAGCAGGTAAGTAACATCGGAGATGATGCGACCACGTTGCGGCCAAGGTCTCCAAAATACTTAGAATCAAGCATGTTCTGGAGAGTTGATCGCATGGTACCTTCAAAATTAACTCGCCCACAATCCGACCCGATGCCAAGATTCAGACCTAGATCGACAACCTGCGTCCCGCGATTAAAAATAGCATCGTTCTCGTCGTTGAAGGATTTCATTAAATAATCGCTCGAACGAAATCTTTCCGACTTTTGGTACCTGCGATAATCCTGTGCCTTTGCAATATCTGTATTTACAATGAAAACCACAAATATAGCGATAAAGATGGCTATATTTAGACAAAAGTAATCATAGGGCTTTTCCATGAAGCCTCCATTTGACTTGCAATATGAAGTGACAACTAAAGTCCGGTAGGAAACCTGGTAGCCAGGTCCTCAAGGGCTTGCCACCTGTCGTCCGGGTAACGAGCCAATGCTTGCCGGGCCGCAAGTGCTGCCTGCACGTTGGTTGGGGCCAACCAGCGATCGTGAGGGGTTTGGAAAAATCTAAATGCACCAGATCTAGTTCGCTTCTTGTTCGTATAAAAGACATCGGCATGAGAGCCCCGCACAGTTCGCAGCGACTTGACGATGTCTATACCAGCTTGATCCAGTAAGGATGAATTCTTTGCTACGTAATCGACGTTGTCGCTAGACATCTGTAAGAAAAGGAAATTATCCGCGACGCCCCACATAGCTTGACCTATATCGGTATCAAAATAGGTCTGTGGCCTTGGTGTTAAACTAATCAACCAAACACCTAGCTTCCTAAAGGTCTCTGCTGCATCAAGAACAAACTGTTTGCCTACCGCATTGCCGCGCCCAAGCATTTGCAGTTCTTCGAGCACGACTAAGCCAGTACGACCTTCATCTCGGTGCTGCTTAATGGTCTGACGTATTTCTTCAACCACAGCCATTGTCATAAGACTTTGCAAGATGGGGTCACCGTCGAGGGCATCAAGATCGTAGATATAAAAGAGACGCGAATGATCCTGCTCCCTGTTTACAGTTGCATTAAAATATTTGGCATAAATACCATCTCCATAGAACGGGCCCAACTTCTGGACGAGTCCTTCAATCATATCGGCGGATTTCTCGAATTCTTCAAGACTTCCTAGCGTGGCGAGCTCGGCGACGACGTCGTCCATCGTAAGAGTCACGTCGGCCCCTGTATTTTCCCGGACTAGCTCATCTCCAACTAAAGCAAGCCCGGCTGCGTGACACCTTCGCCGATATGCCAGCCGAATGGCCTTACTAATTGCACCGTACTGATCGCTCTCCATGGTAAAAGTGGGCGACGTCATCTTTATCCCGGCGCCTATCAGTTGGGTCAGAAAAGCAACTTTTTCGTCGTCGAATACCCCTCTAAAGGGCGAAAACGGCATATCCTCGCTAGCACCAAATACTGTCAGATTGGCATCGAAGTACTCCGAAAGCATCAGATATGATGACTTCTTATCGATCACAAACACTAGCGGCTCAGGTGATATCCGTTTCGCCGCCTGCACGCAGTCGATCACAAATGAACTTTTGCCAGAGCCGCTATCAGCAAGTACGACCGTATGATTAGATGTCTCATTTTCCAGCAATGAAAACTTAACAAGATTACCCTCGCGCGAAAGATAAAGCTGCAATGGACTTGACAAACCACGAAATGAATCAAATATCGGCACAAACATGAGGGCGTCGGATCGCAAAACACGAATATAGCGCCTGGCCGAAAGGTCACTCTGTGGACTGTAGAATAACGGCAGGCTATTTAAGGCAAGTGCTCCTCCTATGTCATTCTCGACGATCGCTTCACAGTCGAGCCTGTTGTGGAAAACGGTCAGCACCTCGCGAGTCCGAGCCTCCAACTCCTCATCAGTTTCGGCCTCGATCGTGATGTGAAAACTCAGGTGGAGGCAACGGTCATCGCGCACTAGACGATCTTGGACTTCAAGAACCTCCTCTTTTTGACGTCGTGCACGGGCCGACGGCGTATTCTCGAGGAACATCTCCTTCAGGTCAAAAAATCGCTTAACCTTTGCCTTGCTCGGAAAAGAAATATTCAAAGCTATTCGCAGCGGGAACCCTAGAGTTGTGAAGTGAGCCATCCCTCCGGGGTACGCAAAGCTTGGACTAGTCTTCAATGTGAGAGTCCTGGTCTTTACCCCTTCTCGCTCGATCCCATCAAAGCTTAAGCCTGGCGAACTAAAAACAATCTGGTCAGAAATAGACTGATTTTGATTATAGTTTGCGAATCGACGCTGATGATAAGACTTAGGATTGAAGAAATGCCGCAACCGATCAAGCAAATCCGGAGCGCCGATACGCTTTAACTTGATGACAGATGCTCCTTCAAAGCCCCTGACCACCTGCAGAAACTCCGTCACCTCTGCGGTGGCACGCAGGACCTCTGCCCGCAAAGTAACATTCGGATCACGGGTAAGTGATTTCGCCCCTGTCACTGCCCCCAAGTTATGTCTGGCCGGAAACCAACGAATCACAACCATAGCTCGCCGCTCCATCGGCCCAATACCCAGCCCACCACCCTTCCGAATCGCCGCCAAGCGCTGCCGGAATAGGAAGTCTGACACCTTGTGCGGACCGTTGAAGGCTCCCTGCCACTCCCGCCATCTAATATCCTCATTGGCCAATTTTGACTGCTCGAATATGACCTGCAATACGGCGTTCTCAGGGAGGCTGAACCAGCTTTTGATCGAGGCTACAACTTCGACAATCTGGCTTTCAGTCATAGATTCGTGCTCTGCCAAATCAACGTCGAACACCACACCGAGTGAGCCATCACGGTTGACAAAGATGTTCTCCCGGCTGAGAACATGATCATATGGCATAAGATCACTAAGCGATTCAGGTCGCGTCAGCAAGGCATCCAGCGCACGCCTCTGGCTATCTCTGAGCCTCATGATTTGACCTCCAGTTTTTTGCCTGCCTTAGATGACTTTGAAACAGCTCCCGGACGGGGCTCAGCTGACTGGGGAGGGTGATCGAATTCCCATTTATCACCCTCGATCACCAGCGAGATCCAACCACCCCAGAAATATTCTCGGTTTGGTGTTTCATGTGGGAAGATCCAAACGTGCGCCGTCTTGGGCGCAGTCCTTGAGGGCATTTTGACACCTCCATGACCTTTGTTTGGGACACCAAGACTCAGTGATTGGGCCTCCTCGCGCTCATGCCCCTCGTAGTCCGCACGTAACTCTAGCATCTGCTTTGACTCAGCCCGATTCATACAAGCGGACACTACGCCAACACTAGTCAAGCAAACGATTAACGATCGACTGATCTTTTTCATGACTCGCTCCTAAAGCTGATTTCTTAAAATACTCATGTGGCAATGCGACTGTTTCGTTCATGACCACCCAGACAGTCTGACCGGAACCAACCTTGATGGTTGGTAGGAGGCTCTGAGCCTGCTTCAAGTACCACTGCGCCACCATGCCCCCAGCAGTGCTAGCGCCGCCGTATGCCATGTACTTCCCCTGATCGCCAGTAATCACCCGGCGGGAATGCCCATCGACTGATGTCTGCTCCGTGGTCTGCGCCATTTGTATAGCCCTACCAACACCCTCCACAACGGAGCTTAGAAAGGCCATAGCCGCCACTCTATCTTGTTTGCCGTTGACGGCCCCGTTAACGGCAAAGCTGTTGTCGCTGCCATCAGCCACAAAACCGTTGATGTCCCGCTCAAACATTTGACCGGTCCTAGACACGCAGCTCAACTTGGTCGCCTGCATCTGGACCCGTTCAGTACTCAGATCCCCCTGGGCCTTTGCGACCATAAAGCACCCGCGTAAATCCAGGACTTTGTTATTAGGTATGATATTGGCAAAATCTAGTTGCAGCAGAACTGGATACGGATTGGCTTCTGGAGCATCGACGCCAGTAAGTAACGTGGCTTTCACATAAGATCCAACGGGCAATACCACTTCGCTCACATCCCGTGCCGTACCACCTTTCACTGGAAACGTAATCATAGCGGGTCCCTTAGCTCGCTCAAGGGATCGATAACCCCGGTCTATCATGCTGGACCCAAGGGACGTGTTTGCTCCGAGTATTGGGGCTTTCACCTCGGTGCCGAAAGTTGAACCTGTTGCTGCCTCACCAGAAACAACACTCGTCGGCCTAGCATTCTGTACTGTACCACCATAACTTGGATCGACAGTGGCTTGAGTAGAAGCATCGATACCGTTTACCCCGGCTGATGGTTGTGCCATCCGAGCCGCGAGTTCATCCAGCCGAGCATTGACCTGAGCTATGGCAGCGGCCGTAGCTTGTTGACCATCTGCGTAGTCCCGCGCAGCCTTAGCTAACATTTGTTCTTTGGCTTGATTAGCCTCGGCATAAGGATCGCCAAGCACACGGCTCTTTTTGAATTCGGTTTCCCGCACATGCGTGACATGGCCATCAGGATGATCTTGCACCTTAGAAATAGAATAAATTAGAACCACCACTAGCCCGCTCACAATCAAAACTGGCCAGCGCTGAAATTTACTTAGTTTCGAAAATCCAGCACATGACAGAGCGGGTTTAGCTCGTTCCAATAAGTCGCCTCTGAGCGTCAAGGCGAATTTTCGCCATTTCCTAAATGTACACTCAATCTTTTCCCTATTCATTTGAATCCCCGTCTTTAGTCGTTTCTTTAGTTGCGCGAATCGGCAGGATCGCATCTCGATAGTTGACGCCTTGCTTGGTAACAATGATTAGACGAGATTTTCTCTTAGCTGGATCTTTGGGATCCAGTATGTCTAGATCACTGTAGGCAAGAAGAGCTTGATTTGGATTACCAAAGCGAATGCTGCGCACGTCCAAATCAATTGGAGAGTCACCGGCTAGACAACTGATCTCGTACACATAGCCCTTGAAGACATCACCCGAGTAGACCTTACTCAAGGTAACTTTGACGCCGTCCGGCCCCTCACTTAAATCGATGTTTGGCGCAGTAATTTCATAACCCACAACTTGGTCACTGCGGATCATGGCAGTCATCAAGTCAAGCCGTCCCAAGTAAGGGGTCGCGACGGCTCTATTTTCAATCAAAGATCTCTGCGATTTGATGTCATAAATCGATTCAATCTTTAATTTGGCCTGTTTAGGCACCACAGACAATCTCAGGTTCGCTATTTCGCCGCTGGCAAGTATGAAACTGACATCTATCTTGCCACCAAGGTGCCTCGGCTCGACGCTTAACAAGGCATAATCAGGCGCGTCTTCGTTAACCGGCTTGATGACAAAATCTGTAGTATTTGAGATCGTCTTAACAGGTTCCTCAAATCTAAGGATTGTCGGACTCCCGTAACTAATTGGCACGAGCTCAACCGAGCTACCAAAGTAGATCGATCTAGCAAGAGCCATCTCAGGTGAAGCCGCGAGAACCAATCCTAATATCACCGCAATTACACTAACTCTCATGTTTTAAACCTTCCTTTGCTTGACGGGCACCAAACGCATCCTCGCTCTCACGCGTAAGCGAGGTGATCTCTAGGAACCATCGACGACCAATTTCAGGAGCCACCAGACGCAGCCCGATCTCGATCACTTCATTGCGGTATCCAATGCTTTCTGCTGCGATAAAGCTGTCTGTGCGCAGATGCACCACGGCCTTGAAGGCACCGGTGCCATCAGACTCGATACGCTTGTCAACGACTGTTGCCATTTCTGAAATATTGTCACCGCGCGCCTTACTGACCCATTCCTTAGCCTCTGCATTAAACTTAATTTGGAGTGCAGGACTCATGACACTGGAGAGCTGTTTAAATCTCTCCTCAATATTATTTGGGTTGGTATTACCTAGAGTTGAAACAAAATCAGCAACAGCATACTGCACGTACGAATCAGGCACACTCTGAGGCGAAACAGGAATAAAATCATTGACTCCAGGAGCTAAAATGAACTCTTTGGTGCGCAGCTGCCCCTGAAGCTTGTAGACCTCAAACCTGCCTGCTATGAAGACCGCCATCAAAGCTACAAAAAGCCCAACACAAATTTTGCGCAAAAGATCCTTCTCTCGCGCCAATGCAGCTTTATATGAGACGTAATTGGGGACCATGGAAAGGTCGAGATTTTCAACCTCATTTTGCATAAATCAACCACCTTCTAGTCTGAATACCGTTTTAACCCAGCCGAGCTTCCCGGATTTACCAAGCCAGGAAGCGAAATACCCAAATGCCTATAGGGCCAGTGCAGAAGTATTCCTCGCTCATGATTCCTCCTGACTGCTGGAAGCGCAATCAGCACCGCTCCAAGGCTGATTGCCATCAACAGCCATTCATAAAATAAGACGCCGAAGATCAAGATTATGCCAATCGCCGCGAAGGCATCTGTGATCTCCCAATAATCAAAGATAGTTATTGGTGAGTCGATCGTTTGACTCACTCTTCTGCCGTGGACACTTCGCATATTTTCGTATGAGTGCACCTAAGTAACCTCAGTTGCTAAAAATGCTGTCACCAGATCCAACCGCGAAGATATTTTTCACCCATTTTGGCGCGGTTCCGAAGATCAGTGCCCCAACAATACAAACAATGGCAATTCCAAAGCGTTGTTCTTTGAGAGACCAGGCAGCCGACATCACACAAATACCTGCAAATATCCGAGCGCCCCATTTGAATAGAGCGGTATCGATCAGCCGCAGAAGAGTACCTGCAGCTTCTAACTTGTCGCTAGCATCCGATCCTGGTAACGACCCTTGCGCCATGCATGTATGACCGAAAAACCAGAAAGCCGCACATGCCGCGAAGGCAAGAACCAAGACCCAACACCAAAATCTTGGACCACCTCCGAAAGATGTGCCAATTGTTGTGCTGTCAGATTTTTTACAAAGCTCTGCCATAGGTAGTCTCATACCTTCCATAACAAACCTCAAATTGAATCGATGAATAGTTTTAGTGAGAGCGAATCTGGGCCAGCACTTGCTCTGCAGTGATAAAGCCAGATTGTCTAAATACCTTCTTTCGTTTTAAATCTCCGATCAGTAGTAACGGAACCGAGGTAATAGAATACTTTTTAATTTCATCACTCCCGGCAGGCACAATCGCAACATGGGACCTAATCTCCTGCAGGGTTCCCTGATCAACCTGCCTGGCCTCGACAAAATAGCCTCGATCCTGAAGCTCATTCAGCGTATCGAACATGTGGCGACAGTGCGGACACTGCGAGTCAAAGTACATTCGAAACCGGTATCGCTCAAACTCGTCGTCGGCTAGGGGCTGCCGCTGAGCCGCCGCAGCCACATGACTGACGGCATCCTTTGGTAGCTGCACCGAATTGGATCGAGAGTATTCCTCCATGCGCTGAGACAGTCGCTGGGCCAGCAGATTTTTTTTGTTCATGTAGGAAAACCACATGCGAATATTGTTGTCTGTCGGGTTCCGCACCAATTCCATAAACGGTTCTGGTGGTGTGTAATCACCCTCGCGGAAGAATTCTTTATTGGTTGGGTCGAGAAATTTCGGCCACTCAAATTTCTGCTGCGATTCTTTGTCTGATGAATTTTGATTTGCGATGTTTTTCTTCGACGCCCCCTTCGCTGGTTCATCAGCGTTACCGCCTTTATTCAGATCTTTCCTGCCTCTTTCTAAATTCCAAAAATCAATTCCCTGATCGAAGTAAGTAAGCTCCTTTGCTTTAGATGCTTGAGAAAAGGCAAGAGTGACCATCAGCAAGCTCATCGCAAGTGCTACCAGAGAAAATCGACGACTTGTTATACTAGGCAATTTTAGACACCTCCCTAACATCGATTTCACCCGCACTTGCCAGTTCCAAAGAAGCGTTCCTGAGGGATTGCTTAAGCACTCCAGTTCGCTCAGAGTATGATTCTCCAGCTTCTAGCAGCCGCCTTATGCCAGATTCGTCAAGATACTCAATAACTGGCTGGCGTCCGACTAACCCGTTGCGGCACGACTGGCAGCCACTCTGATTACGCATCCTCCAATTAGCTATCGCTGAAGCACTGACGCCACCTTCACCTACAAGGTGTTCGACCACCGTCTTTGGTGCAACAATCGAGCAATGTTGACATAGCCGACCAATGAGCCGTTGCGCCGCAGAGAATCGGAGATTGTCAACCAGGGTCATCCGATCTACCCCCAGACCCATCAGCCTCCCGACGACCTCTATCGCTCCATTAGCATGCACAGTCGACAGCACTAAGTGTCCAGTGCTGGCCGCTCGAAATGCTAGCTGAGCGGTCTCCTCGTCTCTTATCTCGCCTACTAGGATGACGTCCGGATCCTGCCTGAGTACAGCGCGTAATGCTGATCCAAAAGTGACCTTCGGACTAACCCGCACCTGATTAATGCCGGGCACCGTATACTCAACCGGGTCTTCTAGCGTAACGACGTTAATCCGGGAGGCGTCTAGCGAGCCAAGCATACTATAGAGAGTCGTGGTCTTCCCGCTTCCGGTCGGACCAGATATCAGGACAACACCGTTTCGATATTTAAGAGCATTCTCAATGTCCCTGAGATTCATAATGGGAAGCTTCAGATGCTCAAGGCGGAACTGGCGAGTTGAGTCCAGAAGTCGAAGGACCACCTTTTCGCCAAACAGCGTTGGGATCAGACTGACTCTGAGATCAACCGGTACCCCGTCTACCGCGCAGCGACCGTCCTGAGGCCTACCACTCATACCAATTTGTAGCCCAGCCTTCTTTTTGACTGCTGCGAGGAAGCCCATTTTATGTTCCGCCGCTACCAGCTTCCAAGCAGGCTGCATTTCCCCTGCGACACGAAACCGGATGTCGACACCGTTAGGTTTAGGCTCAATATGTATGTCGCTTGCATTTGCTACATGAGCGGCTCTTACACTTGAGTTAAATAGCTCAACATAAGCATTCCCCGTCATGGAAGCCCCCCAAGACCCTGACAAGCGGCCCGTAAACTGGCAAGCAGGGCTGAGCCAATAGGAACCTCATGCACCTCTTTGCAACACGATACTCGCTTCCATGTCACAAACAGGTAGTCCTTAAGTCGTCCCGCCATCCTCCCCCTGTCATTTGCCATTAGAGGTACTTCGAGGAGTCCGACGTTCTGGCCTTCTCGAAAGCAGGAAGATGCCGACGGATAAATCATCTGCCACTTTTCCATCGGGGACGTCGAATTGGACCGAAAGACATCGCCGGCAATACTCTTCAAACGTGCTCCTACCATCAATGCCGCAATGGTTTGGCTGGGTCCCTCGTAAATACCGATACGCGGATAGAAGGACCCCCAACCGTTGCATGCTGAGTGGGTAGACGGCGGATATTGGGTCAACCACCCGATCGGGACGCTGCAGCTTGCACCGACGCTCCCTGAAGACCCCTCACCACCTCCGGCTACAGAGCGTGCAGCACCATACATCAAACAACCTTTGGGACTAGCTGACCAAGCGAGAAAATTTGGCTGCATTATGTCGGCGGCACCCGTTGTCCAATTAGCTCCTAAATGCTCGCTCATCCCTCCAAAACAGGTTGTATCAGGCGATCCACCGCCACAGGGCATAGCTGACAGGGCTATCGAGCTAAAGGGAACGGGCAGTGTGTGGGCATGAAATGCATTGAAGTCGCCCCCCTCTGTACCAAAAGGCAGCTTGGTCATACCACCACTGGCCAGCTGTGTTTCGACACCAGGAAGCCCCGTAAACTTAGTGGACCCTGGTTCATCTGTGACCTCGACGAAGGTATCCGGAACATAATAGGAGAAGGATGCACACGGGTGCGGCGGATAGCCGCAAGTACAGGCACCTACCTGATAATCAAGACAAGATGAGAACTCCGGCTGCTTAACGACATCGCAGAGATTCGGGAACGCTCGCGCCGAGGAACCTGCCGTGACACCAACCGCCAATGTGCAGGCGGCGGTGGCCGTAATCATTTTGTGCAACTGTCTATGTTCAACAATTTTATGGCGCAAAAAATATGGTTTAAGGTTTAGCCGAACAAACTCTGTTTTAATCCCATCGAAGATAAGAGCAAGTGATTCAAACGACTTCAACCTCGAAAAATCCTTGCCCGTTACTAGCCACTCGCGCTGCATAGACTTACTGACAGATTCGCTGATATTTGCGTTATCCGCATCAAAGCCGCCCAACATATAATTACGACGGGTGTCTTGAGAGAGTTCTGAATAGCTGTGTGACGTCTTCTCTCTTTCTTCTTCACCGATCAGGTCCTGAAATGTCCTAATAGTCGATAGGTCAGTCGAGTGACAGGCAATGCGAGTCCTAAAGTTTTGGCAAAGCTCTTTGGCTGCATGCGACCGCCCCAAACTATTTTCAATTGAACTAAGACTCTGGGTGGCTGCGATGGTAATAGCATTTGCCTCTCGGCCCTTAGCAAGAAATCGATCATCGCCCGCCATGCTCCCGTAGCCAGACGAGACGACGTCTTGATACTCGTCCACAATCAAGAGTGCCGGACGATCAGTAGTCCGATCTTCATCAATCAACCGGTTGAGGACTGACCTTTGAAAATGCAACTTGATAAACGTACCCATCGCTCGGGCAAGACCAGGAGTATTGATGTCAAAGAGCAAGATTTTTCCACCGTCGACCACTTCATCCATCGACTTAACTGTCCGTTCGTGTTCTGGCGGACAAAAGATGCGGCTCGCTTGATATTCTTGAAACTGATTCAAGAAGGAGGTAGCTGTCGCGAGAATTCCTGTCTTCAGCTTAGGGTCGAAGCTCTGAAATTCTTGGTTAAAATACACAAGTGCTTCACGGACATTGTGCGCCTCTTCCTCACCAAGATCGCCATTGCCCAAAATTTCGTCGAGTTTACCCGCAACATTACTGTCTACTGCATCGACCATCACCTTATAAAGGTCATTCAAGGTGTAGTATCCATATACCGCTGCGCAATATATAAGAGCATTCTTCGTCAAGTTAAATGCTGAAAGTTCCCAAAAAGGACTATCAGAACTGCCCCTGCCGGCAAAATTTACCGCAGCGGCACGGATCATTTGCGCAACATCTAAAAAGCGCCCCATCTTTAAAACGTCATCAACATAAATGGGATTAAATCGAATCGATCCATCAAGCTTTAGATGCAGTACTCGATCCTGAACACCACGACTTTCAACGATCCTGACTGCCTCCCTGATAAAAGTGCCTTTTGGATCGATGGCCAATACGGATGGAGATGGTTTGAGATTACCTAGCACCTGATCCAGGTAGGGTAAAATAGTCCCTTGTGTCTTACCGCTACCAATACTGCCGGTGATAAGAATATTGCCACAGAGGCCTTTTTTCGTGATCTCGACCCACTTTTCCGCAGGACTATCCGGCTTGTCAACTTTGGTCCCCAGCGTAATACCATCAGACCTGAATGGTCTAGGGCCTAAGGCGCTCGACAATGCCCTCCATTGTCTGATGTTCTTGATCCAAAGCCTCAAATAGTGACTAATGATTCCACAAGAGATCGCTGCGTTAATTCTCAGAACACTGCTTAAAACCACCGGTAAACCGTTCACACCAACACCCACAATCATGCGACTATCAAGAAACCAAAAAACACCGAAAGCTAAAATACTGGCAACAGTGATGCCAATTAATTGTTGCAACATCTTTTTCGTACTTTTATCACTCTGGCCAGTTAGAGTGCGAAGTCGACTCCCTTGCCTTCGAAATGACAGCGTCTTACCCACGACTGAATGGATTACTAAAAAATTCGTGAATGCAAGAAATACAGATATACCTAGCAAGGCTCCATTCTTGTCTGCTAGAGACTCGATAGATGAACCAAGATCAGCAAGACGCTCTAATCGACTGCCACTAATCAGCAGTAAAAGCACCACAGCCAGTAAAGCCAACGCGAGAGGCATAGGGATGTCGTCATTTTTAGTTCTTACGCGTTGCATAATTCTTCCTCAATCATTTGCTGCCATTTCTTACTACCGTCTCTTACAGGCCGCCCACCCAGTGCCCGATCTAATAGTGACAGTACTTTTTTCGTCCTTTTAGGCAGTCTCGCATTGCAGCGCCGCTCTCCTAACGACAGAGCATCTAAAACGTCCGAAAATTCATCTCGCAGAAGTGCAACATCTTTGCCGTCTGATTCCATTGGTCGCGCTCCTCTATGTAGTCGCCGTCAATGCACTTAGCCGTTTGCATAGTTTTTCGATTTTTATGCCCAGTCTTTTATTAGCTGCTAATTCGGCAACGGAAACGGTCCCAATCCAGTCATAAATGGCCCACTTTAACTGATCAATCAATGTATCTGGAATCGTCGTCATAGGTTATCTCTCGCGTGGATTGGGGCATTAGAAAAAAGCCTCTTCAAACCATCACTAAATGGAGCAAGCAGGTGCTTCAGCCTCGACCATAGCTTTTTAGGTAGGTCAAGCCATTGCCACGTAAACAAAATAGTTGAGTGCTGAAACCGGCCACAGTTGAGGCAATGGCTCATTAAATGACCGTTGCCTGCCATCAGCGGACCTTGGCCACAAACACTGCAGCGCATGTGGCTATCACTATATAGAAAGCTTGGCGGTGGTGGGGTAATCATAAACTCAAGCATGAGCAACCTCGTGTCCATTCGTCTGGTTTGATTTTTTGGCAGTTGCTTTGCCTCGTCTCAAGAGACGACGGACGCTGGCGTCTTTCGCCTTTTGTTCAAGACTTGCTTCATATGCATAGATCAGATCATCTAGTCCGCCAGCCTCAATGAAACTTTGCGAACTGTCCCAGCCACATTCCGCGCAGTAAACATTGAAAGACCACTGCTTAAGAGGCTCTTGGGTCCGGCAGGACGGACAGACGTGAAATGCGTCTTTTGGATACTTGATCGATGCGGCTACATTCTGTGACACGAGTCACCCTCCTTGCGCTGATGCGCTGTATTGAGGGCAACGGTAATTCGAGCCCTCATAATGGAGAGGGGCGATATCCGTGCCAATTTATGGCAAACGAGCTGCTCGCGAGCGATAAACACGCAACAATCCAGACTAAACATCTTTTTAGAACAGGTATTAACCGCACGCTTAGATCGTCAAATTGCAGCAAAATTGATCTTCGCAATGCATCCGAATTGCTCAATTTTTACGCAATCGCCCCATGGCAAAGTCGGAGGGTCTCGAACAAACCGGCCGGGCTCTAGTGCACCCGGTATCTCCCTCTGCTCGTCGGACGTACCGCGCCCAGCTGGCGTCAGACTTTAACCGCCTCCGCACAATAGCCGTGCCTCCGTTCGGAGGCTCTCTGCAGCACGGCCATTGTCTCAAAGCTCCGGCTGAGTCTGCCTGACTGGGCGCTTTTCGGACCACACCCCTTTCCTTGCTTTACGAGAAAGGGGCTGCGGCCCGAAACACTAACGAGCAAAAAGAGATTCCCATGGAAGCACTGCACACTGACATCATCTATTCACTCAACCAACTCGCCATCGCCCGTGCAACTCGGTTCTGCTACGGATGCTATACCGAAGCTAATGGCCGCTGCTTACGTTGCGGATCCGACGACTTAATGTACAAACTCGACGGCGTAGGCGATGACTACGGAACCGATTGGCTCGTGCAGGACCTCCTCGCCACGTTCCTCACACCTGCCGACACGCTTGGGGCCTTCGAGGAGTCCATCGGCAGCTGCTACCCTGAAACCACCCAAGTAGGCTGGATCACTGTGGATACCATCACGGCTCTGAAAGACCTCGACCCGGTGTCCTGGGACCTTGCACACTCCGAATATATTGACAGTGAACTCTCGGATGGCAATCTGATCACTCTCGACAACGGCTCCACCTACTACTGGTTTTCGGACATTGAGCACCTGATCGATCGCGCTGCCCTACCGGCGTAGGCCGCTGTCCCTGCGGTCCTGGCTTCATCGCCGGGAACTCAAAGCCAATTCTTCAGCTGGGGGAGGGGGTGAAACGAAACTTTTGATCCAGTTCCAAGAGATATCAGCAGCTATTCAGCCCCAAAACGTCACATGTAAGCAGGCTTGAAGTACTCGTACTCCGACCGATTCCTAAACGCGGTTGAGTTGACGTAAATCATGGTCGAATCGATGAAAGCGTGGCCAAGTTGGTCCTTTATCGTAATGAGGCTTGCACCTCGGTTTAGGAGATTAGTTGCAAGCGAGTGCCTAATCAAGTGAGGAAAAACACGGCGCGCACCAAGCTGACGTTTGGCTACTGTTCGTAGGGTCTTTCTTAAATCGCCTGAGGCCAACTGGTTATTTCTCACAATCGTCGTAAATAGGAAGTCCTCGTTCTGGCGTAAATGACTTTTGAGGTAATCGATCAAGACCAAGGTGCATTCGGAAGAAATATTGATAATTCGATCTTTGTTATTCTTACCAGCTCTCACGGTGACCCTATTTGAACCTAGATCAACATCACCAACGCGGAGACTGCAAATTTCTCGGTTCCTCATGCCAGAATATGCCATTAAACATATCATCGCCTTTTCACGGATATTTTTAGACGACTGGATAAGGCGCGAAACCTCTGATTCTGTTAGCACTCCTTTGATAACGCGTTTGGGCTTCTTTGGTCTACCTAAACGGATCGTGAAACCGCGCTGCCTGCAGTAGTGCTCAATGGCTAGGCTTGTGTTGACGATATGATGATAGCTGTACTTTGATTTGTGCATCCACAATATGTGTCGTTTGATGTCACGAGGTGACGGGCAAAACTTGCGCATTCTCTTCAGAGAAATACTTAGGCTGCGTGAGTATCCCTCGACTGTGGTTCGCGCTAGTCCGCGGTCGACAATTAGGTATTCCTCGAATTTCTTCAAAACGTTTTTGAGCTTCTGCTTGTGCATCCGACACTCCGCAGGTGAAAAAGTGAACTCCAAGTGCGGAGTTCAAAAGATTCGGCAAGTAAAGCAAGAAGGGGGCCAACCAGTTTATCGATGAACCTAGTCATCATGGTTATCTGATCCATCAAACCTCAGTTGCACATACTTTGGCACTGTCTTTCGGAGTATTATTGAAAAAAGCAAATCAGTAGCAGCACCCCAAATAGAGCTCCCACCGTCAGGCCACACGCCGTGAAAGTTGTACAGAAAGTTTTCAGATCACTGACTAAAGATTGACCGCTACATACCC
>OMIY01000368.1 GCA_900299215.1 bacterium | reverse complement strand
TGTGCCTTGAGAGCTTAACTCTGCGACAAAGCCGCGAAACTTCTCTACGTGGAATTTCTCGATCTTTACTGATCTTTTTTGGACATCTTGCAAAAGCATCAAGGCTTCCTGAATCATAGATTTCGTCTGGTCGTCCACAATTAGAGTCTGACCGTCACTTAGATTATGAGAAACTCTGTCCTCAAACAGACCACTTAGTATCGGACCGGGGCAAGTATCTCCGTTTCGCGTATCTATTGAACCGTAAATATCCCCCAATGAGGAAACTAGGCGGACTTTGTCAGCTTCAACGCAAAACATCGGTTGTCGCTGTATGAGGCTGATTATTAACTGATTTGGCGATATTTTTGTTATTCGCACATCAGAAAAAATACCGATTTTTTGAACCGCTTTGGCCGACTTGAGTAAGTCGTCATGAGTACCGGCGCCAATAGTTTTCCGAGTCGTCGTGACTACCAATGCCTGGGAAGCTTCCGAAATTGGTGAATTATCGCTTGATCTAACTAGAAATTGCCATTTCGAACTATTTACAGTTGCTTCTGATAAGTATTTCGATACTAGACTTGGCCAAGTGCCCCGCAAGAAAAGCAAACCTACTGCGACTAATGCAAAAACAATTCCTAAGGATCCTAAAAACTGAAAATTTAATGAAATAAGTCGACGGCGATTCTTTTGTGACTTCGGCTTTTGCTTTTTCAAAACGGAGCCAGTCTTCGCCTTACGACTTTTGTTCATGCGAAATCATCCTTTAATTTTTCGGCAACTTGCCAAACATCACCAGCACCGACTGTTAAGACAATTCCAGGCTTAACAAAGTTTAGCTTAACCCTTGATACGGCGTCATCTAATGAACTACAGGGTTCTGCCTCTACATCCATCCGTAAACGCAGATCTTCGGCCAATCTGGTTGGAGAAAAATCAGAAGTTGTAGTTTCGCCAGCACTATAGACGGGAAGCACATATACAACGTCAGCTCCGTCTAAAGATTGTAGCATTTCATGATACATGGTTTCGAGTCTTGAAAACCTATGTGGCTGGTAAACAACATGTAGTTTCTGACTTGGCCAAGTTTGTCTAATACTTTGAATGCATGCTGCAATCTTGCCAGGATTATGAGCGTAATCATCAAATATTTTTATTTCATCATTAACCAATACACGATCTAATCTACGCTTAACGCCATTGAAAGTGGCGAGGCTTTCTGCTGCGACTTTTATGTCTAAACCCAAGCCACGAACAACGGCTAAGGTACATAATGCATTTTGAACATTGTGTTTCCCAATCATTGGGAGCGAGCATGAGACGGAATCTCTTTCAACCATCGCCATAAAAGTGCTACTACCATTAGAGCATCTATACTCGCGCGCTCTAACGTCACAACCCAGAACAAATCCGTAGGTCAACTTGTCACCGGGGTATGTTGAACCGACATCTCTAGTAAGTGGATGGTCCCATCCAATTATGGCGAATCCTTCAGAGTCTATGTTCCCGAGGTAGGATTTAAACGAATCTAATAAAGCTTCTTGAGATTTGAAAAAATCTAAATGATCTAACTCAACATTAGTAATTATGCCGACATAAGGGCGGTATTTCAGAAATGACCCATCTGATTCGTCCGCTTCTGCGACAAAATAATCGCCATTGCCAACCAAAAGAGGGGATTGATAACGCGTCATCTCAGCGCCAATGACAGCTTTTGGGTCACAACCTAGATCATCTAATACATGTGCGATCATGGCCGAAGTTGTCGACTTGCCATGCGTTCCCGCAACTGTAATTGCCTTCGCGTTGCTCATCAATATCTGCAGGAGATCACTTCTATGCAGAACAATGAGGCCCCTTTTTTTAGCTTCAATAAGTTCAGGATTGTTTGTGGAGATGGCACTTGAATAAACTACAGTGCCAGCTTTATCAAGTGAGGTCGCTGAGTGTCCCAGCGTTATTTTAGCGCCTTTGTTTTTCAAACGATCAATCGAGGACGACGATTTTACGTCTGTACCTTGAACGGAAAAGCCAAGATGAAGTGTCATCTCAGCTATTCCTGCCATTCCTGATCCACCGATCCCAATAAAATGAATTGGCTCTCTAAGCTGGCCTTTCAGCATGTCCCGCCTTTTCCTCCAAAGATGCCGGTGACATCCCGGCCAACTTTGTCAAGATAGCGGAAATCATCAGGAAAACCAGCAAGGAACTACTTCCGCTGGAAACAAAAGGTAATGTCATGCCCTTTGTCGGTAAGAGGCCCATACAAACACCGATATTAATTAGGGCTTGTATAACTATTGTCACGGTTAAGCCGAACGCCAAAAAGCGCTTATGAGCAGACTGTTGGTGTTGGGCAATGTGAAACCCAACAGCACATAGATAAAGAAAACAGGCACAAACCAATAAAACACCGAGTAGGCCGCTCTCTTCTCCGATTACTGCAAGGATGAAATCAGTGTGAGCTTCAGGCAAAAAAAACAGCTTCTGTTTGGACTCCCCGAGACCTACGCCAAAAAGTCCGCCGTTTTGAAATGCAACGAAACTTTGAATTATTTGAAAACCACTGCCCTTTACTTGCGACCAAGGATCAAGAAAACTCATGATCCTTGCCATTCTATATGGCTCAAAGATTACAGCTAACCCAACAGCACCTAAAAAAGCTCCAACGGCAGAGAGAACAAATTTTCGAGTAACACCTGCAGCAAACAACATACAGAAGGTGACAGCAAATAATAATACAGGTGTTCCGAGGTCCTTTTGTAATAAAAGCAAACCAGAAACTAAGGCGAAGACAAAAATATTTGGCATCACTCCACGAACAAAGCTGTGTATGTCGCTAGATGGGCGGCTCAAATTCCTTGCGAGGAATAGTACCATTGCAAGTTTTGTTAATTCGGAGGGCTGACCACCTATTAGTGGTAAATTCAACCATCTAGATGCACCACCGATTTTCACATACATACCTGGTATAAAAATTAAGGATAAAAGACCGACTGTAAATAACAGTAGTGGCAATGTTGCGCGCTCAATCCAACGCCATGGCAGGATTTGAATCGCCGCGAAACCGATCAATCCGACAAAAGTAGCTCCAATCTGCTTCCGCAAAAATAGAAATTCGTCGCTGAATTGCTGTTGGCCCTTCAAAGAGGACGCCGCATAAATTGCAGTTAATCCCATCAGAGTAAGCAAAATTACTACTAATAGGATTCGCTGTTGTTGGGAGTTGAATCGAGACGAATCTTCAAGTGACGTCAATGTCAGCTCCTCCTGCGGTAGGTTAGCGATCCAAAAAACTCTTCATGCCAATGATGAAGACATCACCACGATGTTCGTAATTATCGAATTCATCAAAGCTAGCGCATCCAGGCGAAAACAATACCGGTGATCGAACCTTACTTATTATGCCAGCGATTTGGCTCAATGCGACAGCAAGGGTAGGAAATTCATGCACCATAATCTTAGAGCTAAGATCTCTAGCTATGTCTGGTCCCGATGCTCCAAAGGTGATAACTGCGGCGATTTTATTTTTGTAACTTAGGAGAGGCTCATAGCTTTCTCCTTTTCCTTGCCCTCCCATCATCAATAGTACTGGAGTAACTTGGCCTTCAAGAGCAACTATCGTGGACTCAACATTAGTGGATTTACTATCGTTTATGCACGGATGACCGTTAATATTGCCGATCAATTCGCATCGGTGTCTTAAACCCACAAAGTCGTTTAATTTTGAAGCGATGCTCTCTGGAGTTAAGCCAAGTGAATGTGAGACAGAAGCTATAGCGAAGCCAGCGTTTAATCTATTATGCGGTTCTACAATTGAGCTAGGCGCTAGCGAGCAAATGTAGCTTCGGTCGGAGATGATTTTATTAATTGACGGACTAAGTTTTAAACCTAAGTCATTAGCGGCCATCAAAATTTCGGACGGAGCTAAAACTAAACCGGAAGGTTTCATGTGATCGAATATTCGCCACTTAGCTTGCAAGTAGCCAAACATGGAACCATGACGTGCCATATGATCATGAGAAAAACTGGTGAAAATACTTACAGTTGGGTTTAGGCCAGAAGTTTGCTCAAGTTGATATGAGGAAAGCTCAAGAACTAAGTGGGGAGGCAACTCCCCATCTTCAGCAAGAATTTGACTAGGAGGCATGCCAAAATTTCCGGCCAGTGCACTCTTTATTCCAAGTCGCTGTAAAATATGGTGAATCATTGCACATGTGGTGCTTTTCCCATTTGTACCCGTTACGGCATAAATCGTTCCATTGTAGGAAGCCATAGCCAAATCAATCTCAGATACCGCCTGAATTCCTCGATTTTTCGCCTCAGTTAGTAGCGGATGAGAGGCATTAACTCCAGGTGATATCACTATTTCAGAAACGCCGTCTAAGTGATCTAGTCTGTGGCCCCCATGCAGAACCTCAATACCGAGTGCGCTGAATTTTGCCAATTTATCAGGACTAAGTATTCCGCCGTCTGACACCCTCACATTCTTACCGCGAGCTCGGAGAAGTTTAGCTGCACCAAACCCAGAGACTCCTGCGCCGATTACTAACGAGATCATTTGTTCACCGCGATAATTTGTTCGACAAGTTTGTTTAACTTGATTCCGTTAGATCCTTTTGCATAAACCACGTTGCCAAGGCGCCGAAAATCGATACAGGCAGTCAGTAATTGGTCGATATTGTCAAAGGATTGGACTTGCTCGGGCTTCAAACCACCGGTGCGTGCGCCTGCAGCTAAATGCTTTGCCTCGGTACCGACAGTGATCAGATGACTTGGGTTTAATGTGGCAACATGATGTTGACCAATTTTCTGATGATTCTGGGCGCTGGAATCCCCGAGCTCCAACATATCACCTAAAACAAGTATTATTTTTTTACCAGAAAAGGCGCGACTAACGGTCTTTAGCCCAGCCGCCATACTTTCTGGGTTGGCATTATAAGTGTCGTCTATCACCGTTAAATCATGCACTTTTTGGATAAAGTAGCGGCCGCGGATTCCGCGAAAACCATCCAAACCAGCGGCGATTGATTCAGCTCTAACTCCAGCCGCCAATGCCATTGCTGTTGCTGCGGCAACATTGATTGGAAACATTTCATGCGCGACTCCAAGTACAACAGTTATTTCGCCTTTCGACGACAGCCTCAGCCTGATCCTCATCTGGCCGTCATTTAGCCACTCGCTACTTAATAATCTAACATCCGCTAAAGACGAAGTACCGAATGTTAGCGTTTTTTTTCCTGTTTTAATTGCGTTTTCAAGAATACGCGGATCATCACTGTTGGCGATTTGTATCGCATTTTCTGGGCAATTTCGAAAAATCTCAAGTTTGGTTGCCAGTAGATTTTCTATGGAGCCGAAAACACCTAAGTGTGCAGATCCGACATTCAACAGGCCTACAATATATGGTGCAGCCATTTCGCAGAGGAATTTTATATTACCCGGCATCCGCGCCCCAAATTCCAGTGCTGCATAACGAAGATCCGGGGTCAACTGCTGCAGGCTCTTGGGAACTCCAACCTCGTTGTTAAAACTAGCAAGGGTGGCAAAAGTGGGGCCATCAGCTCGAAGTATGGAAGCGAGCATTTCTTTGGTCGTAGTCTTGCCGGCAGATCCAGTTAAAGCCAATAACCTGAGATTTTTTAATGTTTTTCTCCAACCAGCCGCGGCTAATTGAAAAGCTTGAAGAGTATCTGTTACTTCTAAGCCCAATGGACGCAAATTAGCGGGTAATAGACTCGCTTTTTCGGACCTATAAAAAAAGCCACGAGCGCCCTTTGAGATCGCCTCCGCGATGTACCGGTGACCATCAAAATTCGGTCCCTCTAAAGGGACAAACCAGTGATCTTGGTGAATGGTACGGCTATCTGTGGACAACTCGGCTAGCTCCGGTGCCCTAACTTTTGGATCGGTTTCTGACACCGCAGTCGTTCCTAGCCATTCACGGTAGTCTGCCCAAGTCAGCATCGGCCCCTCCCACTATTTTGTTTCTAAGAGAGCTTTTTTAGCGATTAAGCGGTCATCAAAAGGCACGACTCGATCTGCAAATATCTGCTCAGTTTCGTGGCCTTTACCAGCGATTAAGATAAGATCGGCTGCTTTAGCGCCCTCAATCGCTTGACGTATTGCTAATTCTCGATCGAGTTCCACGTCGACAGTTGTTGCGCCATGTGTGCCACCGCAGATGTCGTTTGCGATGGCTGCGGGGTCCTCATGACGAGGATTATCTGAGGTGATAATTACATGGTCAGCAATCGTAGAGGCTATGCCACCCATGATCGGTCTTTTGCCTTTATCCCTGTTGCCACCGCAGCCAAAAACGACGTGGAGCTTGCCTCGGCAAAGAGGTTTAAGGACACGAAGCGTCTTCTCAAGGGCATCGGGTGTATGAGCATAATCAACAATAACTCCTGGTCTGCCTGAAATGAGAACTTGCTCAAGCCTCCCTGGTACTGCCCGCAAGTGACGCCATACGTTTGAGGGGATGGCTCTGGACGAAACGCGAGATGCCAAGATTTCTGCTGCAGTGAAATTATCGAGGGCATGATCCGCGAAGTAGGGTACAAAGCCCGATTTGACTGTGCTGCCTGGGGATGACAAGTTAATTTGACTGCCATTGAAATCGGAGGTTGTAACTTCGTAGGTCGTCAACTTCACCATAGAATCTTTCGAATTTTGAACTGATGGAAAGTGCTGCTTGGCGCCGTAAAGTTGAACGTCACGGCCTGAAAGAGTACCCAAGTTTAGTTGTGTGCCAAGGCTTGCCGAAAAGGCGCACAATGCACCAGGTTTCCCCAATTCAGTAAATAATTGCCACTTAGCTTTCCAGTAGTCTTCCAAACTTTCATGAAAGTCCAAATGGTCACGGGAAAAACTTGTGAATGCCATAGCATCAAAAGATAATGCGGCAAGCTTGGATTGCGCTAATGCATGCGAAGAAGCTTCCATGGCAACAACAGAGACTCCCTGGTCAGTCGCAAGGCGCAGCAAACTGAATAAGATATCTGGATCTGGAGTCGTATGCCCTGTAGGAAAATGTTGGTCACCAATGTAGGCCCCTAAGGTTCCCACTGTCATGCACTTGATTCCAGAGGTCCTAAGAAGCTCACCTACCATCCAAACGGTACTTGTTTTGCCATTCGTCCCAGTTACTGCAATTAGTTTGAGATTAGTCTGCGGCTCGTCATATGCTGAGGAAGCCAGATAACTCCACGCTTTACGGGAACTACTTACTCTAATCCACGGGGTAGTCTTGGCCCAATTTGCTTCCGGAGGGGGGTCACACTCGGTCACGATCAAGGATAATCCAAGACCGGCGAGTTCATTGAGGTGACGATGGCCATCGTGCTTCGTGCCCTTAATTGCAATGAATATACAGCCAGTCTGAGCCTTCCGAGAGTCTGTACAGACGGCACTTTTTTCGCGCGATAGGGGCTTTTTGCAATGATCAACGACAAGCCCAGCGGTCATAAGTGCGATTAGCGAGCTTTGAGTCGAAATTTCACATTTTTTTAACATTGGACCCATTTGGTTCATGAATCGCTAACGGCGGCTGTGCCGGTTTATCAGTATGTCCCGGTAGATCTGGTGCGACGTTTAGGTAGCGAAGACTTCGCTCCACGATCCGGGCAAATACAGGCCCAGCAACTTCGCCACCATAATAAAGCTTTCCGCCGGGTTCGTCGATCATCACATATACAACCAGGTGTGGGTCTTCCACCGGAGAGAAACCGACGAAACTCGCAATATATTTACCCTTAGCGTAACCTTTTACCCCAGGTTCAACTTTCTGAGCAGTTCCAGTTTTGCCAGCTGTGCTGTAGCTCTGAGCCTTGGCTTTCTTGCCTGTTCCATGCGAATCAGTCACTACTTTCTGAAGTAAGTTGCGCATAGTTCTAGCTGTAGATGGAGAAACTACATCACGGACAACCTTGGTACTCGCACTGCTTACGAGTAGACCATCAGACGATACAATCCGTTCGACTAGAGCTGGCTTCATTAGATGGCCACCGTTAGCCAGAGCACCCATCGCTTGCACCAGCTCTAAACCTGTGACAGCGAAACCGTGTCCAAATGAGACGTTGGCAAATCTAATCTGAGCCCATTTATGGAAGTCTGTGACGTATCCAGATGCTTCTCCTGGGAACCCAAGCAAACTGTTCTTACCTGCGAAACCAAAACCAATGAGTGCATTGTAAGTAGATTGACGGCCCATCTGACTCGCAATTTTGTAAGTACAAATATTACTTGATCGAATCAGCGTCTCTCCGGTGGTTAACCTGTCTGATCCGTGTGTGTCATGAATTGTGTGATTGCCAATTTTCAATGACCCACTGTCACAGTTATGCTGTTCTTCGGGATAGGTGCTCTTGTTTTCAATAGCCTGGGCGATAATGAATGGCTTTATGACTGATCCGGGCTCAAAAGTATCCAAAAAGGCGCCATTTCTTGCCTGATCAAGTTTTACGTGGCGGCTATTATTGGGGTCAAATGAAGGATAATTTGCAACGGCCAATATGCGTCCGGTATGCGGATCTGACACAATCGCAAACCCTTTCTGAGCCATAGACTGTTTGACACCGGCTGCAAGTTCTTCTTCAGCAATCTCCTGAATCACGCTATCAATCGTAAGCATAATGCTGTTGCCCGTTCGCTCAGGAGCAGCACCAACTGATTCATTTACGATAAAATTCCCACGAGCATCCTTGCTTGCCATGACCTTTACACCCTTGCCGCGAAGGTCTCGGTCGAACTGACGCTCTAACCCAGCAAGTCCGCCATTATCAAGGCCCGTAAACCCTAAAATTTGAGCGGCGGCACCTCCAGCTGGGTAGAATCTTGCCGGTTCGTTGATTTCTACTAATCCGACTATCCCAAGGTTCATTGCGGCGTCGGCCACTCTTTGGTCCAACTGCCTGGCAACCCAAGCAAAATAGCCTTTTCGATTGAGCAAGCCGCGGACTTTCTGTGAAGAAACTTTGAGTATCCTTGCGAGTTGATGAATTTCAGCTGCATTTGGCCTAAAAACTCGCGGATTGATCGCTAGTGAAGGCCTCTTGACGCTAATAGCAAGTGGTTCACCACGATGATCAAAAATATTTCCCCTACTTGGCGCAAGGGTGATTTCTTGCTGGTACTGATTATCAGCAATATGTTGCAGCGTATCGGCCTGCGTCGGAAAAATATGGAGTATGATTGCGCGTGCAAAGATGGCGCCAAACACTCCCCAGATTGTCCATTGAATGAACCGAGCTCGATCCCACCTGAAACTGCCGGCTTGTGTCCTGCTGGGTCTCCCAAACAGAAATGTCCAGAGTTTTTTGGTTGCAAGAATCACTTAAGAGCAAAGATTCCTTCTGGAGCCCCCTTGGGAGCGTTTACTTGAATTATGCGCTGTAGATGTTTCTGAGTGGTCATTTTAGCTAACTGCATTTTCAAAGCATTTCGCGTTTCGATTAAACGAGCCTCAGACGCCTTCAAATGTCCAATCTCATAACCGATCATCGTAGTTTGCACGCGAAGATGAATCCGCAGCATAGCCAACGTTACTAGAACCAAACAAACTCCGACAACCAGAGTAGTGGCTGACCAGGAAATTGCGTTCCTTTGGCTCATCGCTAACCTCAAGTCTAATATAGAAAAGGGATAATTCAAAGTTTTGCGATTACGCGTAATTTGGCACTGCGAGAACGAGGATTCGCGGCCACTTCTGACGATGTGGCAACTATGGGGAAGGGTTTTATTATATCAGCTTTTGCGTTTATAAGCTCTTTAAGCGCAGCGGCCGTTATTGGAAGATCTCTCGGGACGGAGTCTCTATTGGATCTTCCCGTAAAAGAAATAAATTTTTGTTTAACTCTGCGGTCTTCCAGAGAGTGAAAACTTATAATTGCTAGGCGTCCGCAGGGCTTAAGTACGGTTAAGGCGCATTCTAGAAGTGTATCTAATTCAGCAAGTTCATCGTTAACCGCAATGCGTAGGGCCTGAAAGACCCTTGTGGCGGGATGCTTGCGACTGGCGGTTGGATACCTAGCCGCAGCTTTTACTAGGTCGGCTAGCTGCAATGTCGTCAAAATGGGACTCTCGTCTCGTACTTCGACTATTTTTCTAGCTATTTGCCGTGCCTTTGGCTCTTCGCCAAATTCACGAAAAATTGTTGTTAAAGTAGATTCATCCGACTCAGCTAAAATGTCTGCAGCAGTTCTGGTACCGGATTGATCCATTCGCATATCTAGAGGGCCGTCACCTACGAAGGAAAAACCCCTCGCATCCTGATCTAGATGCATACTGGATACGCCGATATCTGCGCAAATACCCTGAATCTTACCGGTTAAGTTGAGATGATCAACGATACTCGCTAAGTCGGAGAAGCGCGCCTTAATCAGCTTTAAATTCCCAGTGGAGATATAGGAGGCGAGACGCTCGGTAGCGATAGACAGAGCCTCGCTATCTTGATCTATGCCGATCACCAGACCAGACGGGCCTACTTTTTCAAGTAACGCCTTGGTATGACCTCCAGCACCGACCGTGCAATCAATAGCTATATTGCCTGGTTTAAGGTCTAGCGAATCGACTAGCTCTTCGAGAAGAACGGAGGTGTGTTTTTGGCTAGGCTGACTCAGGTAAGTTCCTTCGAATAGAAAACACCAAGGAATTAACAGGCTAGGCGGGAGATTGTCGATGATTTTTTTAGACTATCTAAAGGATATCTTGTGAGAAAAGTTGCCGTCAACTCCCGTACCGAGACGCTGCCTTCGTTCTGAGGTAGCCCAAGAAATGCTCAAAATTACCAGGAAAGTAACAGTTCCACCGAAATTACCCAATAGACCCAGTGCTTGCATTAAAATGACAGTTGGAAGGGCCAGAAAGGGCATTAAAAAGGGCCTAAGTGAACGGATATCAACACCTAACCAACCGATCAGTAGCGCAGTCAAAATTGTAGCAACAAGCGATCTTGAAATACGAAGTGCTAGCCTAGCGTCAAGTAGGTGGCGCACGTCCTCTAGATAAAAAAATGAAAAAATTACTGTAAGAATGGCTGCAATCAGTACGCTTGTCACCCCAATCCGACGTGTGACAACACCAAAGCTTCCGGCGAAGGGCTGTTGCCAAACAGCCTTATCTCCCATAAAAACCAGAACCAATTGAGCGGTCAGAAAGATTAGTTCCGGTATTTTCAGTAGTGCGTGTCCGTTATGGAAAATGAAAATAAGATAAAGGCATGTAGTTCCGATCGCGGTTAAATTGATGAATTTGGTCGCAAAAAGCAAAGCAGCAAAAAGCAAGATCGAGCCTTCTAGTGGGCTTAAATCCAAAGTGAGACACTGCATGCCGAGGCCAACAAAAGCGTTCTTGAAAAGGCTTGAGAGCGCTAGGCTTACGTAAAGGGCCAATGCTAAAGCGGGCAACCATGTTGAGCACGTTTGAAGTGCGTAAGCATGAAGAAGTCGCGCTTGTCGTGTCAGCGTACCGAAAATAGCTACAGCTAAGATTCCAAATAAAGCAATAAGTACGACAACAATACTAAGCATAAACAACATCCATAGATACGCCATCCAAACTAACCCATGATGATTGAGCAAAATCTGTGCCGGGGTGTATAGACAAAAAAAGTCAATGGAAACAGATTCGTAGGATTTGATTAGGCAGATCTGTGTAGACAGCGTAAACAGCCGCCACCGCTCGAGTGAGCAGGCACAATTCCCCGAGGAGATCGTGGAAAACATTGCCCCTTGCGGCGTTGCCGGTTTCCGCATGTAATAAATTAAAGATCTTTAGGATGCATACCGATGCGTCCCATAGGGATCTAGTGTCTTAACTTTTTATGGAGGATTGAAATGAGAATGTTCGGGAGGCGCTGGCTTGGCGCTTCGCTCCTAGCACTCTCCTTCAGCTTCGGGATCGTCGGGTGCTCCGGCGACCAGGGGGCCGAGGAAGCAGTGGAAGGATCGGAGAACCAAGTAGCAGACGAATCGGCCGGTGGTGATGCAGCCGCCGGTGAGGAAGGTGACGGTGGCGGTGGAAACAACGCTACCGCCGAGGATGGCGCTGCATCCGCAGATACCGAGGCAGCTAACGCTGCCGGTGGTGATAGTGCGGAAGCAGTCGCTAACGCTGGAGCCGGGGGCTCAGGCGAAAACGATTTGCAGGACATCATCACGGAGATGAATGGCCAACAACCAGGTGGTGACAATGCCACTGCTGATGCCACCGGTGGCGACGCCGCAGCACCAGCAGGGGATGCAGCAGCTGCGCCGGCGAGCGACACCGCGGCACCAGCTTCAGCACCATCTAACGCAACCGCTGCAGCACCAGCCGCAGCACCAGCCGCACAAGCAAGTGCACCAGCCGCAACGGCATTACCTCAGCAGCCGGGTGGATCTCCAGCCGCAGCTGGACTACCAGAGCTCGGCTCCAAGATGGCTTACATCGTGGAACCAGGAGACACACTCGCCAAAATCTCTCAAAAGATTTACGGTGCACCAAGTCACTGGCAGGAAATGGCAACACTAAGCGGATTGGCAAACCCCAGCAAAATTTATCCAGGCGATGTCATCTATTACACTCTTGAAGATAGCGCAGTAGCATTCGCTAAAGCCTATGACGCAGTTCAACGTGCAGAAGAGCAAGTACAACCGGGCGATACGCTCGCAACTATTTCAAAACGTGTATATGGCGAAACCTCAGGATGGCGCTCCATTTGGCGTCACAACGATAACATCGACGATCCAGACGTAGTACAATCCGGCACAACAGTTTACTATGTTCCGCGAGGAGCAGTACAAGCGGCACTCATCAAAGTTAAGAGCGAAGCAACCAAAATCGCTCATGTCAAAAGCCAAACGGCAAACAAATTGGCAGTCAAAGCTAAAAACAGCAATAGCGGCGCAGCAAAAGGCGCAACCTCATCAGCCAAAAAGCTGATCACTTTGAATAAATCCTTTAACAATCTCGACGCCCACAGGGTTTAATTGATAATTGGCCTATATCGAAGTCGTAAGACTTCTTGGTGCGATACCATCAGAGCGGTGCTAGGGGGCAAGATGACTTCCACACGCAATTCTGATGAGGGTTTCAGAACAAACCAGGCACTCATGTAAAGAAAGATGAGTCGGAGGTTTGGAAACCAAAAGAGGTGGTAGTGTTGCTGAAAGAACGCGGTACTAGCGAATGATAGGTCTCAATCAAGGTTCCGGCCAGAATTTGTGATAGACCAGTCGTCAAGCAAGATACAGCGCAAGTTTTTACAGCTCCGTCCACTTACCCCTTAATCGATCTAATATTAGCAAATGACTATACAGAAGCGGTGTCTAATCTAAAATCTTTGCCTATGATCATCCTGTGAATGGTCTCTCCGGCGCTAACCTGAGCACCCGGGAGTATAATCGACTCGGTAATGTGGCAACGATCACCCAATACCGAATCCGCCTCAACAATCACTCTTGGTCCTAAGACTACCTGAGCGCCAATTCTTGCCCTCTGGTGGACAAGGCTTTGTTTGGAAAGATCAAGGTTCATTTGGTTAGAACGCAAATTTAACTGCAACGTCTTCTCAAGTGCGTCGGTTGGCAAATTGAAGAGGTCTAACAATGCACTCAGGTATGATTTAGGTGTTCCTAAGTCGTGCCAGTAACCACAATGTATATAGGCGGCAACGGTCAAGCTTGATGCAAGTGCTGGCAAATAGCCCTTTGATATAATGTCAAATGAGCCTTCATGGGGTAATAGATCAACAAACGTTTTGGTAATAATTTGTGCGCATGCAAAGTTACCTGAGGAAGCATTTGAAGGAATTTCGGATTTGCTGATTGCCTTAATTAGGCCGTTATTGTGAAAAACCGAGGTTTCACCTTGAATTACTTTCGGTAACAGTGCCATGGTCGCACAGGCCCGGCGTGATTCATGAATTTCGACTAAGTCCGTTAGAGAGATGCTGGAAACCACGTCCCCATTTATGATTATAAGAGGAGAGTCTCCAAGCCAGGAGCGAAGTGGATTAAGAGCACCGCCTGTGCCAAGAATCTCCGGTTCGTGTGAGAGCTTGAGCGCGACATCCGGAAACATTTTTTGAGATAAACTTGTGGCAGAGTATATTTGGTCGGAGTGGTAGTGACTATTTACTGCGATACTCTCTACACCTAATGAAACTAATTTGGAGACGGCCAACGCCAATGGGGTGGTGCCTGCGAAAGGCACAAGCGGCTTAGGGAAAGCGTTAGTAAGAGGGCGTAATCTGGTTCCGAAGCCAGCAGCTAGGACGAGTCCCTTATATTTACTTGCCATAGAATTTTTTATCCAAACTGACGCGCAGTCGCCTGATCAAAGTATCTGAAATGAAAGGCCAACGATCATCTGAAACCTTGTGATTCTCTAAGGTCGCAATAGCTGGTGCGACATATTTCAGATAGTTGTTTCTTTTCTTGTCCACAGTTAAATATCCGAAACTTCCAATAGCTTTGAGCTGTCTTTGCAAAAGCATCGGTCGCCAATAATTTGAAGCGTCGTCAAAAACTGTCTTGCCAAGGTTTTGATGGATCATGTCGAGACCCAAAGCCATTAATTCACCGCGCATTTCGCTTGTAAATGGGACATAAGAATCAAAACAAAGTGAAACGAGGTCGTATGAGGCTGGGCCTAAACGGGCATCCTGGAAGTCAATCACGGCAAGTTTTGGCCCTTTGACCATAATGTTTCGCGAGTGAAAATCGCGATGAACAAAATATTTCGAACCGGCGGCAAGCGTCTCTGCTAAACGTGTGGCTTCAAATTGGAACTGGGCCTCTTCGCTTTTACTTAAATTGAGTCCCGCAATTGGCAATGCATATTTCTGGACAAAGAAATTCAACTCCCAAACAAACCTTTCAGCATCAAATGCACGTTGGCACCAAACGGTGTTTTCATTTGGGCTAATTGCCAGAAATTGGGTGATAATCTTAATGCTTCCGAGGTATAGCTCCCGAATTGATGCTAAATCTTGCTTTTCCCACAGTGCAAAGACTGAGCCTTCAAGCATCTGATCGCCATAATCTTCGATTATCAAAGCAGCATGCTCAGGGATAGCGCAGGTTACGTTGGGAACAAAAATCCCCTGATGAGCTAGAAGTTTCGCGATGTTGATCCAGTCGTAGCCGCCCTCTTTCAGAGCTTTTGCGTCGCTACCTGAAAGTTGCATAAGCACTAAAGGCTCAGAAAGCTCGGGGGAGGTGACTCGGTAGTAGCACCGATCCGAGCCATCACCAGCAAGCCAGTCGATATTGACGGCTCTTACTTTTAAGGCCAGGGCGACGTCTGCTGGGGGTGGCGGTGGCAATACGTTAGTTTTTGGTTTAGATAACGACAAACTCAAGTTGGGGCCCAACCTCTACGGTTAATTTGCCATTAGTGGCTGTGAAAAGCTCACCGTCCAGGGTGTAGTCGAACGGCTCCCGCATCTCGATACTAAGTACTTTGCAACAAAAGCTTATTTTATCTCTACTTGGGCCTCCTTGTCGCCTCATGAGCACAAATGGAAGTTGCCACCCATCCTTGGCAGGGGTTGTGAATGCCACAGTTTGAAATTCATCCGGATGATCGGCAAGGAGATGAAAAAGGGGTACCCCTAGCGGTAATTTCGCAACCGTCGATGAAAATACCGCGCAAGCTGTTTGGTCTATCTCTGGGCTACCAGCAGGTTTAAGCTTTTGTTTCTGGTCCCGTACAATTTTTTCAAACATTCGACCTTTAAATAGGCTAGAAAACCAGACAGCGACCACAAGCAAAGCTGCCCCCAAGGGACCAGATTTACGTTTGTAGTATTCATTCAAAAAAGCTGCCGCCATACCGTTGCCGAATAAGAACCCGTACATACCGTCAACTGAGATGAGTCTTAGGCGTCTCAGCGGTATGGCTTGACCACGGGAATGCCACTCAACGAGACGGAAAAGTACCTGTTCAGGCGTCCCCCGAATGCCAAGATTGTTTGCAACGACATTGATTGTCCCGCCTCGCAGAAGAGCAATCTTGGGCAGAGGGTCAGATCCATAAGCCTTTAAAAAAGCCGTTAAAGTTCGTGAGACTGTTCCGTCCCCGCCGTTGATGGCTAAAATACTGATAGCCTTACTCTTGAATTCCTTAGCGACACGCTCTAAGTCATCAAGAGAGTTGGTGACTTCCAACTGCCCCTGGGAACCCAAAATGAAACCCAGTAGTGCGGGCCGGTTTGGATTTCGTTTGTTCAACTTAGAGTGGGGATTTGTTATGATGCCGATCCCTGACATCGTTTTCTGCCTTTCGTCATGAGGGGGCTAGGTCAGTGTCTAAACTCCCAGCGGTCCGTTCAGGTGATAAGTCACCAGCAAGCTTATCTCCGCTTCAACTATACCTACAGCAGATCGCCAAATACCCTTTACTAGAGCCGGAAGAAGAATACGAACTGGCTCGGCAACACTTCGACGATGGCGACGTGCGGGCAGCTCACCGTCTGGTGACAGCTAATCTTCGCCTAGTCGTTAAGATAGCCAATGATTTCAGGCAGGCCCAGCTTAATCTCTTAGATTTGATCCAAGAAGGCAATTATGGCCTCATGCAGGCAGTAAAACGATTTAATCCCTACAAAGGGGTCAAGTTATCAAGTTATGCGGCTTGGTGGATTCGTGCCTACATCCTAAAGTATATAATGGATAATAAAAGCCAAGTTAAGATCGGTACCACCGCTGACCAGCGAAAGCTGTATTACAACCTTGAGCGTACAGCCCGGAAACTGCTCCAAGAGTATGATCACGTCGACACGAAACTTTTAGCGGAACATTTGAACGTGAAGGAAAAGGACGTAGAGGAAATGCAGGCGAGACTTGCAGCGCCTGACGTTTCTCTTGACGCACCGTTATCCAGTGAGCCGGATTCAACCACTAGAGGCCAACTGCTTTCATCAGACGCTCAGGGAGCTGAGGATGTTTTGGCCAACGAAGAAGTCAGGCGCATATTCGCAGAACACCTCAGCGATTTCAGAGCCACTCTGAAAGGCAGGGACCTGGAGATTTTTGACGCCCGGATGATGGCTGAAGAACCGCTAACTTTGCAGGAAATCGGAGATCGCTACGGTGTCACGCGTGAGCGAGCACGACAAATCGAAAACAGAATCCTGCAAAAGCTTAAAGAGTTCGTAAATAAAAAAGGTCAACTAGACGCGGAAGTTGTACGCTAGCGACGTAATGAGCTAAGACTCTCTCGCAATGAGCCTAATCTTTTGACCGTATTAGCCTTGCGGTCGTTTTCCGACGAAACCCTAGCAGCTTGGCTAGAAGCTTCGTTTGAGCGTAAAAAGGTCTCTGCGGGAACCTCATCTAGAAATCGCGACGGGGATCGAGACAGTCGTCCTTGGTACCCAGCATTTCGATCTAAGCAGTAGCTTAAAAATAGCCTCTTCTTGGCTCGAGTTAACGCCACATAAAAAAGTCGTCTCTCTTCGCAAAGCGCCTGAGGATCTTGAATGCTGTTTTTATGTGGCAAAAGCTCTTCTTCCAATCCAACGACGAAAACCGCTGGGAATTCAAGGCCTTTGGCGGCGTGTACGGTCATTAGTGAAATATGATTTCCACCATCCTTATGCTCATCGCGACGGTCATTATCAAGAACCAGGGAATCTAATAGCTCCCGAACGTCGACACTTCCGGCATCATCGCTTGACTCGGTTGCTAAAGTTCCAAACCACTTTGGCAAGCTCCTAACATTACTTAACTTCCGTTCACGGGAACCTGAGTCTTCTGTGCGCAAGCGAATGTCCTGCTCAAGACCTGAAAGTTTTAGGATCTGGCTACCTAAGGCTTCATAGTCGGCCGGAAGTTCGCGGGGCAGAGCTCTAAGCTGATCTATAAGGTCCACAAATGCCCTGATCGCTGATTCAGCCTTGCCACTAAGTGTTCCTAGCTCACGCATGACTTGAAAGGGCGACTTTTTTGTGGCTTTGGCTTGCTCCTCAATCCTTTCCAGGGTCTTAAGGCCGATGCCTCGATTGGGTGTGTTAACAATCCGCCAAAGAGCTAGACGGTCCTCCGTGTCGAGAACTAGTCGCAGGTAACAAACAAAGTCTTTGACCTCTTTGCGTTCGAAAAAGCTTTGCCCACCAAAAGTTCGGTAGGGTAGACGGGCCTCGCGCAAAGCCAGTTCTACAGGAGTAGATTGCTTGTTGGCTCTGTAAAGTATGCCAATATCCTTTGGCTCTAGGCCAGATCCAAGCAGGCTCAGGCATTTTTCGGCAACTAAATTAGCTTCAGAAGTCTCGTCTTCACATGGGCTTAGGACTATGGGGGCATTTTCCTGGGACGCACTCCATAGGGTTTTCTCTTTGCGGCGTTGATTGTTGCGGATTACAGTGTTAGCGGCATCTAAAATTACGTTAGAGCATCGATAGTTTTGCTCCAATTTAATGATTCTGGTCCCAGTAAATAGCTGTTCGAAGCGTTCGAGAATTTCATACATGGCTCCGCGCCATGAGTAGATCGACTGGTCATCGTCACCCACGACGCAGACGTCATGAGTTGGACTGGCTAGGAGCTCAATAACGGCCAACTGGGCGCTGTTGGTGTCCTGGTATTCATCGACCATAAAATACCGATACTCAGCCCGAATACGCTCTCGAATTGAGGGGTTAGCGCGCAGCATGAGTACTGTTTTATAGATGCAATCATCAAAGTCGATCACGCGATTGAGTCGTAGTTGCCGCTCGTAAAGATCAAACACTTCAGCCAGCACCTGGGCGTCTATGCTGGTCTTACCTAAAGCCTTGCCGCTGCGCAGATCATCGGGAGTCAGCAATTGGTTTTTAGCGATACCAATCTGATAATGGAGCTGGTCTACTTGGTACAGACCGGCCCAGTTTTTTTCTTCAAGGCCCTTGCGAACTAAGTCCAGTTGATCCGAAGTCCCTGCCAAATTAAACCCAGGGGTGAGGCCAGCTTCATTTGGGAAGCGCCTAAGGAGACTCAAACAAAAGCTGTGGAATGTGCCGAGCCATGCTTTTTTGGCACGATCTCCGATAAGCTTTCGAACGCGCTCCGACATCTCTTTGGCTGCTTTATTGGTGAAAGATAAAGCGACGATAGATTCAGCTGGGATACCGGCACCCAACATATAAGCTAGGCGAAACGTGATGACTCTGGTTTTGCCGGTACCGGCGCCAGCTAGGATCATGACGGGGCCGTCTATCGTTGTTACGGCATCCCTTTGCGGGCTATTAAGATCATCTAGGTCGACGCGCATATGTTACCCATCAGGCAGATTAGCCAAAGCCTCTGCCAATTCCTTGATCCTCACAATATATTCAGCTAAGGTCGGCCGGTTCCTATTAGCCGGAGGATTAATCATGATTCAGCTCTTTCTTAACGCGGCTACTGCCATGGCGCAAGCAGCCGACGCCACCCCAGCAAAAACACCATCCTTAGTTGAGATGTTGGCCATGCCGGTGGGCTTTTTGTTCATAATGTACTTCTTAATCATCAGGCCTCAGCAGAAAAAGGCGAAAGAACACGCCGATCTGCTAACTAACCTGAAGGCTGGCGATGAAGTCGTGACATCCGGTGGAATTATCGGGAAAGTCAGGGCAGTAGCAGAGTCTTTCATTACAATTGAAGTAGCTAACAACACCGCCATAAAAGTGATGAAGACAAATGTTTCAGGACTGACCAAACAACCGACGGCCAAGGATGCTGTGAAGGCATAGGGATGTCTGCATGGACTTGAGCTCGATCAGAGTCATATCATCTGCACTGATGCTGGCTGTGCCAATGGCCGCTTACGGTGCAGACGAGGGCAGAATACCCGACGAATTTGAGGTCACAAGTGGCCTTGGGGTTGCAACACTTAACAGTGGAGTAGGCGGTACCGACAGCTTCACGTCAATTACCGTGAATCCAGCTGGGGTGACCAAGCCGAAATCGTATGTAGTTCATGGTGCATTTCACTGGCCTACCGCTGGGCGAGATTACTATCAACTTGGTGTAGTAGATGCGACGATGTCCCCAGTATCTGCTGGCTTCAGTTACACAAGTTCCACAGAAGAGTATCGCTACCCAGTCGATGGTTCAGCGGATATTTCTCCCTATGATTCGCCTGTGTCACGCAGAGTTTCCTTGGCACTGGCCCAAGAATTTGAGTCCGTTTCCATTGGAATCGGTGGTACCTATGTTGAGGCCAAGCCAAGCCTAGATTCTGTTGCCTACAAACAAGGTGAGCAGCATCTAAAAGGTGTCGGACTCAATATCGGCCTGCTCGGCAGCGTGGCGCCCGGCTGGACCGTTGGAGCCTCGGTACAAAACTTAGCAAATAAACGTATTAGTGACTTTGCCCCCCGTACCTTTCGTATCGGTACAGCCTATCAGTTTAGCCAGCTTTTCACGGGTAACATTGATTTGCGTCAAAGGGACCGTGTCTCTGGCTTTGAAACGAATGCTGGCACAATCGGTGGGACCATCGAGCGGGGTATGGACAAGGCCGAGCGCATGGTAATTGTATCGGGTACATTTCAGATTCAAGACTACTTAAAGCTCCTCGGATCCTACGGAGGATCTTTGACTGATGACCGTAGCTCATTAGCTGGTGGAGTGGCTCTAAACAGTAAAAACTTTAGCTTGGCATATACGGCCTCAAGACCGTACTTGAAACTCCCTACAGCTCACCAAGCAGTCACATTGAACATTGAAATGGCTATGTAATGATTCACGAAATGCTCCCAAACGGTGTTGAGGTTGTCGTCAAAGAGAACCACTTTACGCCGGTGGTTGCTATTCAAATTTGGGTTGGCGTTGGCTCTATGCAAGAAGCTCCTGACGAGCGAGGCATGGCGCATTTCCTTGAACACATGCTGTTCAAGGGAACGGAAACACGTGGTGTGGGCGAGATCGCTGCAACAGTCGAGGCTTGCGGGGGCGAAATCAACGCATACACAACTTTTGACCAGACTGTATTTCATCTGACTCTAGCCGCTGAGTACGCCAACTTGGGGGTAGACCTACTTTTTGATGCTTTCGCTCACAGCCAGCTTGATGAAGCCGAAGTTGAGCGCGAGCGAGAAGTCATACTTGAGGAAATCAGGCGATCTAATGATAGCCCGGGAGCAATCTTAGGTCGGCGAGTGTTTGAATTAATGTTCGCCGGATCTGAAGCTGGTCGCCCAATTATTGGTTCAGAAGCAAGTGTGGCTAGCTTCTCCCGTGAGCAGTTGGTTAACTTTTACAAAAAATGGTATCAAGCCAACAATTGCAAAATCGTAGCTACCGGTTCTTTTGATGGCTCGCAAATGCTGGCGCAAATTAAGGCCAGGTTTGGCTCTCTATCTAAGGCATCGTTCGAACAATCCCAACCTCGTGCCCCGGTGCGACCAGAACCAACCAAAGATTGGCCGCGCGTATCGATTGTCCGCGGTGACTATCAGCAGCCGAGGTTGGCAGTGGTTTATCCAGCTCCGTCCTTGGAACATATTGATAGCAGTGCCTTGGATGTTGCGGCATTTGCGCTCGGTGCTGGCGAAATGAGCCGGTTGAACCGTCGCCTACGTGATGATGAAGGCGTTGTCTCCAGTGTGAGCGCCTCCGTTTATTCCCCGCTATTTGGCGGGATTTTTGAAATCAGCGCTTTGATGGCGCCAGAGTCACTCTCAGCAGCTGTTGCTGCCATTGCGCGCGAGGTGTCGCTTCTCGCAAATGCTGAGCCAGTGACCGGAAGCGAATTGCAACGCACTCGGGCAAATCTCAAATCCGATCGAATTTACCAAGAAGAAACGGTAGATGGACAAGCCCGATCCATTGGTTTTGGTTTGAGAACGTCGCATAAATTGCTCCATGATGATGTCTATACCGCTTTGATTAATCACATGCCGGAAACGGCGGTGAAAGGCGCTGTTAAACGGTGGCTAAAACCAGAGGAAGCGGCGATTGTGGCTCTGTTGCCTGAGGCCATGGAGGTAAGTGAGTCAGAGCTTCGAGAACAATTTCGTTCTGGAAGTAAGGTCGGCCTTAGCTCTTCATGTGGTGAGATTCTACTAGCTACGACCAAAAAGGGAGCGGTTGCAAAAAAGGACGCCGAGATCGTTCAGATCGCTGACGGCATAAAACTGATTCACCGCTCCAATCCAAACGTCGAGCTCTTTACTCTGACAGCTGCATCTGAAGGCGGTCTTCGGGCAGAGGGTGCGGCGACAGCGGGACTATATAACGCCATATTCTCAATGGTTGGAATGGCCAGCGAGGCCAACGATTTCGAGACGCTGGTAAATGAAGTTGAGGGCTTAGGGGCTAGCCTCGAAGGCTTTAGTGGCAAGGATTCCGCTGGACTGCATATGCAGTGCCTATCCGATCACACAGAGCGGATGCTCGAGCTTTTCCGCGAAGCCCTCCTAAGACCGGTGTTCCCAGAGCAGCAGTGGGTTTCGACGAAGCGCGAAATCATCCAGGGCTTGATTGCCCAAACAGATTCGCCGAGCAGTGTTTGTGTCAGGAAGTTTCAGGAACGACTATTTGGTCAACATCCATACAGGTATCCGGTCACCGGAACCTTGGATACTGTGTCTCAATTCGAACTAACCGACTTGGTCGGTGCGTATAAAGAGATGCTCGAGGCCGGTCCCTGGGTAATTGCCGTTGCCTCGAATTTGCAAACAGCCAAAGTTGAAAAGCTGTTATCAACGGCGCTGGCTGGCTTTCGTCCGCTAGCCGCCAGACGCAAGTTTTCAACCTCCGAGAGCCTTGGAACCAGTAGCTTTGGCAGTGAGACCATCAAAAAAGCCAGAGAGCAGGTTCACTTAGCATACGGCTTCAGAGGCTTGACTTGGGACGACAAGGACAGAGCCGCCTTAGACGTACTAACAACTATACTGGGTGGTCATGGCGGGAGACTATTCCGCGAGCTAAGAGACAAGCAAAGTCTGGCGTATAGCGTAAGCCCACTGGTAAGTTATGGATGCGACCCAGGACTAGTCGGAGCTTACATCGCGTGTGCACCTGAAAAACGCGATCGCGCTATTTCCGCGCTCAAGCTTGAGTTCGAAAAACTTGTGGCAAAAGAGCCTGCCTTAACAGAAGTCGAGCGCGCCCAAAATTATATTATCGGCTCTCATGAGATGGGCTTGCAAAAAAGTGACGCTCAGACTAGCACCATGGCGTTGATGGAACTCTACGGCTTTGGCTTCGACGACTTCTTGGTCTATCCGAGAGCCATCAGCAAGGTCACCGCGGCAGACGTGCGGCGAGTTGCTGAACGGCTATTTGTTGCCAATAAATCCGTTGATGTTACTGTGGGTCCCGATCAGTAGAACGCCGCACACGAAGATGCGGTATCATAGTCTTATAAAGTTTGATTTTGGTGGCAGATTTCTCCGCAGGGGTTGAAGATGTCCTGGTTTAAGCAATTTGCACAGTCATCAATTGGGGCTAAATCAGCAGTCGCTCTCACCGGTTTAGCTATGGTTGGGTTCGTTGTAGCGCACTTGTCAGGCAACCTACTTGTGTTCGCCGGCAGGGATGCGATCAATGGCTACTCCGAGTGGCTACACAGCAAGGGGGCCTTACTTTGGGTAGCCCGTATTGGTCTTTTAGCCATGGTTGGCCTACATATTTTTTTCACCATAAAACTAAATCTTCACAACAAAGATGCAAGGCCTGTAGCTTACGTGAAGAAGACCTACACCAAAGCCAAGCCAACTTCGCGTTCCATGGTGCTGAGCGGTCTCGTGCTTTTAAGTTATATTGTGTACCACTTAGCCCATTTAACATTTCGTGTCACCAACCCTGAGTTTGCGCAGCTCGACGTTTATACGATGTTGATTAGCTCTTTCCGAAGCCCAATGGTCTCGTTGAGTTATATAGTCGGGATGGTCTTGCTTGGGGCTCATTTATCACACGGTGTGACAAGCCTGTTCCAAACTTTGGGTCTCAATCACCCCAAATATAATCCAATAATCAGAGCGATTGGCCCAATATTGGGAGTGGTCTTAGCGTTAGGTTTTTCTAGTATTCCTGTCTCTGTGCTGTTCGGCCTAGTGCAATAATTCAACAGTGAGGCGATGATGAATCTCGATCCCAAGATCCCATCCGGCCCATTGGCCGACAAATGGACTAGTTACAAGGGTAATGCCAAGCTCGTAAACCCAGCTAACAAGCGCAAATATACAGTAATCGTGGTCGGAACGGGCTTAGCTGGTGGGTCGGCGGCAGCCACTTTGGCAGAACTTGGATACAACGTGCTTTGCTTTTGCTTTCAGGATAGTCCCAGACGGGCTCATTCTATTGCAGCGCAGGGCGGTATCAACGCGGCTAAGAATTACCAAGGCGACGGTGATAGTGTTTACCGCCTATTTTACGACACGATCAAAGGCGGCGATTTTCGCTCTCGCGAGGCAAATGTTTACCGTTTAGCGGAAGTCAGCCGAAATATCATCGACCAGTGCGTGGCTCAAGGAGTCCCTTTTGCCCGTGAGTATGGTGGGCTACTTGCAAATCGGTCATTCGGCGGAGCTCAAGTATCAAGAACGTTCTACGCTCGAGGACAAACTGGACAACAGCTGCTACTTGGTGCCTACCAATCCCTTGAAAGGCAGATCGCGGCAGGCAAAGTCAAAATGTTTCCAAGGACAGAAATGCTAGACTTGGTAGTCAAGGACGGCAAGGCTAGCGGCATCGTTGTTCGCGATTTGGTTAGTGGCAAAATTGAAAGTCATGCAGCTCACGCTGTGGTGCTTGCTAGCGGTGGGTACGGCAACGTATTTTACCTTTCGACGAATGCCAAAGGTTCGAATGTTACCGCAACATACAGAGCCTTCAAGCGTGGTGCAGGATTCGGCAACCCCTGTTTTACGCAAATTCACCCGACATGTATTCCGGTCAGTGGAGATTATCAAAGCAAGCTCACATTGATGTCTGAATCGTTACGTAACGATGGACGTGTTTGGGCGCCGAAGAGTTCCGGCGACAAACGTTCACCTGAGCAAATCCCTGAGCAGGAGCGAGACTACTACTTAGAGCGTAAATATCCCAGCTACGGCAACCTGGCTCCTCGTGACATTGCTTCAAGGTCCGCTAAAGAGGCTTGCGACGAAGGCCGTGGGGTCGGCGAGCATGGTCTCGGGGTTTACCTTGATTTTCGTGATTCGATTCAGCGTTTAGGTGCCGATACCATCTCTCAAAGGTACGGCAACCTGTTTCAAATGTACGAGCGAATCACCGGAGAGGACCCATACAAGGTCCCGATGCGGATTTATCCAGCGGTCCATTACACCATGGGTGGACTCTGGGTTGATTACAATCTTGAGAGTACGGTTCCTGGATTATTCGTTATCGGTGAAGCCAACTTCTCTGACCACGGGGCAAACCGATTAGGTGCAAGCGCCTTGATGCAGGGGCTTGCTGATGGTTATTTCATTCTTCCTTACACCATTAGTAACTACCTAGCGGGTGTTAGCCGCGACCCTGTGGCTGCATCAGGTGAAGCCTTTAAAGAGGCTGAGACAGCCGTCAAAGACAAGACAGCAAAGATGCTTGCAATCAACGGAAAGAGAACTGTCGATAGCTTCCACAAGGAGCTAGGCAAGATCATGTGGGATAAGTGTGGAATGGCACGTAATCGCGCTGGCCTCACTGAAGCATTGGCTAAGATCCCGGCCTTGCGTGAGGAGTTTTGGCAAAACGTCCGCGTTTTGGGTGAGGGAGAGAGTCTGAATCAATCTCTTGAAAAAGCGGGCAGAGTCGCCGACTTTCTAGAGTTTGGTGAGCTTATGTGTGCTGATGCCTTAACGCGCGAAGAGTCTTGCGGTGGTCACTTCCGTGAGGAGTATCAGACAGAGGGCGAAGCAAAACGCGACGATGCGAATTTCGCCCATGCCGCAGTTTGGGAATACCAAGGTGAGGGCAAGGCGCCAAAGCGGCATGTGGAACCTTTGGTGTATGAAAACATCAAGCTCGCGACAAGGAGCTACAAATAATGAAGCTTAAATTGCATGTTTGGCGCCAGAAAAACGCGAAGACCCAAGGGAAAATGGTGACTTATGACGCCCCAAACGTCAGTCCCCACATGTCCTTTTTGGAAATGCTCGATGTTGTCAATGAGGACTTGATCGCAAAAGGTGAGGAGCCGATTGCATTCGAGCATGACTGTCGCGAAGGCATCTGCGGCTCCTGCTCACTGATGATCAACGGTGTTGCGCATGGTCCGCAAAAGGCAACGACGACCTGTCAGTTGCATATGCGTACGTTCAAAGACGGCGATGAAATCTACATCGAGCCATGGCGTGCTAAAGCATTCCCAATTATTAAAGATCTTGTTGTTGACCGGTCGGCCTTTGATCGGATAATCCAAGCTGGCGGATATGTTTCGGTAAATGCTGGTGGAGCGCAAGACGCGAACTGCCTGCCTGTACCAAAGGATACTGCAGACCAGGCGATGGACGCTGCGCAGTGTATAGGCTGCGGAGCTTGCGTGGCAGCATGTAAGAATGCGTCAGCAATGCTCTTCACCTCAGCAAAAGTTTCGCACCTGGGTTTGCTTCCTCAAGGTCAACCGGAGCGTCAGCGTCGAGCACTCAATATGGTCCAACAGATGGACAAAGAGGGCTTTGGAAACTGTACCAATCAGTATGAGTGCGAAGCAGTTTGCCCGAAAGAGATTAGCGTTCGATTCATAGCACGTATGAATAGGGATTATCTAAACGCCTCGATTTGCGGCTCAGGACCGGAGAAGAAGGCTGGCGGCGGCGAGGATTGATGCGGAAGGGTTAGCATGGCCTCGGTTGGTTCGCCTGGTGGTTCTGAATTCGAAGTAGTGGTGCGGTTAAAGCCGGAAGTTCTTGATCCTGAGGCTCGGGCGATCCAAGAGACACTTACGCGCATTGGCTACGAAGGTGTCAAAGCGGTACAAGTAAGCAAGCGCTATATCCTGACCGTTGATGACCAGTCAGGTCAAGGGGCTTCCCTTGCCGAGGCTGTGGCCCGTGAATTTCTGGCAAATCCGGTCTCAGAGACCTTCCAAGTCAGAAAGTTGTAACGCCATGAAAAGGTTCACTTCCACTGGCGCACCGCGGATTGGCCTCATCGACTTTCCTGGTTCAAATTGTGATAGAGACTGCTTAGATGCATTCTCGCGTCACTTCGGAATCAAGCTGCAAGCTGTTTGGCATTCCGAACGCACGTTACCAAAATTAGATGCAGTGCTTCTTCCTGGTGGTTTTAGCTACGGTGATTATTTACGTAGCGGCGCTTTAGCAGCGCATTCACCCATCATGGTTGCGGTTAAAAACTTTGTGGCCAACGGGGGGCCTGCACTTGGAATTTGCAATGGCTTCCAAATTTTAACGGAGTCCCACTTACTGCCTGGAGCGCTACTCCGCAACCAGAGTCGAAAATTTATATGCAAGCAGGTTGATCTGTTGGCTGGATCTGGCGGATCTGTATACGGCCGCTCACTTGCTGGTCGTCGACTTAGAATGCCGATTGCACATGGGGAGGGTCGGTACTTCATTGATGACGACGGACTCCGACGCCTGCAAGACCATGGCCAGGTGGCATTTCGTTATGTCGACCAATCGGGCGCAGCGAGCGCTGAGGCTAACCCGAATGGTACGCGTGACAATATCGCTGGAATTGTGAGCGAAAATGGTCGAGTTCTAGGCCTCATGCCACATCCTGAGCGTGCCACGGATTTGCTTGTGGGCGGGAGCGCTGACGGTTTGGCCATCCTGGAGAGCTTCCTTTCATCGTTTATGTGATCCACTCCGAGGGCGAGATGAACTCCACTTTTTCCGTTCCTGAATTGACCAAGCTTCCACGACCCGCGCTGATTGATGACGCTCCTGGTGCGGCATTCACAGCGCTTTTGAAGAAACATAAATTAAGCTCCGAAGAATATGCCAAGATCTTGGACATCCTTGGTAGGTGCCCGACCATGGCTGAGCTCGGCATTTTCTCAGCCATGTGGAGTGAGCATTGCAGCTATAAATCTTCAAGAGTTCACCTAAAGCGGTTTCCTACAGAGGGGCCCGATGTAGTTGTTGGGCCCGGGGAGAATGCGGGTGTTGTGCGGCTTTCCGGTAAATTGTGTCTTGCCTTTAAAATGGAGAGTCATAATCACCCCAGTTACATTGAGCCATACCAAGGTGCTGCCACCGGAGTTGGTGGAATCCTGCGGGATGTGTTTTGCATGGGTGCTAGGCCTATTGCCAATCTCAATGCCTTGCGATTTGGACTGCGTAGTCACAAACGAACCCCATACTTGGTCGAGAATGTCGTCAAAGGGATTGGTGATTACGGCAACTGCGTCGGTATTCCCACAGTTGCAGGCAATATTTCATTCGATGCCTCCTACAATGGCAACTGTCTGGTAAATGCGATGACTGTGGGAGTTATCCACGAAGATCGGATTTTCAAGGGATATGCCAGTGGCCAGGGCAATTTGGTCGTGTACTTGGGATCGGCAACAGGTCGTGACGGCATTCACGGCGCGTCCATGGCTTCGGGTTCCTTTGCGACTAGTGAGTCGAACGAGCGCAGTACTGTTCAAGTGGGAGACCCATTTACCGAAAAACTTCTTCTAGAAGCGACTCTTGACGTTCTGGAAAAAGGCCTAGTTGTAGGTCTTCAAGATATGGGCGCTGCCGGACTTACCTCGTCATCTTTTGAAATGGCTGGTAGAGCCGGTAATGGCCTCTACATGGATCTTGATCATGTACCGGTCAGAACAACAGCGATGTCTGCTTACGAGTTATTGTTATCAGAATCTCAAGAGCGCATGCTGATGGTAATCGAACCACATAGGTGGAATGAACTTAAAGCTGTACTCGACAAATGGCAGCTCGCTTGCACAATTATCGGTGTGGTTACGAACACTGGACGCGTTCAGATTCACCATAAAGGCAGTTTGGAAGTCGATGTGCCTGTAGCTCCAATGACAGACGCCGCACCGAAATACGAGCGTCCGATGCTTCCGCGAGAAAAACTCGATCAAAATAGTGATGCATTCAATAAAAAGGTCCTAGAGGCGGTGACGCAGCGAGGCCCGGAAGCGCTATTATTAGCGGCCTTACGGGATACTGGTGATAAAGAAGCGGTTTACCGTCAGTACGATCAGCACATCGGAACACAAACTGTTCACGGTCCTGAAGATCAGGGCGCCGCAGCCTTGTGGGTACGATCGGAGTGGGCGGACCCTAGCGAGCCCTATCTTGGTATGATCACCGTGGCATCATGCAATGAGCGCTATAATCGACTTGACGCCTTCTATGGGGGAGCCCATGCAGTGTTATAAGCAGCGCGGGCTGTGGCAGCAGCAGGTGGCAGACCACTGGCGATCACGGACTGTCTTAACTACGGCAATCCTGAGGATCCTTCGGTTATGGCCGACTTCTCGGCCGGCGTAGACGGGATAAGTAAGGCATGTAACGAGCTTTCGGTGCCTGTGGTCAGTGGAAACGTTAGTCTTTATAACGAGACTGATGGTGAAAGCATTGCTCCGACACCGATGATTGGCATGGTCGGAAAAATCAGTGATGTACGGCTCAGTCCAACAGCGGTGGTAAATCAGCCGACGACACTCTACCTACTCTACCCAAAGACGGTAAAACCTGAGTTTGGTGGGTCACTAGCTGCTAAGCTTTTGGATCAGCCGCTTCGTGGCGGAAAGGCACCGGAGATTGACTGGCAGGCGGAAAAAGAATCGATGGATTACCTCCGGACTTTGATAGGTGAAGGTCTGGTCAGTGCCTGTCGCGATGTTGGAGACGGCGGAATTATCACCACCGCTGTGAAGATGATTGCCAAGTCTGGTTTGGGTTTAAACCTAAGTCTACAGGCCAAAGAGCTTGCAGGGCTTTCAGAAATTGAGCGCTACCTTGCAGAGGTTGGCGGTTGTTACTTGCTCGCAATCAAATCAGAAGCTGAGGCTAAGGCTAAGGCATTGCAATTAGCGGCAACTTTGCGATACAACGCCATCGTTCAGGCGGGTCACGTTGTTACGTCGAAAGAAGTAAGCTGGGGCCCTTGGACGACTCCGGTGCATTTATGTAAGCACGCTTTCACAGCCAGCCTGAACTAGTTTTGGGGCACTTTTAATCAGTACGCCGCTGAGGCACTCATGAAATCGATACGCGAAGAATGTGGGGTCGTTGGGGTACTGGGTCATCCGGATGCCGCAAGTATGGTTTATCTTGGCTTGTTTGCCCAGCAACACCGAGGCCAAGAAGGTTGCGGTTTAGTCTCATTAGAACTCGACGCGGCAAGTGGTGAGCCTAAGTTTAATGCGCATAAATCATTTGGCCTTGTAGCGGAGAGTTTCAACCCATCAATACTGTCTGAACTCAAGGGAGACTCAGCGGTTGGACATGTTCGATACTCGACCCAAGGTGGTCACATTATTCAAAACGTGCAGCCGTTTTACTTCCGCACATCGCTTGGGCCGTTGGCTATTGCCCATAATGGTAACCTGACAAACGCCGCAGCGATCCGGCAGGAACTTGAACAATCGGGAAGCGTATTTCAGAGTACGTCTGATTCAGAAATCTTCGTTCACCTACTTGCAAGAGCAGAGGCTCCGACCATACTCGAGCGCATCTTCACTGTAATGGCGAAGGTTAATGGCGCATACTCCATGGTTATCCAATCGCAATCGCGCCTTTTCGCCGTTCGCGATGCATGCGGATTTCGTCCCTTGGTGCTTGGGAAAAGACAAAATAGTTGGATGGTTGCTAGTGAAACTTGCGCTCTTGATCTGATGGATGCGACATTTGTTCGTGAAATTCAGCCAGGTGAAGTTGTCGAGATTTCATCAGAAGGCATCACCTCGCACTTTCCGTTGCCCAAGCGTCAAACGGCCTTCTGTTCCTTTGAGCCGATCTATTTCGCTCGTCCTGATAGTCATATTTTTGGAGACGAGATTTATAGTCTCAGACGCAGGATGGGCCGCGTCCTAGCCGAAGAGGCTCCCGCACCTGATGCAGATATCGTCATCGCAGTTCCAGATTCAGGCGTGCCGATGGCGGTCGGTTTTTCTGAGGGTTCCGGGCTTCCCTTCGAACTTGGTCTGGTGCGGAACCATTATGTAGGGCGGACCTTTATCCAGCCCGCTCAAGAGATCAGAGACTTTGGCGTTCGACTTAAGCTGAATCCAGTCTTGAGCGTGCTCAAAGGTAAGAGTGTGGTTGTGGTCGACGATTCTATCGTCCGAGGCACGACCTCGGCCAAGATCATCAGGATGATCAAGCAAGCAGGAGCTAAGCGAATTCATATGAGAATTGGCTCTCCACCAATTACATATTCATGCTTTTATGGGGTAGACACACCCGAGCGGGGCAAACTTCTTGCCGCCCAGAAAGATGTTGAGGCCATAAGGTCCTATATTGGTTGCGACAGTTTGGCCTATCTGAGTATCAATGGCTTGAGGCAGGTATTAGGTGATACTGAGCCTGGTCGTTTTTGTACCGCATGCTTCAACGGCAATTATCCGGAAGCAGTCCACGCCAAGATCAGCAGTCAACCAACCGATGCAAAAGGGCCTGGGATAAGGGCAGGCATCTAACTTTCTTAGTTGTTGCAATTTGACTTTCACTCAAGGGCTAGATTCGGTACTTTGGCGCCCGATCAGTTGCCCTTTGGTATCAAGCTATAAGCAGAGTTCGGAGTTAGATTATGTTGCGATCGGATGGTCGCGCGTCCGGCCAGATGCGCCCAATGAGATTTGTTCCCCACTTTACCAAGCATGCAACAGGCAGTGTTTTGGTTGAGTTTGGTGAGACTAAGGTCATCTGCACGGTGTCTGCGGAAGATGGGATCCCATCTTTTCTCCGTAATTCTCAACCTGCGCAAGGTTGGTTGACGGCCGAATATTCAATGCTTCCGGGCTCATCCGGTCAGAGGATTCGCCGCGAGCGAGGAGCCTCCCTGTCAGGGCGGACACAAGAAATTCAGCGACTTATCGGTAGATCGTTGAGAGGCATCATAGATCTAACCCGGTGCCCTGACCTCACATTTACAGTCGATTGCGACGTTATTCAAGCTGACGGAGGCACACGAACTGCAGCTATCACAGGTGGTTACGTCGCTCTGAAGATGGCTGTTGCGAAGTTACTCCGCAGTGGGCGTCTTAAGCACAATCCTCTTAACGATGCAGTTGCAGCGGTGTCAGTCGGAGTAAAGGAAGGGGAGATTCTAGTCGACCTCGATTACTCTGAGGATAGTACAGCAGATTTGGATATGAACGTAGTAATGACTCAGAGCGGTAAGATTCTCGAAATTCAGGGTACCGCCGAACGCGCTGCTTTCTCAAAAGATGATGTATTGAAAATCATGGATGCAGCGAGTGAAGTCTTGCCGTCTGTGTTTGATCTGCAGCATGCTGCTGCTGATGGTCAAACAGTTGAGTCCTAGTGACTTGATTTCAAGGTCAAACCATCAACACGTAGACAAGTACAGCGATTCCCAATAGCAGAAAGAACGCTGTGACACGAGAGATCCAATCCGGTTGATTTATTATCGAATCGACCGGATACGCCTCGCTCGCCGCGTAATTAGTGGATTTTGGTCTGGTCCGAGAAATTGGCTGAGGCTTGCTGCTAGAGCGTCCCCCACTCGCTTTGGGCCTTGCTTTTGGCGGCGGCGGTGGAGGAATGGGCGCGCTGGTTGGTGGGTCTATTTCGCTTTTTTGCGCAACCGAAATTCGTGGAAGCGGTGGTGGTGGTGTAGCCGGAGGCGGTGGTGGGATCTGTGCCTCATCGCTGACCGTCACTTTGTATAGTCCCGTTGGGTCATCATCTGAGGAAAACACTGTTTTCGTGAACTGGCGACCAGCCTCTTGCGCATAGGGCAAATGGTCGTCTACAGCACGATGGACTAGGATTAGAACCCTAGAGACCACGGCCTCTTCCGGCGAAAAGGTGAAATCAAGTATTCGACTCATCCCTACAGTTTAACACGAAACTTCTTCATGCCATCTATGCGTGCGCATCATCCCCCGGCACGGACCCATGACACTTTTTGAATTTCTTGCCAGAACCACACGGACATGGATCGTTTCTGCCCACTTTCTCAACATCGCGTTTGAATGTTTGAGGTGTGGGCTGTTGGCGACTCGCAGATCCCCCGCCTTGAGCAGTAGTTGACCGCGAACCATGGTAGATCAGTTCACCATTGGATTTGGTTGATGAATAACCACCCTCCGAATTAGCCCCGTTACTGACATGAGGATTTGCATCTTGAGGATCTGGGTGCTGCATTTCAATTAAAGAGTCATCTATCTCTGGTTCAGGCTCAAGTTCCTTTGCCAGCTCTTCCGGAGATTGATCTGGAATCTCTACGGAGACTAGAGCGGTAGCAGACTCCTCCTCGATGCGGCCCATCATTTCTGAGAAGAGGCGGAAGCCTTCTTTCTTGTATTCTTGCAACGGGTCTCGTTGTCCGTACCCACGAAGACTGACGCTGTCTTTCAGGGAGTCCATTCCAAGCAAGTGGTTTTTCCAGGCTTTGTCGATAACTTGGAGATAAACCCAACTTTCAAGTCTCTGGGTATTCTCAGGCCCAATTTTGTCAGTCTTAGCTTTATATGCCGCCATAACCTGTCTGGTGACTTCGTCAACGACGGTGTCTAGCTGTGAATCTGAGGGCGACAGTTTTTCGAGGACAATATGAGTATGAAGCAAAGACTGTATTAGTTTTTGTACCTGCTGCCAGTCCCATTGACCTGTGCCTGTGCGCTCTGGAGTTACCTCGCTTAATGCCCCTGTTGCGATTGCAGCTAAGGCATGGTCTACGAACTCCAAGCGCTTCTCTGCGTGTAAAGCCTGGCGTCGCAGACTGTAAATCACCTGCCTTTGCTGGTTCATTACGTCATCGTACTCAAGGAGATGCTTGCGGCTTGAGAAGTTTTGCTCTTCGACGCGTTTTTGCGCTCGAGCAATCGCGCGAGTAACCATAGGCGAAATAATCGCCTCACCCTCTTGCATTCCAAGGCGTCCCATCAAAGCCGAAAGTTTATCAGAGGCAAAAATCCGCATGAGGTCGTCTTCTAACGACAAGAAAAATTTGGACTGTCCTGGGTCTCCTTGTCGTCCAGAACGACCTCTTAATTGGTTATCAATCCTACGAGACTCGTGCCTTTCGGTACCGATAACGTACAAACCACCGAGGTCTTTGACTCCCTCGCCGAGCATAATGTCAGTTCCCCGACCAGCCATGTTGGTGGAGATGGTAACCTGACCCTTCTGCCCAGCGGCCGCGATAATTTCAGCCTCGCGAGCGTGGTTTTTCGCATTCAAGATTTCGTGTGGGATGTTGCGCTTCCGAAGTAAGCTCGACAAAAGCTCGGATTTTTCAACCGATACTGTACCAACGAGTACTGGTTGGCCCTTTTTTTGAGCTTCCGCAATCTCATCAGCAATAACATTGAATTTTTCACGAGCCGTTCTGAAGACTACATCTTCATGATCTTTGCGGACCATATCACGGTTCGTCGGAATCACTACTACGTCAAGGTTGTAGATCTTTTTAAACTCTACCGACTCCGTGTCGGCAGTACCTGTCATGCCGCCTAATTTTCCATAAAGACGGAAGAAGTTCTGGAAAGTGATTGTTGCGAGAGTTTGCGTTTCGTTCTGAACCTCAACATGCTCTTTTGCTTCCAAAGCACCGTGCAGGCCATCGCTGTAGCGTCTTCCTGGCATCAGTCGGCCGGTATGTTCATCCACGATGACCACTTTTCCATCGCGAACTACGTAGTCTACATCCTTTTTAAATACGACATGTGCCTTCAACGCCTGTTGAACGTGGTGTAAATACTCGATATTGCTTGGGTCGTAGAGGTTTTCTAAGCGAAGTCGCTTCTCGAGCTTACTGATTCCATCTTCAGTCAAAGCGACTGTCCGCGACTTCTCATCAAAAATGTAGTCGCTGTCCTTCTGCAATCCAGGGATTGAGGTGTTAACTGTTTGATAGAGGCCAAGGTTCGTTTCCGAAGGACCGGAGATGATTAGCGGTGTTCTAGCCTCGTCGATCAGAATAGAGTCCACTTCGTCGACTATTGCAAAGAAATGATCACGCTGCACAAGCCTTGATGGCTCGGTCTTCATGTTGTCGCGTAGGTAGTCAAATCCGAACTCATTATTGGTACCGTAAGTGATGTCGCATTTGTAGGAGTCCCGACGCTGGGAGTCACTTAGTCCGTGTACGATGATGCCTGTCGAAAGCCCAAGAAACCCATAAATGCGTCCCATCCATTCCGCGTCACGTCGGGCGAGATAGTCATTGACCGTAATTACATGGACACCCTTACCCGCCAAAGCATTCAGGTATACAGGAGCGGTTGCCGTGAGAGTTTTGCCCTCTCCCGTGCGCATTTCGGCAATCTTGCCCTCATGCAAAACCATGCCGCCAATGAGTTGCACGTCAAAATGCCGCTTGCGATCAACGCGCCAGCCCGCCTCTCTCACCGTGGCAAAGGCCTCTGGTAACAGTGAGTCAAGCGTCTCACCATTGGCTAGGCGCTGCTTAAACTCAGCGGTCTTGCCTTGTAATTGTGCGTCCGTGAGGCTCTTCATGGAAGGCTCAAGACTGTTTATGTGGGCAACTTTTGCCACTAAACGCTTAAGCTCACGGTCATTCTTGCTACCAAAAATCTTTTTGAGGATCTGCATCAGGCTGCCCAATTCTTAATCAGTCGGGTTGTTGCATCTGGTGCAATATACCCTCTGGCTAAGAGCTTGGGAAATAACAACTGAGGGTTCGCCTCAATAGATCCGATAGACGTCAGCCATGTCTAGGATGAACTTCTGCGGATTTTCAAGCCGGCCGTTTATCACAACCTCGTAATGAAGATGGGGTCCGGTGGCTCGACCGGTTTCACCGACTGTAGCAATTTGCTCCCCTCTGCTGACTTTTTGCCCCGGTTGCACGAGATTCTGATGGTTGTGCCCGTACCGGGTGACAACGCCATAACCATGTGCAATCATTACGAAGTTACCGAATCCGGCCTTGGCTCCAGTGAAGATTACGACGCCGTCCGCAGGAGCTAGAATTGGCGTTCCAACCGGAGCAGCAATATCGACGCCAGCATGGGCCGTTCGTTCTCCCGTAAACGGCGATACTCGAGTTCCAAACCCACTTGTCACCCAGCCGTCAACTGGTGCAACCGAAGGTATCGAAGACAGCAAATTTTTCTGCTGACTCAAAGTAGAAAGTAAATGTTGGAGCTCAAGGGCGTGACTGTTCGCCGCATGGCCAATTGAGGCTAGGCGATCAAAAATCGGCCGGAATACTAACTTGTCGATATTCAGGCCCACGGGCACATAAGCGTTTGTGTCTTTTTTAACCTCTACCGCTCCAGCTTGTTGAGCCACATTAAACTCTTCGACGGTGAGGGGGCCGATACCAGTTTTTTTCGCAAACTTCTGAACTTTTAGTGCAGTTAGCTCTCCAAGTTTGCCGGTATAGTCCTGAACGCGTCTTAGAGCACCCTTGACCTCTTCTAGATTTTGCATCAGCAGTTTGGCTTCGCCTTTAAGATCTTCGTTTTCTGCGGCCAGTGTTCTGAAGTTGCTGCGAAAATAACGAAGCTCTAAGTAGTCGAAAAAAATGAAACCAGCACCTGCCAAGGCGAGAAAGCTCAGGGCTACACCGAACTTGATAATTGACTCCGGGACACGCACCTGCCTAGTGGCGCGGCACCCGTCGGGGATAATCATGATTGTGATTCGTTTCATGGCTGGTTGGGACCTCAGCAAAAAGGCGAGGGCGTTGGTCGGTGGGGGGCTGTTTAAAATGGGCTTTAAGTGGAGGGAGACGAACTTGTAGGTTTAAACGATATCTGCAACGTGACTGCAGTTATGTTGTCTTCGCCGCCACGTTCATTGGCACGTTCAATTAGAACTGGAGGAGCGGCGGTTTGATGATTAGTGAGAATTCCCGAAAGCTCTTTATCGTTCACTTTGCCGTGAAGACCATCACTGCAAAGGAGTAAGATATCGCCGTCTTCCAAAGCGAGACTTGTCGTATCGGCATCCTCTTCTTCCTGGTATCCAACACTTCGGGTGATGACGTTACGTAAATGGTGAAGATCAGCCTCCTCTTTTGTGAGGATTCCAGCCCTCACTTGTTCGCTAACAAGAGAGTGATCGTTCGTTACCTGGTAAATAAATCCACGACGCAAGAGATAACATCGACTATCTCCAACGTGGGCGACATAAGCGAATTTGTCGACAACCACAACTGCTGTCGCTGTAGTACCCATGCCGCGCAGTGATGGCTCTTCAAGAGCGCGTTCGTAAATTTTAGTCGATGCGTGATTTATTGCATTTGCCATTGCATTGCTAATGCGTGCATCGGGATGCTGACGTTCGTTAGTACTACTAAATAAATTGCTTTGCTGACGAAGATATTGAGATATCGAATTTACGCATAAATTACTGGCAATTTCGCCACCAGCATGCCCGCCCATGCCGTCGGCTACAATGAATAGGCGCATTTCCTCATCGATCAGGTAAGAATCCTGATTCGTCGAGCGGACAAGCCCAATGTGGGTAGCGCCGGACGCATTTATGCTAATTTGGGGGTCGGTGGCCAAACGCACCTTTCGTTGGCTTACTGGAGCCTGGTCACGGAAATAAAAATAAGTTTATGAAGCTGTATGATAATTTTAGCATGTGTAAAGGGTAGGAGGCCAGGTCTTGAGGAAACTAATTAAAATTAGGTGTGAATCTAATTATATTTGTGAACGGGCCAATCGGCCGCAAAGGTACTCGGCAGTAGCTCCAGCTGCTCCCGCAAAATGCTGACGCCACTGTGAGTGAGAATCTGGTCCGACTGCATTCGTCACTGCAAGAATTACGGCTAGGCTTGAAGCCTGACTGATGATCTCACTCACGCACGAGTAAAGCTCCAGATTTTCGACACAAAGCTCTGGCGAAAAACTATCCGGCAGCTTACTCACTAGGCTGATTCCTGGCGAACAGATGACTCGCCGTTCTGGAAGCGTGCTGCAATATGCTGGTGGGGGCGGTAAGGAAATGGGTGGAGCTGTGTCCTTAACCGTATAAGAAAGTTGCATTCTCTCACATGTAGGTAACCAGATTACTTCACTTGCCCGAACAAGATGCATTTTAGAGAAATTACCAAAAGTACCGCAGGTTCCGACAAAAACAACATGGCGGCCTCTACATGCCTCTGCTACCAGTTTAGCCCTTTTCGCTGCATTTAAGGCTCCGATTCCAACTAGTTTCGTAGTCGGATTGATTCCCTTCTCCTGCAAGGCGCTCACCAGAGGATCAAGTTCAAATTTAGCTGCTGCTATAACGACAATGTCCACCGGCGATCTTCCAATCAAGTTACTGAAGATGAAGCTTCACTGTGCCGACTATCTAGCATTGAGGCTAAAGGTAGTCTAAGGAATAAATATGCAAATCAGACGCAGTGAATTTTGACCGAAACTACGGGTTTTTTTCGTAAAAAACGCTGCAAATCCCTACGAATTAGCTGCCTTACCTCTTCCGATATTTGCTCAGCAGATAGTTTTTTTTGCAGCAGGAACTGTGGCACGAGTTGCCTAAGTTGCTTAGCTTTCGATTGAATCCAATCATTTTTTTTCACGGAATCGGGAAATCCAATGCCTGCAAGCTCTACAGTGGGTTCAACAAGCCAAGTTTCAGTTTGTAGGCTGTAAACGCCATCAATTCGAGCTAGGCCTAGCTCTCCTATCCGCAGACGGTCTCTTAGTTCACCGTAAGTAAGCAAACCGCTCCCATCACTCTCTAAGAACTTAAGTTCCACATCAATACGTCCTAGGATCCTAATTTCATCACGGGTAGCATCGATGATGTCGCCAGATTCTATGATTTGTGCTTGGGTGTCGGATCGTCCCGAAGTTGTTGGGCGCTGATGATTTGCATTAAGCTGACTGAAGGCACCGTGCACGGGAAGGAAATGTCGAGGATTCACTAAATCGATCAGATGTTCAACATCGCCACCATACGCATGACCGCTAACATGTATGCCAGGTTCGTCGCGGGCGGTCACAATCTGAGCGCCTAATCTCTGAAGATTGTTTGACAAATTTATAACGGCTTTCTCATTGCCGGGTATTAGTCTTGATGACCATATTACCGTGTCGCCAGCATCTAAACGAAAGTATCTATGCTCGCCATTTGCGATTCTTGCTAAACTGGATCGCCTTTCACCTTGGCAACCAGTTGCCAGAACAAGCAACCTCTCACGCGGTACACTGGTTAGCAGGTCATCACTGATTCTGAGCTCAGTAGGCAGCTCGTAAATCCCGACTGATTGGGCTACGTTGAGTGTGTTTTCGAGACCGCCCCCAGTCACATAAAGTCGGCGACCCGATGCTCGACAAACATCCGCGATAGTTTTTATTCGCCATAAATTGCTTGAAAAAGTAGTGATTACTGCGGTCTGCTTACACTGATTCACGACTCTTAGTAGGGGTTCGTAAACGGATTTTTCAGACGGACAGTTCCCAGATTTCTCGGCGTTAGTGCTATCCGCCAAAAGCAAATCGACACCCTCTTGGCCAATCCGCTTTATGCGGTCGAGGTCTGCGGGATTTTCGATTATGGGGTCTGATTCAAACTTAAAATCGCCAGTATGAAAAATGGAAAGCTCAGGAAAACGCAAGTATAGGGAGCACGCCATCGGAATTGAGTGGTTAATGTGTACGTACTCTGCATCAAAACCCTCGGTGACAACGTGGTCTCCGGGAGCAACAATGTTGAGCTTAAAGGCGTCTGGATCCCGTCCGAGTCTCATTAGTTTGTTTCGCAGAAGTGAGATCGTCCAGGCTGTGCCATATACGGGCGCTGGCCAACGTGGTAGGAGATGAGGCATTGCTCCCAAATGATCTTCATGACCGTGGGTCAAAATGTAAGCATAGACACCACCTGCCTCTGTGAACCATTTTTCTACATCGGGCAGCACCGCATCAACGCCTAATCGAAATGCCTCAGGGAAACGCACTCCGGCGTCTACAACAAAAAGCTTTCCAGCAGATAGGAAGCATGTGAGGTTCATACCAAATTCGCCACAACCACCCAGTGGAATAATGCGAACCGTGCCAGGCAGGCCATTTGGTGAGAAAATCGTTTCCGAAGAGTCCAAAATTGCTATCCCTTAGTAGGTGCAAATTCAAATGGATAACTTACCTCGACACTGCCGTTTTTCGGTCGCGGGAAGCGCCAGGCACCAATCTTTTTACGGATGCAATCTGTCATACGTGGATCTTTGATACTAGTGCTGATCAAAGCCAGATCGGAAGTAACGCCCCTTGAATCGATTCGCCAGCGCCACTCCATCGTACCTGCGGCCTGTTCGTTTCGACGTAACGCAAGCTCGTAACATAATTGAAGTTCAAAACGATTCTTTTGGATATAGCCGACGATGAGGCTTGGCTCAATTTCACCGACCAGGGGCTCCTTCACGATAACCGGCTTTGGTTTAACCGGCTGTTCTTGTTGGCCAAATTCTGGAGCGTGCAGGTGATATAGCTTTTCATCGGCAATGTACGGATCTGTGATGGTTGCAAATGACACAAATCTTACGCCATCGGGCATACCCACTGGCTGATCAGTCTCGGGATTTACATAGTCAATTGATTGCATTGAGCGAGCGAGGGGCTGCTGTTTTACCCTGGCTTTTGCGGCAAACAACTTTGAATCCCGATAAACCAACTCTTCCTCACTAAGTAACTCGAAAGGTTTGATCTTTCCCGTCGCGTCCGAAAGAGAGTCGACTGGTGTCACGTTTCGATATTCTTCCCAGGCATAATCCGGATCATGCGGAAATATTTGCTGAATCTTCCTTTTCGCGGCCAGATTGGCGTCAAAAGATTGATGACCTATCGCGATCTTGTCTTGAATTCTTAGCATGCTGGTGGTTACTGACTCGCCAATTACTGAAGGAACACTGATAACTCCAACATCGTTTTTCATTAGTTGGAGCTTATCGATCTCGATTTGGCGGCGTCTTTTTCCAGCCGTGATAGCCTGCATGCTTTCATGCAAAGATTTGTCTGTCGCAAGAGTACTTGGCAGCAACAGCTTTTCATTCTCAATCGGCCAACCCATCATGCTTGAGGTCATACTTGTATAGTATTCAATGACCTGACGAAGCATGGAACTACGGCGTAGGTTTTTCTGCAAAGCTTCTGGAGCGTGGATTAGGTTGTTCGGGGAAATAAAGTGCAAGACATAATCATCATCGATTTCTGTGAGTTTAGTCGGTCTTTTTACAGGCCGGTTAAGTAAGCCAATGGTTGCACTACCAATGACCACTAAAGACATAAATGTTGCGATTAAAGAGATTTGCCACTCGAGCTTTGTCGGAATGAGCAATGCGAAAATCGAACCTCGGTAGGATGGAGCAACCCTATAGGGTGAAGGTTTAATCGGCTTATTGGCTCCTCCAATCCGAAGCATGACTCGAAGGTCGCCGTAATTTATGCTCGCAATATCGCCACGATTAAGCACAAGTGGATTCTTCGAGGCCTTGCCCTTCTCGATAATTACACCAGTTCCCTTAGTTGTGCAGAAGCCTTGCCATTCTGGATTTAGGTCCAAAATTACTTCGCGTCGCCGGAAATAAGCGATATCGAGCTTCCCTTCGGGTAGAGGGTAATACGGTATCGAAAGTTCACCGTGTGAGTCGGAACTTATTTGAATCTTCCCGCTCCGCTTCAGCGGAAGCTCTGCCGAAGCGATTTTTGAACCATTCTGAAGAATTTCGACGTGGAGAATATTGGAAAGCTTCGACTTTGTACTAATCGTTCTCTTTTTTGATTGGTTCATCGCAACTCTCCATGGATCTTGTGATCCTCTGAGATTGCGACGACAGGGTTTAAAGTTTCGAATGCGTAGCTACTGATTCCGGCTTGCGCTAGGGCGAAAATGATGGGCTTAATATCGTTATACTTCAACCCCTGATCAGCCGCCAAAACCACTCTTGTTTGAGATCGCATAGCCCGTTGAACTAACGACGCAGTTTGAATTTCCTCGACCATTCTACGTCGCAGATACAACGTGAAATCCTTCAAATCTTCAGTTGATCTGAGGTTTGATCGCCATTTAAAAACTCTTCTGTCGTTGGTAGAGATTATCGTTTGTTTATCTTTGGTAGTAATACTTAGCCAGATGGCGGAGTCTCTCGTTGGGGTCGAAGGATATCTAATCACCTCTGCTGGTTGACCGATGCGTGGATTGGTCGAAAACAAGATGTGTGCGGTAAGTAGGAGTTGAAGGCCAAACGTTATCAGACACGGGTAAGGAAACCACCAAATAGGCTTCTTAAGCCGCTGTGTAACTGACTCATAGCGGCTTGACCAATAATTTTCGGTGCCAAGCTCTGAAGTCATCAACTCATCCCACTGCTTAAAATCACGCGCTTAAATATTGATGAGGACCTAAGTTCTGCAACGACCTGAATAAGTATTGGCATAGGAATATCCCCTGAGGGGATCATCACAAGAACTGGAGTTAAGGGAATGTTCGCACTTTTAGAGCGACTTTTGACCCAAACGTCGAGTTCTTGGATCAGTCGTCTCAATTGGGGAACCCCATCCTTATGTGGAACAGTGTACTTATCTGACGAGGCCGAAAACTCTGTCGAAAACGCCCCTAGATCACCGAAATAGAAGGCCTCAGTCGTTACGACAACTGCCGTAGTGTTGTTTGTTAGGCTGTCTTTGCTGAATTCTTGGAACTGATGAAATCTTGGATCGGGAACCTGACTCTGAACTACTGGAATTTCTAAAGGCACAATCCCATATCGTGCAGAAAGTGTTACTACACGTAGGCTAGCGGTGATTATAACGAATAAAGCGAATATGCTGATACCCAGAGCTCGGAAGAGCCACTGCTCATCAGATGATCTCTTCTTCGTCCTTGATGTCTTCGATAGAAGCGTCATCGAAGTTCTCTTCTGGTTTGGCAGCGGTGGATGCTTGATTGCTAGAAGAATGTTGCTCGGCCTGAGCAACTTGTGGGGTGGAGTGATGTTGGTGAGCGGACTCGCTCACTTCAGGGATAGGGACGTAAGAGACTGTGTCTCTCGGGGCCAATAAGTTAAAAAGAACCGCCACACCGTGATGCATTTCTTCTGTTAAGTTTAGTGCGATTCCCTTTAGGAAATAATATCCAGCAAGTAAAATGGTGCCGAACAAAAGTCCAAGAGCTGTTGGTGATAGTGAGCTGGCGATTCCCTGGGCAATAGTGGCCTGCTTTTTTGCTGTATCGAGCACGTCGACGGATTGAAAGGCGGTCCAGAGTGAATCGATGGTACCGAGTATGCCAATGAGCATGATCATCAGGGTCAGTGCGGGCAGTGCTCCAATTCTTCGCTCAATGGCGGGCAGAAAGTCCAGAGCCTCTTCTTCAATCGTACCGCGAACTCTGGTGGGGTCGCTATCAGCAGCTTCCAGGGCTTTACAGGCAATTTTCGGCAAAGATGTTGACGATGTGTTGCGGCAAAGGCTTATGGCGCGATTAATGTCTTCCGCCAACACCATTTTGCGAAGGTTATTGAGGAATTTACCAAAATTGATGTTATAGACTCCCTGGATCATGATCACCCGTTCAAAGAAGATGACAAGTGCTATGAATCCAATGATGAGCATTGAGAGGATGTAGCCGTTTCCAAGCTGGAAGCTGCGCGCGACCTCAGTCCACATGGGATAGCTCCTATTAGTTTTCTTTATTGTAACGTATTCGGAGGGAATACCCAAAGAGTGGCGTTGATAACGGCCTTGCGACTAAGAGCGTTTAGGTTTCGGCGTGACCGTTATGCGATTGAGCTGACTAGCCGCGGATTTAGTTGCGCCTGTGTTCGTGCTTTCTTCCACCGCATTGTTTGCAGTGCTCGTTTTAAGTGTAAGTGTACCGTGGTCGTGAGCCCGGACCATGGCCTTTAGAATTTCTGGATCAAAAAGTTCTTTTTCATCCTGAATTCGCTCAATTGCATCTGATTGATCGATGAAACCAGAGTAGGCTCGACCAGAGACCATTGCATCAAATACATCAGCAATGCCAACAATTCTCCCAAAAAATGGAATATCTTCGCCTACCAGGCCATCTGGATAGCCAGTGCCGTCCCATTTTTCATGATGATGCTTAACTCCTGAGATAAACCGTTGAGAGTTAGGCATATGGCTAACTATGTCCGAGCCAATGGCTGGGTGAAGTTTCATTTCTTCATACTCCTCTGCACTTAACATAGAGGCTTTCTTAAGGATTGCATCCGGAATGCCAATTTTGCCAATATCGTGGCAAAGTGCGCTTATGAGAAGAAGCCTTTTAATTTCCCTGTTTAGTTTTAGTTCATCAGCAATTGCGATTGAGTACCGGCTTACTCTTTCCGAGTGACCGTGAGTGTACGTGTCTTTTGCCTCTATGGTGGCGACCATCGTTTCAATCATTCCTACCATCCAAGCATCAAGTTCTCTTTTGAGCAGAAGGTTTTCGAAAGATGGGGCGCAGCGACTAATTAGAGCCTGGGCCGCTTCTATCTCTCGCATAAGGTGAGATGAATCACTCCCGCTTAGTGTTTCGATATGCAAAATGCAAATGGGGTCATCCTGATGAACCATTGGCAATATTATTCTTTGCGTTCCGTTCTTCAAATCGATCTGCGATAGGTCAGCTGGAAGTATGATTCCCTGCTTCCGTGCGATGACGTCTTCGAACGCCCGCTGACTCAGGACGAAAGACTCCTTTTTTCTTCGCATGTGGCGAGTTGCAATAGGGATAAGGTGACGACTTGCGGAGCTCCACATGAAAAGCGCAGATTTTGCGGCGGAGGGCATAAGCTTGGCAATCGATTTTAGAAGTGCTTTGCTCGCCTCTTCGAATTGGTTGATGACAAGGATGTTGCTATGTAAATCATAGATCTCTTTTATGGTTTTGTGGTCGTTTGATGATTGGTTAATCACAGCTAGTTGATTTAGCCGTTGCGGTGTAAACTTTCGACTAGTCTCTGACTTGCCTAAATCAATTGGTCCTTTGATTCCCAAATCTTCCGTAATGATCATGTCAAAACTGGTGATTTCGTTTGTAAGTTGGACATTTGGCTCTGAAGTGACGAATTGAAACTCAGTTGATCCGACCAGTAGTTTGTCATTGTTCTGAAGAATCGAATTGAGAACTCGATCTCCGTTTATATAAGTACCGTTTCGTGACTCAAGGTCCTCACAAATAAAGAGACGACCGCGTCGCTTGATTCTCAAGTGGAATCGCGAAACTTCCTCATCATCAATCACGATCTGATTTGCTGAATCGCGACCAATTGTAACGGGGAAATGCGCCAGAGGAACTCTCTTCCCAGGCTCGGGTCCGCGCTCGATAATTAGTACCGCGCTCTGCATCTTTGGCCTTATCTACTTCGGTCTCTCTTGTTCGCTCTACTCTGATCGGTAAAATGGAGCCGCGCCTTAAGTTCCCGAGCTGAGATGCCGAAAGGATTGGATATGTCGATTCATACTTCCAATATCGGCGAGTAAAAATGCGCCTACTAACTGTAACATTTGCGGTTTTTATATTTATTTTGGTCTTTGGCCGTGGCCTCTACTGGGTCGTGTCTGGCGATGGGCGAAGAGCCAGGGCATCAGGTCATCGTGATATTTCGCAAGCAGAATCCAATGACGTAACGAACTTATTCCGGATCGATGGTCAACGTAGCAGCGCCAAGGCAGTTGCCATCAATCAACCCGATCCAAAAAGGGTAGACCATGATCCCACGCCCGCAATGGGGCACGGTCAAAGTGAGGGGATTGGGTCTAAGGGTGGATCTGAAAAAAATGAAAGAGCTCCGATAAAATTCAAAAAGGTTCGAGTCATGGGCCGCATGGCTAGTCCTCGCCTTGATTTCACTCAAGAGTCATTGCCCGTTGAGCGCGTTGATGAGCCGATGAGACTAGAATTTTTCCAAAAGGTGTTTGAACCTGTTGGAGATTACTCTTTTTAGGTGGCAATTCGAAGGGTATGATCTGGTCTGACTTGCTTGGGACTCGTTCATGTTGGATCACCTACAGGCTTTCGACGAAAGCCTATTTCGCCTTTTGAATACCGGTCTTGCCTCAGCGCAGCTCGATCGTGTCATGGCCATATTGTCAGACAAGTACACATGGTTAATTGTTGGGCCCATAATTTTTGTCTTATCACTTCTTAGATTTAAATCGGCGGTCAAACATGTGGTGCTGGTTTCATGTATTTGCTTAGCAGTTACTGACCTTCTTGCTTACCAAGTGTTGAAGCCGACCTTTGCAAGGATTCGACCTTGCAAACAACTAAGCGATATCCACCTTGTGCCGGAATTCTGCGGCAGCGATTACGGATTTCCTTCCAATCACGCAGCAAACGGAATGGCAGTGACGACTGTATTGGCCTTGATGGGATTCAAATCTGCAGCAGCTGTTTCTCTAGTACTTAGCCTCTTGGTCGGATTTAGTCGCGTCTACCTTGGTGTTCACTTTCCGGGCGATGTTTTGGGCGGTTTCTTGGTAGGTATACTTACTTCAACCGTCATCGTTTTGATGTTTAGGCGAGTTCAAAAACAAACGAAGTCGCGTTGATCATCAACGCGACTTCGCTAATCTGAAACTAAACAGCCTTAAGGCTCTTCTGGGAAAAAACGCTGACCAGTTGAAGCCTGCTTTATGATGAGTTCTGCAGGTTTGAACCTAGCACCGTACCGATCTTCTAACTTTCTAAGGCGTTTAACAACGGCTTCAGCTCCAATATGATCAATAAACTTGAAGGGTCCGCCCCAGAATGGCGGAAAACCCAGTCCAAATACCGCCCCGACGTCACCGTCATAGGCGCTGGTGAGGATACCTTCTTCAAGGCAACGGACCGATTCGTTGACAAAAACTAATAAGCAGCGCTCCACGATATCATCGGCACTTAGTTTTTCGGCTCCAGCCGGTGGTGGAATTAGCTCAGCGATTGTCGGATCTGGCTCTTTCTTTTTGCCATTCTCGTAAATATAGAAGCCCTTGTTGTTTTTACGGCCTAGACGACCACTATCAGCTATGGCTGCCAACCCTTTCGGTGCAATCAATCTATTTGGGAAGGCGCTCGAAATTGTATCCAAGACGTGGATGCCGACATCGATCCCCACCTCGTCGATAAGAGCGATCGGTCCAACGGGGAAACCAAACTTTGTCATCGCCGTATCTATTGCTTCGATCGACACGCCCTCCTCAAGCATCAGAGAGCCTTCGTTGAGAAGAAAAGACAAAGCCCTTGTTGTGTAGAACCCAGGCCCATCCTTAACTATAATTACCTGCTTGCCCATGTCCTGTCCGAGCTCGACAACTCGAGCTGTGACCCAATCTGCCGTTTTATCTGTTACGACAATTTCAAGTAGCGGCATTTTTTCAACTGGAGAGAAAAAATGCATCCCGATCACTCGATCTGGGTGCTTTGCCTCAGAGGCGATTTTCGAAATCGGCAGAGCAGAGGTATTACTGGCGAAGATAAAATTATCGCCCCCAACGTCCTCTACCTGCTTTAGAAGTTTTTGTTTAAGGCGCAAGTCTTCAAAAACGGCCTCTATCACTACGTCGGTTCTATTGAATCCGACTGGAGACAAATCTGGAGAGAGATGCCCGAGTTTTTGGCCTACCTCGAACGGTTTCAAGCGTCGCCGATCCGCTTTTTTCTGAAAATAATCGCGGGCATGCTTCAATGCTCTACCAACCGCATCTTTGTTGGGATCGGAAAGGTTTACGCGAATACCTCGTTCTATTGCAACGGTAGCGATACCTGCACCCATAAATCCGGCACCCATAATGCCGATACTTGCTACCTTACTTTCCCCAAAGTGCTCTCGTCCCGCATCGCGATACCGATGTTTTTTAAGCGAGGTGGTTGCGTGAAACAAATGAACTAGACTTTGACTCTCTCGAGTCAGTACCAATTGACCAAAGAGTTCAGACTCAAGTTCCAAGCCTTCTGCTAGTGAAAGCTCAAAACCATCAAAAACCGCCTCTAATGCCTTAAATGACGCAGGGTAATGGCCATGGGTTTTACTTTGAACCATTTCCTTGGCTTTTTTATAGATTAACTTTCGGCCAAGTAAATTACCTTCGGTTGCCCATTTTGGTAGGTCGCTGGCTAGTTTACCGGGCTTCAAATTTGGGGTCGAGTGCTGCGCCTCGCGTGTCTTAAGCGCATATTTGACGGCGATTTCGCGCAAAATCTGACTTGGAACCGCAGCATCAACTAGTCCAATTTTCTCGGCTTTTTTTGCCGTAAGTCGCTTGCCGGTAAGTATCATGTCGAGTGCCGCCTGAATGCCAACAAGGCGCGGAAGTCGCTGAGTTCCACCCCCTCCAGGAATCAAGCCTAGCTGAATTTCTGGCAAACCAATCTTGGTTCTACTGTCCGTTGTGGCAATGCGCCAGTCGCACGCCAGTGCTAATTCAAGTCCACCGCCTAATGCCTGTCCATGGATAGCAGCTACAGTTGGCACTTTAAGATCTGCCAACTTTTGTAGAACGGCCTGCATTTGTCGAGAGCCGTCAGCAGCAATTTCCGAGGACTTCATGGCGCTAATCTCGGTTATGTCTGCGCCAACAATGAAGTCCTTCTTGCCACTAATGATCACCACGCCAGCGGTTGAATTATCCTTTTCGAGTTTATCCAGTACGTCGTTGAAGTCCCGGAGCACCTGTTCCGAAAGCACGTTAACATCTTTGCCTTTGGTATCCAG
>OMIY01000367.1 GCA_900299215.1 bacterium | reverse complement strand
GCCCAGTCACACGGGAAGTCTGCCTTCGGCAGATTACCGCAGCGGTTATTTTTGAAGTCCCAGGTTTTGCCCTGCTCAACGATGCACTTTTCTTGCTCGCTGCTAAGTTTCAGTTTCACTTGATCGTTACTGCACTTGGCTGGACCGCGATCGTCGACTCCACCGGTTTTTTTCGTGGGATCGTTTGGATCTCCGGAAGGAGGGGTTTTGTTGCTTGGATCTTCCGTCTTCGACGGCGCTGCCGTGGTCCCGCCGAAGTTGGCACTCGAGCATGCCACGGCTAATATCACAGCCGATGCAAACATCCCCATGAGTTGGTACTTGTACTTCACGACTGGTCCCCAATGATTACGGTTTGAAATAGCAGCGATTGATGCCCCCGCTGTAACCCCCTTATCGGCATAAACCGTGAAAATCTTAAGCTTTCCGAATTTGTTATTGGTTTCGTGTAGTTAACTATATGTTTATAAACATATAAAAGATTATCCTGGCGGCGTGATGGGACGCCGGGTATACTAGCCTTACTGCTATTCATTTCTGCACTGCTATTCAAGTCTGCGTCGCTCCCTGCTCCGGCTAAGTCTGCTATTTGTTTCATCTGTTTCGTTAGACGGGCTTTGTTTCCTCCAGCCACCTGGAGGTGGGGTCACTATGAAATTGTTATCTAAATTTCGCTTTGTTGGCTTAATACTCGGGGCTCTAACGGCAACCGCCGTTTCAGCGGCTGAGCCATCTATAGAGGCGATGACTCCCCTTCCTACGCCGCCGGAGTTAGCGGCGGATGTCCGCTTTTGGGAGACCATCTTTACCAAATACAGCCCAGACGACTGTCTCTTTCACGATAAGGAAAATCTGGGCATCCAATACTTTGTGAAGCGCATGCCTGAGGGCAACGTGTTTCGCAAGGCTAGCCTCGCTAAGCGCTACCAAGCAGTAATCAGCCAGGCTATCGCCGGACTCGCTGATGGACATGCGCCAAGAAATGCTATTGAAGAGCGCATTGTGAAAGTGACGCCGCCGAATCAGCGTACACCCGCATACTACCGAGCTGCGGCAACCCAGGTTAGGTGTCAGCGGGGCGTCGATTTGCAACCTAGTCTGACTAGGTCCAAAGAACATTTGGGCATGGTCATGCGGGTGCTAGGTCAGAAGCAATTGCCAACGGATCTCGCTTTCCTTCCTCATCTTGAGAGCGGTTACAATCCCTACGCTAGGTCGCGCGTGGGTGCCAAAGGCATTTGGCAACTCATGCCATCGGCTGCCAGGTTGGCGGGATTGTCGGTGAATAGGTTCAGCGATCACAGAACACATCCTCAAAAGTCGACTACGGCTGCAGCTATGATGCTGGCTGATTTTTATCAGCAGACTGGGTCGTGGCCTCTGGCGATTACGGCCTATAACTACGGTATCAATGGCACCATGCGGGCGATCAAAATGTACGGCAATGATTACATGGCCGTCCGCGAGCGTCATCGGACCAGTCTTTTTGGTTTTGCTGCGCGTAACTATTACCCAAGCTTCCTAGCCGTCAGAAATGTCGCAAGTGCGATGGTCAAAGGCCAAATAGTGACGGCTTCGAGCGGCAGCCCCGTGAACGGACGAGAGAGAAGTCTATAAGTTCGGCTGATCTCAGAATCGCCGCCAGCGAGAATTAGCGTTGCGACCTAGGCAGTCCCAGGCGACAATCAGTGGCTTTATGAGTAAGTCCTGATCGTCGTCATTGGTGATCGTCTGGAGAATGACCGTGCCAGAGTTTTTGCAAATATTGCCAGGGTATCTTTTGTTGCTGATCATGCCGCTCGGTGTTGCTGGTCAAAACATCGGGGCTGGCATCTGTGCATTGATGCTTCTTAGTTCCTTGTACATAAAACGCCGCGAGCTCGCGTGGCGACAGCTGTGGAGTGAACACAAGGTGGCACTTGTCAGTGTTGCTGCCTACATGATCACGCAAATTCTGGCGACGGTGCTCAATCCAGGCAGTCCAGCGCGATTCAAATTTAACTACACATCGGGTTATCTATTTTGGGCTCTCTTGCCGCCGCTGTGCTACCTAGCGGTACCTAAATTACGAAGCGAGCATTGGCGACGCATAGAGTTGCTCTTCACGGTGAGCATTGTTGCCATGGGGATCATTTCGGTAAGTCAGGCTATTTGGGGCTGGAGGATCGTTGGCACCAGTGTGGAATTTGGTTTCCCGCGGGCACAGGGCCTCTACTCGCATCCCATGACCTTTGGTTATGTATGCTTGGTTTTAGCTCCGCTAGTCATCAATGCAGTGTTTCGCCAGCCGCGGCGCATCCTGCCATGGGTCACAGCGTTGGCCCTAGCGGTGGCCATAGTCACCAGTCGCTCGCGCACGGTGCAGTTGGTGACGGCGCTGGTTGTACTCTGGAACATTTGGTGCCTCACCAAGGGGCGCATTCGTATTGTCGTTTTGGCCTCATTTTTTGCTGCAGTAACGGTGATCTTGAGCACCAACAACTCGGTCAGTGAACGTTTTCGCGGCACCATAGATCGTGTGGATGTACGCAGTAATTATCTCGACGATCGCGTGGCATTTTGGCATGTGCATTGGAACATGCTCAAGGAGCGTCCGGTTCTTGGCCATGGCGAAGGCATCATCACCTCATACCGCGTGCCGTATTATGAGGCGATCGGCCTGAAGGACTTTATCCGCCAATACGAGGCCCACAATATGCTTTTGCAGATTGCGGTAAACGTCGGTCTGGTGGGGCTTGGTATTTTTCTTTTGTGGGTGTTCGATCTAGCCAAGTTTGCCAGTAAGCTTAAACGACATGGAATGTGGTGTGGTCCCGTAGCGCTCGACACTATAGGGGCCGTATTTCTTGGCGCCTTAACTCAGAACGCCTTTCAGGACTCTGCCGTGCGTTTTGCCATCACCATACTCATTACGGGGCTATGGCTCTCACACCGAGACTCCCCAACGACGGACCGTCTTAGCCTCGATTAGGCGGAAGACCAGATATTCCACGACGAGACCGATGACGATGACAGATGATAGGCCGGCAAATACGGATGCGATCTCGAGTTGGTTTTTGTTTTCGTAGATGAACCAGCCAAGGCCACCAGAGCCGGCGCTCACGCCAAAGACAAGTTCTGCTGCGATCAGAGTACGCCAGGCAAAGGCCCACCCTAGTCGCAGACCTGTGAGTAGTGAGGGAAATGCCGCGGGGATCAAAATTTTCCAGATATACGACACGCCCCTTAGCCCGTAGTTACGTCCCACCATGCGTAACGTCGGCGACACTCCGTCAAACCCCGAGATGATGCTGAGGCTAAAGGACCAAATCACCGAATGAGCGAGCACGAAGACCAGGCTGCCAGTGCCTAAGCCAAACCAAAGCATTGCTACGGGCAGCAGTGCAATCGCTGGCAGTGGATTAAACATGGCAGTCAATGTGGTTTGCAGATCGCGGCCTAATTTCGAGCTCATCGCTACCATGGCCAGAGCAACGGCAATACCCAGTCCGACCGCATAACCAAATATGAGCACACCTAGTGAAGTCAGGATCCTATCGACTAAGACGCCCGTTTTGAGTCCATTAACCAGAGCCGCAACTGTTTCGGAGAACGATGGAAACAGCAGGGAGTTGTCGAGCCACCGCGCGTAAGCCTCCCACAGCACTGCCAAGGCAACTAGCACCAGCAGTCTGCGGCACCATTCGAGTTCATAGAGGCGTCGCCACCAAGTAACTTCTGATTGCGAAACGATAGCCTCTGGAGCTGTAGCAGAAAGATCAAGAATGCGATCTGAATTTTGATTAGTCATGGGCCTTAGCCTCCGTTGCAGCATTGCCAAAGAGTAGGCCGTGGATCAGCTCTTCTTTGCTCGGTGCGCAGGAGATATCCGCCTGAAGGCGGCCGGGATGAGGCGACAGCACCAGCACACGACTACCGACGGTCAGAGCCTCTTTGATCGAGTGCGTGACAAAGATTAGAGTGAAACGGTGATTGTCCCAAAGCTCTAAGAGCTCGTGCTGCATCTGAGTTCTAGTCAGAGCATCGAGCGCGGCGAATGGCTCGTCCATCAGCAGGATTTTGGGTTCCATCGCTAATGCTCTAGCCAAGGCCACGCGCTGTTTCATGCCACCTGAGAGCTGATGAGGATACTGATCTGCTACCCGCTCGAGCTTTACTTTCGCCACGGCGGTGCGAGCCCGATCGTTAGCATCTTTGCCTTTGGCCTTACCGCTAGCCTCTAGAGCAAAAACCACATTCCCAACGACTGTGCGCCAAGGCAGCAGCTGATCAAATTCTTGAAACATCATGACGCGATCAGGCCCCGGTTTTAAGACGGGTTGACCACTCAAGGTGATGCTGCCGTGCGACGGCTTGATGTAGCCACCAATAGCTTTGAGTAGCGTTGATTTGCCGGATCCAGATGCTCCAAGCAGCATACAGCGCTCGGCAGCACTCACACCAAATGAAACTCCTTGGACCACGGTGGTGCGTCGCCGCTTGTTGCCCGAAGTGTCTTCGTAATCAAGCGAGACGTCATTGAGCTGTAAAAGAGGGAGTTCCAAGGGATCAGCTCCCGCTTAGATTATGGAGGTTGGGGTGAGTGATATCCTTCCAGGAGTCAGCCTTTTCTTTGATCGTTCCCACTCGGTACATAAACTCGGCAAATGCTGCGAGCTTGCGTGGGGTGAGGTCAAAGGCGTTGTCAGGATCCTGAAGTAACTTAGTAATGAACGGTAGGGGTTCTTTTGATCCGGTGACCTTGAGGTAAAGTGCTGCGGCTGCTTCTTTGTTGTGATTGATCCAGTTGGAGGCCTCACTAAAGGCATCGACGTAAAGCCCGTAGACTTTCGGATTTGCGCTGTAAAACTTAGAACTCGCCACCACTGCCGTAAACGTCAACGGGCCGCCGAGCACGTCGTTTGACTTCAATACGGTGTGAATTTTGCCCTGACCTTTTTCTAGCTCGATTTGAGCAAATGGGGCAGAGGTGAAATGAGCGGTAATCTCTGAGCGTCCAGACAAGATAGCTACCAGGGCTTCCGGATGACCGAGTCCGACAGTCATCGGATCCAGCTTGGCAAAATCTTTGTCACCGAAAGCTTGTGCAGCAGCCATCTGCAAGACTACGGCTTGCACGCCAACTTTTACCGACGGTAAGGCGATGCGGTCTTTGGACGTGAAGTCACGAATCGACTTCACCGATGGATTATTGGTGTTCAGATAAATCGGCATTGATGACAAAGCACCTACTGCGCGGACACCTAAGTTCTTGCG
>OMIY01000366.1 GCA_900299215.1 bacterium | reverse complement strand
GTAGGGTCGCGCCGGAGAAGGCGGCGGTAATAATAGCGCCCAGTGAGCCGCCGAACTTCGGTCGTGTCTTTGACGTTAGGAGCAAATTCCAAAAAGTACCTAGCCAATAAACTTTTTCGTGGAGCGCCATCAAGCAGCGCAGTAATCTTGGTCTGGATATTTTTTGCAACCCTGCTCGTAAAAGGCGTCAGATCAGCCTGGCTACTCGGTAGCGCAGCAGTTAGGTCTAGATAAATACTGGTGCCGTGCAATGCATCGTCTGACTGACACAGATACGGCGAAATCAAACAATTAACTGTGGTTGGAGGCAAATTTGGTGCCAGCCTGCAAGAACCACGTCCAGTCATTCCCACCGCGGATAGGTCCTGTCCATTTGGAAGAGGAAGCGCCGGATGGTCAAAGGGAGCGCGTTCTTTTTCGACTCGACAGTCAGTAAGTCCGTTTCGCAGAAACTCAACTAAAGGTAGTTTATCGTTAGGCCGCAATCTGATGTCTTCCATATCAAGCGTTAGTTCAGAATTTGCTGCATCTCCCCCGTTATGTGCATAGAATTCTACAACGGACTCCAGAGTTGCCTTACTACCATTATGAAAGTAGGGCGCCGTTAATTTGACATTGCGTAGACCTGGAGTTTTAAACGCACCTAAATCGTAATCGCTTGAACTACGGGACAAGGGAGCTCCGCCAGGTCCGATACTGCCGCGGCCATAGTCGTCACTAGTCGGGGTTACTCCTATATTATGGAACCCTTCATCGTTGCCCTGATCTTCCCGATTTGAGGCTAATGAGTAATTGACAGAGGCATCAGTCAACTCGGCACCAGCATGACATTTGGTGCAGCGTCCCTTACCTTTAAAAATATCCAGTCCTCGGGCCTGATCGGTCGTAAACAGCGCTACCTTTCCACTTAGGTACTGATCGAGACGAGACTGGTCGGGGATCAATGTCGACATATAGGCCTGGAGAGCTTGCCCCCATAATCGGCTAAAGTGATCTCGCGCTAGGGGCTGCCACTTTGAACCAAAAGCAGCAGTCACTAAGTCCATATATGTGCAAGGCTTACCCCAGCACATTAAGCCCTTTTCCGGCCAGGCCGCATACTCGCCCAAAACGCTATCGCTGGCTGATACCAACTGAAACTGCAGTGCCTGCCGCGGTAAGAGTTTGGCTCCTAGACTATTTGGGCCATTAAATGGGCGATCAGCGCAAGACATTTCAACTGAATTATTTGGCGGCCCGACGGCTTGTGACGCTAAGCTACCGTTACTGAAAAGAACCTGTGGATTGGTCGCATTAGCGGTGTCTCCAAATGGATCGAATCCATTGAAATTAGGTTGAGCTCTGCCATCCCAAAAATTGAATAGATTATAAACAGCACCGATCACGCTTGGCGTTTTACGTCCAGTGACACGCCGGTGACCGAGAAAGGGCGCACTTTGATCAGGATCACATAGGTCCGATGGATTCTTAATGTCTGGGTTAATAGACTTGAATTTAGATCCAACTATTCCCTGTGATCCGACACGATCGTCATTTCCAATATCAACTCTTTTAAAAATTTGACCGGGACCTGTCACACCACCACTGGCAAAGACGTTATCAACACCAGGGTGCAACGTATTAAGCACACGATTGTCGACTCCGGCATTGAAATGACAACTCGCGCAGGCTGTGGCGCCATCACCTCCCACCTGTACATCCCAAAATAGCGCTTTGCCTAAACGTATAGCAGCTTTTTGATCAATGATGTCAGTCGCTGTTGGTCGTGGAACAGGAACACAAAAAAGTGGCTGCAGCCTCTCGATATGCCCCTCTAGATCTCGAACGCAGACGCTTGGAAACCGAACAGCGGGAAACTTACTTGGCATCGGTGCGGGAGGGGTCATGGCGCCTGGAACAGGCACCGCTAACCGTTCCCCATAGGTGTCTGTTAAATACCAAGCAGGCATCTCAAATGGTCGCTTACGGCGGTTCGCAGCGTCACTCGCACCACCTTCGGATGTGCCCTCATCGTCGGGGCCGATAACGCCCGGAGCTGGCTCGGAATTGTTTCCCGTGGTCCCGCGCTTGTGCGATTTACAAGCCACCACGATCAGAAAAGACGCAACGAATACGCTAATGAAAGAAATATTCATGGGGAGGAGGTCCGCGAGCAATTGATGGGATATCAGTGATAACAGATATTTGAACGGATGAGTTCCTTAAATCTAACACCTTCTCCTGCCGCCAGCAACTCCCCACATCCTGCTAATTCTGTAATAACCCTTAAACAGGAAACTAAACATTCATGAATTTATAATTACATACCGGGAACTTAAAGCAGGGTGCTAATCGAGGCCTGGTTCCGAACTATCCTCCCATAACACTTAAATAAATTTTTATACGCATCGCCAAACATTTGTACACCTATGGCAACTGACTAGTCAGTCAGACCCAAACTTATGTGTTCAGGGTGACTTAGAGCGCACGAACTTAGACTTTCCTACACCGCACCTTGTTTAGACCATGCGCACCGCCACCGACTCCAGGGACTAGGTCAGTGCTGGTCGAAACCTAACTTTATCTCGGAATCTCGCTCGCATAGCCCACCCGCAAAGATGTTGGCACCGGTTGGAATGCGACTTGCTTTATAGAACATATAGTTTCTCAAAACAGGAACTAGATAGATCCAAGCACTAAGCTCCCACTCTTTTAATGAAAGACTTGCCCATGAACCGAGCACCCAGAACACGATCATCAGTTAAATCCATGACCATCGCTGCGACACTCATAACTGCAGCTATCGCTGGAGGAGTTTCGCTAGCCAGAGGCACCACGATGCGACTAGCAAACGCCGCGTCGGTAAAAGAATCCCCTAAAATCGTAGGCGCTAGTTATTTTCCAAACGTCGAATTAACTAATCAAAATGGCATTAGGAAATATTTCTTCGACGATATGGTTGCCGGCAAAGTTGTTCTCATCAATTTTGTTTACACAACTTGCAAACTCTCATGCCCCCTTGAAACAGCACGCCTGAGAAAAGTCTACGATCTGGTCAAAGACCGCATGGGTAAAGACATCTTCTTTTACTCAATCTCGATCGACCCAGAAAACGACACGCCGGACGTACTTAAATCCTACACTGAGCGATTCAAAATTGGTGAGGGATGGGAATTCCTCACCGGAGATGAAGAGTCGGTAACGCTCCTGCAAAAGAAACTGGGGTTATTTGTAGATGGCACAACAACGAGAAACAAAGCGGGAAACAAAGCGGGAAATCAAGATAGTAAGGAAGGCCACAGCCTAAATCTGATTGTCGGGAATCAAGCTACCGGACAATGGATCAAAAGGTCTCACTTAGAAAACGCACAAATACTAGCGACGATCCTGCAACAACTTCACCCACGGCAAGAAAAGCCACTTAGCCTATCAAGCTACAGCCAAGCCCCCGTGAAATTGACCAGTGTTAGCCCGGGCGAAAAACTGTTCTACAGTCGCTGCGCTGATTGTCACACCATCGGTCAGGGCGACTCCATTGGCCCAGATCTCAAAGGTGTCGCTCAAAAACGCGACGCCGAGTGGCTGAAGCGCTGGATCAAAGAGCCAGATGTGATGCTAGCTGCAGGTGACCCTATAGCTTCAGAAATGCTGGCACGTTTTAACAGTATCAATATGCCTAATCTAAAACTGTCCGACCAAGATGTTGTGCAGGTCTTAGATTTCATCAACAACGAAAGCAATCCTGCTTCTCAGAATAAGTAGACGCTGAGTGGTTCCTAAACAAACTGAATTTCCAAGTAGAGGAGAAAAAAACATGAAGATCAAACGTCTAAATCAGAGCAAATGGGTCCTAGGTCTAACAACAACTTTGCTGGCTACCGGCTTACTAAGCACCAAGGCGAAAAGTGCAACCAATTTAGCACTAAGCCTAATTTGTCCAGGTGCCGAACCAGGCACTTGCATCGCCTCATTCACAGGGGGCCTACTTACAGCCCCCCTAAAATTTCCGTTTGCAGCCGATCCGACTGACAAATCGAAATTGACTCCGGGTGCCATAGGCGGTGACGCCGTTGCCCTGCAAGATGGAGTTCACATTTACGAAGGAGGTATCGTAGGCGGTGCCACAGGCACTAAGGCCGACGTCACTCAGTCGCTAAAACCAGGCACTCTGACTGGCCAGAAGAGTTACGACATTCCCTCTGGCGGGTCCCCTAGCCCACTATTTGGCGCCCTACCATTTACACAGAAACTGCTGATGTTCGAAGAATTCGGACCAGAGCCGCTACAAGGCGCCGCAACCAACAGCCTATTACCGGAACCTGTTACCACTCAAGGTGCCCCTACAGGGGAATCCCTTGATAGCTTTCTCGGTCAAGCTGGGCTTTATCCATTTCCGTCAAGATTGGCTAACACGTCTCTCAGCAATCCTTGGTGGTCACAGATTTGCGGCTATCTCGGCCGCAGAGATTGCGGTAAGGCTGGCCCGATTGAAGGCCGACCCGAAGGAGATGGCTGGGCCCATCAGCGCTGGAACGAATTCTTTCCAGTGAAATCGTTCAAAACGGCTCAAACAGGTGCCAGAGCGAACCGGGGCCTGCGCGATAAAAAGCAGCTTCATGGATACGCCTCGGGTGAATTCGCTCCCGGTGGTCTGTATCATAACACGACTGGACTTGCTGGATTTAACGGAACGACTGCAGGCATCAAGCCGCAAATTCACCCGTTGATGCCAGTTCAAAGTGGACAAAACCTATGGACTTTCGACGGCACATTTCCTCTCAAGCTACTGATGGTCCGCTACGGTGAACCAATCTTGATGCGTCACTACAATGCCTTGCCTATCGATGTTTCAGCCAATGCGGGCTTCGGTATGCACACCATATCAACCCACGAGCATAATGGCCATAATCCAGCTGAAAGCGACGGTTTTGCTGGCGCCTTCTTCTTCCCAGGCCAATTTTTTGATTATCGGTGGCCGATTGCACTTGCTGGTCATGACACCATCAATCGTGACGCGACCGATCCGATGGCGGCAACTCCCTGCAAGAAGGGCGAAATTCTCCGAGTTCAACGAGCAAATGGCGCGCAGCTTGTGAACTGTGATGTGAGTAAAGATCCAAAGGGATTAGTCGGCACCGTTAAGATTCGCGGTGATTACCGCGAGACTATGTCGACGCATTGGTTCCACGACCATATGATCGACTTCACTTCGCAGAATGTTTACAAAGGTAACGCCGCTATGATGAATTACTATAGCGCCATCGACCGCGGTAACGAGTCCATTAATGACGGTGTCAACCTCCGCTTGCCTAGCGGTTCGGCCCTGCCATGGGGCAACCGCGACTACGACATCAATTTGGTTATCGGCGACAAAGCGTGGGACCAGGACGGTCAGTTATGGTTTAACCCTTTCAACGTTGACGGTTTTCTTGGTGACAATTTGCTCACCAACTTCCAATACAAACCTGTATTAGAGGTGCGCGCTCGTCGCTACCGCTTCCGCATCCTTAATGGCTCTGTTGCGCGCTATCTGAAATTAGCACTAGTACGTGAGATTCGCGGTACCAGCGGTACCATTAAGGGACCTGTCGGCACCAACATCTCGTACGAACGCGTGCCATTTCACCTCATCGGCAACGACGGCAACATCATGGAGCAGTCTGTAGCTATGGATGGAACTGCGGGAACCGAGCGTGGAGTATTACCCACCCAGGCCATTGCCGAGCGCTATGATATTGTGGTCGACTTTGCTAAAAACAACATCAGACCTGGTGACAAACTTTACTTTGTCAATCTCATGGAACACAAAACCGGTCGCAGACCAGAAAACAACATTGCTCTAGAATCAATATTGAACCAAAGCTACAAGCCAAGTCGCACCGCTTTGCAATGGCTAAATGGCGATCCAGGAGTAGGCATGTTCCTCAGGTTGGATGTCGTCGCCTGTAAGAATGCGGCTGGTGCTACAACCGCTTGCACAGACCTCAGCATGGATCCAGCTCAATACGTCGCAGGTAACCGCAACGGCGTACGCGGCACCCCTTTAAAAATGATCCCGCGCCCTGTATTCACCGCGCAAGAATTAGCTGGAGCCCGCCACCGTACTTTCGACTTTGGTCGCTCTTCTGGTACAGACGAAGCACCTTGGACAATCAAGACTGACGGCGGCGCAGCCCACACGGCGGACACTCGTCGCATTTCAGCCGCACCAAACCTTGGCGATCTGACTGATGCAGGTCAAGCTCGAGTTGAGATCTGGCACATCACGGGCGGTACTGGCGGATGGAGCCATCCAGTTCATATCCACTTTGAAGAGGGGCAGATTCTTGATCGCGATGGTAAACAGCCACCAATCTGGGAACAATATGCCCGCAAAGATATGTTCCGCATTGGCAACGAAGTCAACACGTCCTCATCAGTGAGCATCGCTTATCGGTTTCGTGAATTTTCTGGATCGTACGTAGAACACTGCCACAACACCACCCACGAAGACCACGCCATGCTGGTCCGCTGGGACCTCGAAAAGCCGGGACAAGTACTGCTGATGCCAAGTCCGGTACCAACCTGGGACGGTGTAGGATATGTAGACTCTGTCGCTGAGGCCACCTTCCGTACAGGTAAATGACCTCCAACAAACCGCGATTTAGGCACTCCTAAATGACCTAAATAAGATCCGGCTAAGTAATCAAACTTTAACAAAAAAGTTGTGATTGCTTAGCCGATTAAAATTTTTTCTAAACTTTTTTAAACAAACTTCCGAAATCTATCTACACCGAGGCAACATGGCCGTTGCCCTTTAGTTGAACGACATTGACGTCACCGCATTCACTTAGTGGAAATCGCAAAAAATCATGGATTCAACTACAAGGGAGTACCTTTTCTATGGTAACGCGCGTTTTTTTTGTATCATTTATGGCTTTGCTAGCTGGGTGTGGATCTGAAAATTTCGATGAACGCGACATAAATGAAAATGCTAATCCTACGCAGGACACTTTCGCACCAACAAATCTCGAGCAATCAGACCAAATCGGGTTATCACTCACAAATTCGGACTGCTACAAAGGGGATTCTTTTGTTTGTGCGGCCGAAAAAGAAATCACTCGACTTACAAATAGTAAACGTTCAGGCCGTACGGCACTAATCAATAACATTAAAACCGGATTCGTCTCGCGTGATTGGTCTCAAAAACAGTCTACTCAGGGGCTAAGCCATAGTGGTTTCCCCACCGCTCGCGAGACCGTGTATAAAAATGAGTTTGGCCAAAGCATAAGCTTTCTCGCCGAAAATGTCGCGTATTTCACTGGCTGCGGCAATATGACTGCACAGCAGATTGCAGCAAAATTCGTCGATATGTGGTGGAACAGTTCAGGTCATCGCCAAAATATGCTTGGTAATTACAAAAATCTCGGATCAGGCGTCCACCGAACTTCAACTGGAGCTTGCTACGCAACGCAGCTTTTTTCTAATTAGAATGATCCCGTAAAAAAAATTATCAGGATTTTGTTTTTGTTTTTATGTTTACTTGCAGGTGATAGGCAAATGCTTCCTTTTTTCAGACAAAAGTAAAAAATGTATAGTCAGGTATTCTTCACAATCAAAGGAGAAACCTGATGATGAGACGTACGATCATTGCTTTTCTTGGCCTATTAGCCTGCGCACAGAGTTCCTTCGCCTATGAATTTTCAATTAGTAACAATGACAATCAGCCTATCGAAATAGCCATCGCTTATGACAAAGGCATACCAGAAAATCCTGAAGCAACAACTATAGTTCGTGTCATCGATGGCTTTATCCAACTGCAACCAGGTGAGACCAAGACTTTATTTGACTACAAAATCCGCGCCAAGGATGTCTGGCTTTCCGTCAAGACTTTGAATGACGGCAAATCATGGGCACCATCTGAAAGCTCTACTTTTAGGCTTACTGGCTCGTCGATTAAATGCCATAAATCAGTATGCACTGTTTCTCGATTCCCAGGATTTATTGGGCTGGTAAAAGTACGACCGAAAATAATTGCGCATCTGTTAGGTGAAGACGGAGTTGTAGACTTCGTCAAAATTGCCAATATCGTGAAGAAGCAAGACTCACGCTTTGTTTGGCCCATTTTGAGCCAACCGACTGAGCCACCAACTCCCTCACCTGCTCCGGTACCCGCTCCTGCTCCGGTGCCAGCTCCTGCTCCGGTGCCAGCTCCTGCTCCGGTGCCCGCACCTGCACCTGCGCCGATCTTAGGCTTAAAGGTTTGCAATCAAACCTCGTCCGTTATTAAAGCGGCCTTTGGACTTCTTAGTAAAGATAGTGAATCGTGGATGGCCCAGGGGTGGTATGCCGTTGCTCCCGGCACCTGTGAAGTTACACTTAAAGAAAGACCTTCTTTTGTTTACGGATATGCAGTCGATGCCGAGAGAACCCGAGAATGGATTCCGGGGGTTGGGCAAGCTTCGTTTTGTGTGAACCCGTCCAGTAACTTTAATCTGTCTAACGAAGCGTGTGAGTCCGACACCAGCTTAATGTTGACTACATTTGGGATTCTCAACGGCAACGAAACGTGGACCATTGAGTAATTCGATTTCATAGTTCTAGGGCCTCGCTTAAATGCGAGGCCTTTCTTTATTGATTTTAGATAGTTACAAGAATTTATAAAGTTTCACCCAGAGTGTACCGAACAGCTAAATAACGGGGTGATATCATGAAATACTTTCAG
>OMIY01000365.1 GCA_900299215.1 bacterium | reverse complement strand
CCGTATGGTCACTGATCGCTTGGGGAATACCCCTGGATCTTTATGGCGGCGTGGCGATGATTCTGTTGGCCGGCATCGTTGCCAAAAACAGCATACTGTTGGTCGATTTTGCAGCAGAAAGGGTGCGCGAAGGATCGCACTCACCTCGGGAAGCCATGCTTCTAGCCGCATCTTTGCGCCTGAGACCGATTATTATGACCTCGGTAGCTATGATCGCCGGCATGGTGCCTGTGGCCGCTGCTTTGGGTGCTGGTGGCGAAGCACGCCGGAGTCTTGGCATAGCTACTATAGGAGGCGTCGTAAGTTCGACCTTGTTGACCTTACTTATAGTCCCAAGCATTTACGTCGCTACCGAAGCTGTGATGCGGTGGGTTGCAGCTAAGAAAGCAGCCGGCAGACATCAACATCCATTGTTTAGTGAGCAATCCCGGTAGCGGCTGAATTCAGACGCGCTAGATCTTTGGCTACGTGACCGCTAAAATCCTGGGCCACTTTTCTGACGTTAGCAAGCACGTCCTGAGATGGCCAGATAAAGCTTTGAACCACGCGCATGCCAAAGTTGAGGAAAAAGTTATCAACCAGCATGGTACCCATCTGCATCTCAACCTGATTGGCCTTGGGATTTCGCGTATCAATCGTTTGGTGAAGGAAAGTCCCCTTCCCCTCAACCCCTCGCAAGAAGCCGCTGGTCAGCATCGCCGCATAGCCGTCTAACGAACCCGGAATCGTCAGGTCGATCATCCAAGTCGGGAAAACCCCTAAAGCACGGCCTGTAATTTTGGGTGGTGTCAACTTAACGATTTTGCCGCCAGTGTGCATGATCGGGCCATCAGCAAAATTGTTACTGAGACGCAAATCTTCGACCTTGAAACTGAGTCCCAGTGCTTCACCGCCTGCATCGATCACTATAGTTCCGGCATGTTTTTCTAGGCTCTCGAAGCGAACTGCGGACTCACCGTGCGGCTGGCCCTTTTCGTCGACTGGAATCAGCGCATTTTCGGCAGTCACGAATTCTAGCCGCACCTGCTGCTGCTCAGATTCTGCACTGAAGCTAGCTAGGCGTAGCCCCGACTCGCCATCGTAGTGACCGCGCAAGTTTAAATCAAAACCGGTCAAGAGCTTATCTAGATATTCTCCAAGGTCAGGATAGTCGGCCTTGAGAGCATCGAGTCTCAGATGCACCACCGCAGCGACACGCGTCCATTCTTTGCCGGTTACAGTGTCTTTTTCTATGCGAGGCTCAATTTTAATGTCCTGGTACTTCTCCATAAACTTAACAGTATCGGGAAGGGTCGCAAGCATTTCACCGCGCGACTTGCGGGCAAGTGGTGACATCTTATCGTCACCAGCCTCATTCGGTAACCGCACTATGTTGACTGGATTTAATACTCTCATGACGCCAGCCAAAGAACGGAGTAGGGTGTGGTGGTTGATTTCCCCCGAGTTAGCTCTAACAGCAGCTCTTAACGTGAAGCCACGTTTCACCTCAGAGATTGGATTGGCCTCGGCACGCACTCTAAGCTCGGTGGCGAAATCAAAGGGATTTCGCGGACGAAATGCGTCCAGCATAGCTTTTTCATAGTCGATCACAAATTCTGGCTTACGAGTCGCACCTCTAAGTTGAAACACTCGAGATTGATCGGGTGCCACAAAGGCTATGGGCGACGATAAAATCGAATCGAAGCTAACTGTCTGAATGACGTCGTTCGTCTCTTCATAAGCATGCTGCGCCGCCGGTGTAAATCTCATACGACTGATGTGATCGTTAAACAACTGCCAAGAGCCACTCAAGACTTCGATACCACGCCCGTCTTCACGAGTGTTCCGCAGTAGATCGATGTAGCAGTAGGGAGCTGATTCTGCGAGAGCTTGGCCGCTGCATATGATATTTGCGCTGAGGACTACGCTGCTCACGACCTTAGCCAGCCGCTCATGGCGAATTTTCTTCATGTGCCGAATCTCCAATGCTCACCCGAATCTAGACCGGAGGATACGTTGGTTTATCGGCTCCAAATTACATTTACTTTAGCCCTTTTTCGAAGCTAGCAAGACCCCAAGGAAGCCATAATTCTGGCATTATTACTGCGACTTACAGGCACCCTCCTTACTGAGGAACCGACTCGGCCAAAGCTTGCAAGTTACTTAGCGCATAGGTCGCCATTCCGTCCTGAAAAGATCGCAGTTCGTCGCTGGAGCGCTGGTGAGACAGGAACTCGCGAGTACGCGCAATGATGAAGTCTTGCACGGCGTTGATAGGTGGCAGCACGCCACTGCCTTCCCGATTAACTAAGCGGCTGAGGTCTAAATACTTGTCCTGCTCAGGGTAACGCAGAGGACGAAGTAAACTCTTAATGCCAAGACTTGCGCGCTGCATGGCCGTAGGATGTCCTGAACTCAGGCTTTCAGGCACAGCTCCCGCCTCGATCCAAAGAGGCACAGCCAGACCAGTTAACGGCTCACCTATGAGTACCCAAAAGGTCGCTAAGGAATTTTTGTCATCTTGGTTTTTAGCTTGGATCACAGCTGCTGCGACAGTGCTCTCGCGATTAATCGTGTCGATCGTTGCGTAGAAAAACGGTGTCTGGCCGCTAGTGGCAAAGAGTTCCGCCAAGGTCGG
>OMIY01000364.1 GCA_900299215.1 bacterium | reverse complement strand
CTTAGAAGGAAGCGTCGCTAGTAAAGCCTCCCACTGCTCATCTAAGACGGTGGTGGGGAGGCTTACGGTCCATGTGCCATCGACCGAACTCGCGATCTGCCCGGGTGATTTGAAAAGAATCCACTCGACCAACTGATGCGACTGATTCTTTTTATCATGAGCCATTAGCAATTTTATTTGCTGACGTAGATCGGGACTTCGCAAATTCGTTACACCTAGTCGCAGCTTCAAATCATTGGGGCTAAGCACACAGCCAGAGGCTAGCAGAGTATCCAGCATGTGCCTGTAGTGTTCACCCGTGAGACCAGCGTGTTTATGACTCAGAATGAGAGCAAACACCATCCCAACGCCCACCGCCTCACCGTGTGACAGAGCCTGATCGCCGCTGAGATTTGTCTGTGCAACTCCCTCAAGAGCATGGGCCAAGGTGTGACCAAAATTAAGGATGGCGCGCATGCCTTTTTCTGCTGGGTCGGCAGTCACAACATCTACTTTGAGCGAGATCACTTGGGTGAGAAGCGTTGCTAGTAAACTGAGATTGTCGCCATTTACGGCCCCCGCCAAGGACTGCGCCAAAGAGAGATCGCCGCGCAAGAACGCGTGTTTGATGCACTCGGCTGCACCACCGAGTAATTCACGCCGCGGCAGTGTCGCTAGCCAGCCCGGCCAAACGGTGACATGCGAGGGAAAATAAAACATTCCGATTTGATTTTTACCGAATGGTGCGAAATTAACGCCGGTCTTACCCCCTACACATGCATCAGCCATCGCTAGCAGTGTGGTTGGTACGAAATCCACTGAGACCTGAGCCAACGCTGCGGCAAAAGCGGCCACGTCGGTGAGTAAACCACCGCCAACGATTATCCAATGACGCGCCTCTCGAGCGTGCGGACTCGCGAGAATACGCGCCACAGATGCGAGATTCTTGGTGTGTTCATCCAGCGTTAGAATCAGTTGTCTGGGACCGAAAGTCAGCGAGGGCCATAGTTTAGCCAGTCGGCCGTCTACGATATAGAAGGTATCCTTAGCCCCCAATTCTGGCTGGGTCTGAACGATTTCTACCTCGTAATGACCATGTAGATCTTGAGTCTTGGTCGCGTCGTTGGGACGCCGCGCTGCGACCCCCCGACGAAATACCCGTGCCGCGGAAAGGACCGCCTCGGAGTCACTCTCCCACCCTACCGCCCGGCCAAGGCCTGATCTAAAACCCTCTTGAAGGGCAGCTACCGTACCGGAGGGCCAACCAAGCTCAGTTTCGACTGAGGCACTCTCTGTCGCGCTGAACTGCCTTGCACCCCAAGAATACCAAGTCTTAGCAGGTACCGGTGGCTGGCTCATTTGCCAGTGGACTGTGAGCTTATTTGAAGTCGTCACGGTACAAAATTTCCCAGTGCTGTCAGATGTTTGAGTAGCAATTGCCGGGCGTTAAAGAATTATACCTTGGGCCTAAAGTTGAGCGCCAGGTTGCCGATAAGTCAGGGTACGCAATTAGACTCGGGCACACTGACCTAGGATCCTAGAATGAAGCAGGAAAATCTAGCACCGAAGGCCGATAAGTCGCTCCGCCGCCAAATTGAAACGATCAAACGCCAGAAGATCGTCAACAAGAAGGTGGTGAGCCTTGCAGACTTTCGTGAACTACGTCAACGGATCGACACGCGCACGATATTAGTGGTCGACGATGATGAGATCATGCGTGCAGCGCTCAAGCGGATACTTGAGAACGAGGGCTACAAAGTCATCATGGCAGTTGATGGGCTAGAGCTTTCCAAAGTCCTGGAAACCACGCGTTTGGATCTCATACTTCTCGACGTAAATCTCCCTTGGGTTGACGGCTACGAGTTGTGTCGCTTGATTAAAGACCACCATTCTCTAAAAGCGGTGCCATTGGTTTTGGTGTCTGCTCGGAAGAGTACTCAAGATATTCAAAATGGTTTCGCCGCAGGTGCAAACGACTACGTAACAAAGCCCTTTGATATCGACTATATGACAGGGGTGATCAATAAGATGCTGCTGCAATCGGGCTAAAACAGCGGAAGACGCTTGACGGTTCCGGCAAAATCATATATCAAACTGATCTGACTGTCATTTTTCTTTCCAAAGAAATTCCTCAGTAGCTCAGTAGGTAGAGCAAGTGACTGTTAATCACTGGGTCGGCGGTTCGAGCCCGTCCTGAGGAGCCATTCATCATAAGCAGGCTGCATGAAGCGAATCTTCAAAATATCGCTAGTTTCCTGCCTGCTACTCATGGCGTCTCCTGGTTTCGCCGCCGATAAAGCCGCAACCAAGAAGAGCAAACCAGCTAAAGCTAAAACATCCACTAAGGAATTTGCTCCATTAGTGGACGCGGCGCCAGTTGTCGAAGAGTCAACGAATCCGGGCAAGCTCCACAGGTTTGGCGTCGGTGTTGGGCTTTTTAACGTCTTCTTGCCCCAAACCGCTGTCCAGGTTGCCTACGTTTACAAAAACAAGGCTATGGCCGGCTTTCAGCTCGGTTTCCTGACCATCCCTTTGACCGAGTTCTCGGCGCAAAGCACCTATGTTGGTGTCGATGGTAAATTCTTCCCGTTGGCTGGATCTAGCCTCTTTGTCGGTGGTGCCATTGGTAAACGCGATTTAACGATCAAAACGCGTTCAACGGTCACCATCAATGACGACGTCACTGAGGTCTTCTGGACGCGAAAATCTAG
>OMIY01000363.1 GCA_900299215.1 bacterium | reverse complement strand
TTCTGCATCGCCTAAACTTTGAACAGTCTTTAGACAAGAGGCCTATTTACGCCCTAATAGACCATAATCAATGGTGATTTTTTATGAAAACAGGGAAGCAACTGGGAGCATTGACGATGCTTTCGTGAGGCCCATATACTTTTAGCTATGCGCAAAAAACATCAAAACAAATGTAAGTTACCAATGGTTGGACGCAAGACTGATCAAACGATGCTATCTATGGCCTCTGCTCGTCTATTTTTAACTGCTGCCATGCTGTTTTTAAGCGGTATCTGCTTCGCGAAACCAGGCAAAATTTTATCCGCCACCCTTGCAAGCGATGAAATGCTGACCGCAATACTGTCAGCATCGTGCGAGCCACGACCATGTCTCCCCGCACTCGGTCGACTTGTTGCAGTGTCAAGGTTTGCAGACGATCCGCGCTACAGCAACATTCGCGATCTCGTAATTGGAATCAAGGGACGTTTTGCTGGCGATATCGAGCAAATCGTATCTCTAAAGCCTGATCTAGTCGTCCTAGCCAGCTTCAGTCGTCCTGAAATCATAAGTCGCCTTCAGAGTATGAAAATTGAAAAGTACATGATGAAGGACCTTGTAAGTATCGATGCCATTGAGTCGACGATCGAGGCCCTAGGTAACCGAATTGATGAGCCAGCAGCTGCTGTCAAAGTGCTGGGTGAGATGCGCGGCGCAATAGCGGAAGCCAGAAGTGTGAGTGACCAGTCGACTTCTAAAAAAAGTGTGCTCCATATATACGATGATGGCACCATCAGTGGGCGCAACACTCTGTTCGACGCCATCGCCTCTTCAAGCGGTGCCTCGAACGCTGCCCATGATCTGGTGAACGGTTGGCAGAAACTAAGCGTAGAGGCACTCATAAAACTAAATCCAAGCGCTATTGTCGTCGGCGGCACACCAAATTTGAGTCGCGCTGACGAAATCGCCAAACTTAAAAGCATACCTGGCGTCGCTAAGCTAACTGCATGGCGCGAAGGCCGCGTCATAGTGATCCCCGACGCTGAGCTCGCAGCAGTCTCTCCTCACATCACCAAGGCGATCGCTAAACTCAGGGCCGGACTCCAAAACGAGTTCATGGTGACAGGGGCGCAATCTCGATGACCACAAAACGGCGAAGATCAGTTTGGATCGTAAGCCTTGCATCGTTGGGTGCAATGTTGATCGCAAGCATGATCTTCGGCGGAACTCCACTCGCTCTCGACGATATCATCAATGGCCTCGGGGCAATGTTTGGCAACGCAAATCCTACCGATGCTGGCACTATGGCTTGGACGATTCTAACTGAGCTTCGAATCCCACGCACACTCACAGCAGCCTTAGTCGGTGCTGCCTTGGCCGTTGCCGGCGTCTTGGCCCAAGGTCTTTTTCGCGAAAACCTAGCGAGCCCAACGGTACTAGGAACAGAGGCCGGTGGCAGCATTGCCGCAGCTCTAGCCTTCATGCTCGGTTGGGCTCACGAGTATCCAATGTTTCTGCCTATCGCCGCGTTCGTTGGCGCTATCGCGACGACTCTCATGGCACTTGCAGTGGCAAAGCGCTCGCAGTCGCACGAGTCAATCACAAGCTCGACGACTCACCTGATGTTGTCCGGCTTTGCCATCAATGCCTTGCTTGGTGCCGGGACATCCTATCTCATCACGATGACCCTAGAGGAGCCGGGACGCAGTGGGCGTGCACTATCTTTCCTGATCGGAGGCCTTGCAGCAAAGGGCTATGAACACGTTTTAATCTCTGGTGTGACCTTAGCCATAGGCCTAGCAATTGGTCTACGCGTTGCCAGTGCATTGGACGTATTGAGTCTGGGCGAGGAAACAGCTCAGTCGTTATCAATCGATCTCACAAGATTACGCCGACAAACTATAGGCGTGATCGGATTACTAGTAGCCGGTGCAGTCGCAGCGGCCGGAGCTCTGCCTTTTGTTGGGCTGATCGTACCGCATATCAGTCGACGTCTTATCGGAGCAGGTCACCGCGGTTTGGTCGCACTTTCAGCTATACAGGGCGCAACACTTGTCCTAACCGCCGACCTTGCGGCAAGATGGATGCGCGCTCCGATCGAGCTTCCGGCGAGCATCCTGACTTCGGCTTTTGGCGCGACCTTCTTCCTCCTGCTTCTCTCTCGTCCCGCTAAGGGAGGAGTCCAATGACCCAACATGAACCGCTTGGACTCAATAATGTCAGCTACGTAGTTGCTAAACACCGAAGCCTTGACCAAGTTAATTCGCAGTTTGCTCGCGGCAAGATTACCGCCCTTATTGGCCCAAATGGAGCAGGAAAATCCACCCTACTTAAAGTCCTTGCGGGAATCATCTCTCCGACAGAAGGCCATGTCATTGGTCTTGGCAAAACACCCAAGGACCACAGTAAGATTTGCACCTGGCTACCTCCTACAACCCAGGTGGCTTTCGACTACAGCGTATTCGAAGTCGTGCGGATGGGATTATTCCCCTGGCATCAAGGGCGCCCCAGTCGCAAAGATGATGAGTCGGTAATGGCAGCACTGACTGATCTTTGCGCTCATGAGCTAGCCGACCGCAGTATCACTCAACTATCAAGCGGAGAACGCCAACGAGTCATGCTCGCCCGCGCTCTGATTGCACCTTCGTCATACCTCCTACTTGACGAGCCACTGACAAATCTTGACCTACAAACAAGTTTTATGATGCTGAATGTCCTTCGTGCGCGTGCCAAATCTGGAACCGGCATCATCATCTCTCTCCATGACATTGCTCTGGCAGCAGAGCTAACCGACGACTTCGTTTGCCTCAAACAGGGACGCGTTGTGAGTCAAGGAAGTTTAAATCAAGCTCTTACCGAGGGTCTTGCTGAAAACGTATTTGGAGTGAAAGCAAACAATGCGGCCGGGAGATGGTTCATTAGCGGCGAACTCTGAAAAAGGTCAGATTATGATTAAATTTTAGTCGCAGGAAATGTATACTTGTTTAATATGACTGAACAATTCCGCCTTACAACCATTGAATTACGCAGCATCATTGCAGCTGCCAACGCCGTATTTGGAACTACTCTAAACACAATTCGACTATTTGGTTCCAGAATCGACCCTAATCAAACTGGTGGGGATATCGATCTGCTTTTCGAGGTCAACACCGTATCCATAGACAAATTTTCCTCAACTCAGAAGCTTCGCCTTGAACTTTGCTCGCGATTAGGCGAACAAAAGTTTGACCTAGTAATCATATGCAAAGACAGCAATGGCAACAGTCTCCGGGAAAATAATTTCTATCAGTTAATTTTACCAACAAGCAAAGTCCTATGGACTCATCATGGATCATCCGATGACTAATCAGATCACTAATCACGTTGATAATCCGATGATCACCCAACTAATGAACGATCTCGAACTCGCTGAACGCGCTGTCAAAGTATTCAATCAAAGCGCAAAAAAGACTCAACTTCTTTTAGACAAGGCAATAGTCAGCCCTCTGACAGATGACGAACGTGAAACTTTAGAGGCCTTAACTGCGCGATACGGGCGTGCACTTGATTTTTTAACGCAAAAACTACTCAGAACGATTGACCGTATCGAATTAACAGATGATGGAAGTGTGCTCGACCGCATTAATCGCTTTAAGAAGAGAAAGGTTCTTAGAGACGATATCAACTATGCAGTTTTAAAAGATCTTCGTAATCAGATCGTTCACGAATACATTATTGATGAGACTGACCGGGTTGTTATTGAGGTACTCAACTTCACGACACTGATAACGGAAATGTTCCTTAAGGCAAAAGAATATTGCCACACTAAAGGTTTCTTGACACTACGGAGCAAACCACATGACTCGTAAACCACTACTAGCTTTACTAATCACCTCCCTAAGCACTGCGTGCGCACTGAGACACGGCTCCAGCAGACCAAAGGTCACTAACGGCAAACGCACATCCCAGTACCCTGCAGTCGTCCGGATCAAGAACTCAACTAGCTCATGCACTGCTTCATTTATTCGGCCCAATACCCTGCTCACTGCGGCACATTGTGTCTCACACCGTGACTTTCCAGTGGTCATTCCCGATCTTCAGGTTGCAAGCTCGCACATCGTAGTTCATCCCGAATACATTGAAACGAAGCTCTCAACTGCCGAACTAGAGCAGAATAAAGATATTGCATTCATATTTTTCTCTGACGATGT
>OMIY01000362.1 GCA_900299215.1 bacterium | reverse complement strand
AGACTTTTTAAGGCATCAATGTGAACAAAGGGTTCGTCCCCCTGCACATTTAAAACGAAGGCCTCCGAGGTTGCCTGCGCCGCTTCGGCACATCGATCGGTGCCACTTACGTGGTGAGCTGCAGTCATTTGGGAGTTGATACCCTGGCTACGGCATGCGGCGATGACTTCTTCAGAATCGGTGGCGACGATAATCTTAGCGCCCATAGCTTTGAGCGGGTGCAAGTTCTCAACTACACGCACCACAAGTGGCTTGCCGCCTAAGTCTGCTAAGGGCTTGCGCGGCAGCCGCTCCGAACCTAGGCGGGCGGGTACGACCACCAGCCAGTCTTTAAGTGTTTGCAGGGGCATGGCTACTTATAAATGTTCCTGGGAGCATAGCTTTATTAAGCTCCCATCTTGCCAGTGTATGGTCGACGTTGCTACGATGGTAGTATACTCTTAACGGTAGAAAAACCTTAGTTAAATTTCGCCAGTCGCGTCCTTACGGAGGAGCTGCCTAGTGGCTACGTCTCCCAAGCTTCAGAAGCCACCAATCCCACAGTTCGACGAGCAGCTCGTAAATCTTTACGAGGAGCGCTATCTGCCTCATGTCGATGTGGTCTACAGATTTGCGTTTGCCTTAACGTTAAGTCTTGAGACCGCATACGCCTGTGTGAAAGCTACATACCAGCACGCTGCTGTTAAGCTTCCAAGTGTGAAGCACATGGCAGAGAGTGGTGTGCTTCCAATGCTGGTTGAGACGTGCTGGAAAGTTTACCAGGATGGTGGCTACAGTCAGAACTCTAGTGGAAGTTCTGGGCTCAGCAGTGCACTCAAGCCATTAAGTATTAGCGAACGCGCTTCACTCGCTGCGGTCGATGTTGTTGGCCTGTCACCGGCAGATGCAGCAAAGGTGCTGACCTGGCCCGAGGTCGACGTGCGTCGTAACTTAGCTCATGCCCGACGGACCTTAATCCAAGATAAGCCTAATTTCTGAAACTAATTGCGGGAGCAAGCGATGGCGGTGACGGCCGGCGAACTCAATGACAACGATATCCTTTATGGATATTTGCCCGAGTATCTGGACGGTGAGCTCCCCTCAACGATCGCTGCGAAGTATGAGCAGCTGCTCCAGACTGCCGGCAAAGAGTCGGTGCTTGAGGAGTTTCAAAGTTTAAGAGGCCGTCTGCAGCTTTCCATGCAAAGTTATTATCTGCGCGACAAGGAGCAGAGTGAGCTGGCTGCCTTTGTCCAAGATCCTCGCGTCAAGGCAACTGTCGAGAATGTTCGCATTGCCGAACTTGAACGCGGTGTAGCGGTTAACACGATGGTTCGTCGCGTGGCCATGGTGGTCTTTTCAATTGGCCTAGTTATCGTTGCATACTGGCAATTTGGTCGTTCCATAGACTCCTCTTTTAAGCCGCTTGAGTACTTAGGCTACGAGGCCCTCGCCTTGGAAGAGGCTTCGCGGGAGCGTCTGAACTTGCCAAGTCATGACCTTCGTGAGGTTAGTCAGTACCTTAGTACCTACCCAGGTCTTGATTTTAAACCACGGATGCTTCGGAACGTGCCGTCGTCTTGGGAACTCGAGGGTGCCACGGTTATTGACTACGAGATCGCCAAGGTGGTGGTCGTCATGTATGACCATCGAACCAGCAAGAACAACGAGAAGATTATCCACTTCTCCTTTGCTGGGCGTCTAAGTGACCTCCCACGGTCCGAGCCAGGAAACATGCGGGGTCTGATTTATCAGACCTATGCCTCAAACGACCAGAACATGATCGCCTGGCAATCTGCTCCCAACGTGGTCAGTATGTTGGTTGGGCGCCGCAGTGCGGACGAGCTGGCTGAGATCGCCGTTGCTGGCCACAACAATTAACGGTAAGACTAGCCGTCTAAATCCCGAGTCACTAACGGAGTAGGACGGCTAGCGATGAACGACACGTTTCGCGACCATCTGCGCCACGAGCTGGCGCAGCTTAAGCAACAGGGTCTTTACAAGAGCGAGCGCGTGATTACCTCGCCGCAAGGTGCTGAGATTACCACCGGCGGTCGACGCGTACTGAACCTCTGTGCCAACAACTACCTAGGGCTAGCTGGAGATCATCGCCTGGTCCAAGCCGCCGAGCAGGGTCTAGAGGCCTTCGGCTACGGTCTGTCCTCGGTACGTTTTATATGCGGCACCCAGTCCGTTCATAAAGACCTTGAAACCCTGGTCGCAAATTTCGTGGGGACTGAGGATGCGATACTTTACTCATCCTGTTTTGATGCCAATGGCGGACTATTTGAGACGCTGATGGGTGAAGAGGATGGCATCATCAGTGACGAGCTGAATCACGCCAGTATCATTGACGGTATTCGTCTCAGTAAAGCCAAGCGTTGGCGCTATCGCAACGGCGATCTTCAGGACCTCGAGGAAAAGTTGCGAGAGGCGGCAGGATGTCGTTTTAGGATGGTCGTCACTGACGGTGTGTTCTCGATGGACGGCTCCATTGCTGATTTGAAAGGCGTGGTGGCGCTTGCCAAGCGCTACGGAGCCTTGACCGTAGTCGATGACTCTCATGCAGTCGGCTTTGTCGGCAAACATGGCAGAGGCACGGCAGAGCACTGCAATGTTTTCGGTGAGATAGATATCATCACCGGGACGTTCGGCAAGGCTCTTGGCGGAGCTTCTGGCGGTTACACAGCCGCCAGCAAAGAGATCGTCGATTTCTTGCGCCAGCGTTCTAGGCCCTATCTGTTCTCAAATACTCTAGCGCCTTCGATTGCGTCAGCGTCAATTTTCGCCCTAGAGCTCATCCGCACCGCTGATGATCTGAGAGCACGGCTCAATGCCAACAGCAAATATTTCCGCAGTGCCATGACCAAACTTGGGTTCACCTTACTGCCCGGAGAGCATCCGATCATCCCGATCATGATCGGTGACGCAGTCAAAGCCAAGGCGTTGGCTGAGGGGCTTTTGGCAGAGGGCGTCTATGTGATCAGCTTTTCCTACCCAGTCGTGCCTAAAGGTAAGGCTAGGATTCGGACACAGATGTCGGCAGCACACAGCCATGATGAATTGGTGCGTGCTATAGAGGCATTTGCCAAAGTAGGGCGTGCTCAAGGCTTAATTAGTTGATGCAATCTTCGGCCACACCAGGGCTGTAGCGGGGCTGT
>OMIY01000361.1 GCA_900299215.1 bacterium | reverse complement strand
GCTCAAGAGTTTTACCAAGGAACGGCTGATGTTGTGATTAGCGCACGAGATTCCTTGGCCTCCAGTAATGGGCGAATAGAAGTGGAAAAGAAGCAGAGTTATGTCAGGATTCCGATGCTAGTTGCTGACATTGCGATTGCATATATAGAACCGGGCTGCAGACTGTCCTTGACAAAGCAGAGCTTAACAGCAGTATTCACCGGGCACATAAACTCTTATGCCCAGTTAGGCTGCGGAGACTCACCACTCACAGTCTTGACGCGCGAGCAAGACTCTGGGACTCGCCAGAGTTTATACAAGTACTTAGGGATTAGCGATGGCAGCAGACAGCGCAGTGATCGATGGATTAAGTCAGAACCAGTCGTTACCCGTAACATGGCAAATGTTATCAGCTCTGTTTCAGGCGGATTTGGTTACATCCCTGGCCCACTACTAAGGTTTCATAACGTATCAATAGTAAAAGTCAAGAGTGGTTATGGCAAGTCGTATCTGCCCCGAATATCGCCTCATGCTGCAGAAAGCCAGGAAGAGTTTTCACGTGACATCGGCAGCCGTTCAGTAGAAGGATCACAAGACTATCCAATTAAGAACGTTACTTATCTCTACATCAAAAAAAATGGGAATGGCAGAAAGCTGACTGCATTGCGTGAACTCGCCAGGTTTGCAATATCGGATAAGGCACAGGAAGTTGCCATGAGCAAGGGATATATAAGGCTCAGCCAAGAACAAGTCAGGCAGGGACTCGTGGCTATTCAGGAGATTACAGATTAAGAACGCTTCCCCTTCTTGAACATAGAGTCAAAGATCATTTCATAGTAAGTGAGCTTTCTCAGCTTAATGGATGCGGTGATGCCAAGGCCAGGACGAAGGTGGATTGGGTCACCATCGGCGCCGATAAGAGACTGGGAATTAAGATTAATATATGACTTAAAGCAGGGCTGACTCTTGCCGTCTTGGGACTCAACAACGTCCGAAGAGATATAGTCGACGTACCCCTGAATAACACCTTTTTGCAAGAGATTAAGCGATTGCACCGTAATAGATACATCTTGATAGCGATGAAAATCGCCTGTAGCACTTATGGGCAAACAGACCTCAGCCTTAAGCTCATCGAGAGGCGTGACACTCGCGAGAAGCGATCCAAAAGAGACTGGATAATCAGTTCCAGTAGGCTTGATATCATAAACAAATCCATCTACTGGAGCCTTAACCTGAAGTTGATTGAGGGCACTCTGCTGTAGTGTCAGCTGTGCTTGATGCTGAGATATTGATGCTTGAGCCGCTGAAAGCTTAGAACTATTCTCAGAGAGAAGCTTGGCCGCCTCTGATGATTGGCGTTGTAATTCTGCTTTTTGAGCAAGGACCTTAGCCTCTTGAGTCACAATGGATAGCTTCGATGTCGCACCTGCGGCAGCGGTTTCACGATAAGCTGAAAGCACTTGCAGATCAGCATCGAGTTGCGCACGAAGTTGGTCTTGATATTGCCTCACAGATTGCTGCGCATAAGCGACAGTGAGCTTGAGTTGAGCGTACTCTTCTTTGGCCGTGAGGAGTTGTTGCTTGCTTTCTTGTAGACGAGTCTCTGCGTCTGCGGAATCGAGTTGAAAGAGAATGCTGCCCTTTCGGACTAGATCACCCTCCTTGACATTAATCGCCTTAATCAAACCATTTTGAGGAGAGTTGACCGTATCCACTTCGGTTAGTGTTTCAAGGCGACCCTCAACGGATAGGACCTCATCCGTTTTTACAAAGAAGGGCCAAGAGATTGATGCTAGGGTTGCAAAGAGCAACACCACAATGAGTGATGACGTGCTGAAATGACTCGGCTTATCGGCATAGATGAGACGACTTTCAGAATGCTTTTGGCGTAGCAAGGACATTATCGGACGAAGGAACGCGATGGTCATCCGATATCACCTTCCGCTTGCTGGGTGTAAAGGCTGTAATAACGTCCACGCATAGCCATTAACTCACCATGGGTTCCCATCTCATCGATAGAACCCTCGTGCATAACCATGATCAAATCAGCATCGCGAATAGAAGCTAGCCGATGAGTTACATAGAAGACAGTTGATTCCTTGAGTTCTTCAAGTAGATTTTGGCAGAGACGCACCTCGGTTTGATAGTCAAGTGCGCTCGTCGCCTCGTCGAGAATGAGGAGTTTAGGCTTTCGAAGCAATGTTCTCGCCAACGTAATGCGTTGTCGTTGGCCACCTGAAAGGCTGGATCCACGCTCTCCGACATTGGTATTGTAGCCATAGGGCATCTGTTCAATAAATTCATCTGCGCAGGCAAGATTTGCAGCATAAGCAATTTGCTCAATCGAAGCGTCAGAATCGGCAATCGCAATATTGTCCCTAATAGTTCCGCGGAATAGCAAGGGATCCTGAGGCACAACACCAACTTGATGCCGCAGAGAGCTCAGTGCAACCTTTTTGATGTCGTAACCATCAATCCGAATTGAGCCACTCTTGGGTGCATAGAGGCGGGTGAGAAGCTTTGTTAGAGTACTTTTCCCGCTACCACTCTGTCCAACGACCGCAAGAAAGGTGCCCGTAGATATATTAAGGCTGATGTTCTTCAGTGCATCAACTCGGCTTCCCGGAAAACGGAATGAGACATCTTTAAACTCGACTGTACCAGAGATTGCTGGGAGTGCAAAGGCAGAGTCGCCTGTCTCCTCCTCAGGAGTATCTACAATATCAGCGAGTCTATTGATTGAGACTTTTATTTCTTGAAGAGATTGAAGGATGGAAGCAATCCTCAGCATGGGCTGAGTTGCGTATCCTGCGATGATTCGAAATGCAATAAGTGCACCTAGTGACAGTGACCCTTCAATCACAAGAATAGCACCGTAGCTTATCACCAATAATTGAG
>OMIY01000360.1 GCA_900299215.1 bacterium | reverse complement strand
GTGAGCTATGGGTGATTCTGACGTTACCATGAAGGATCTGGTGGAGTTCATTGCCAAGGCGCTGGTTGATGAGGTCGGCCGGATCGAAATCAGTGAAATCGCCGGCAATCAGACCAACATCATCGAGCTGAAGGTTGCCAAAGAGGACATCGGTAAGGTGATCGGTCGCCAAGGTCGTACGGCTGATGCCATCAGGACGATTCTAAATTGCGCTGCTGCCAAGCTGTCGAAGCGTTACATTCTTCAAATTATTGATGAATAGGCACCCAAATGGTGCATTCTGCTGCCGGTACCGTACTGGTCTGTGCTGTTGAGGGAACTGAGCTCACTCCGGAGGAAGAAAAGTTCTTTCGTGAAGTGGGCCCCTCGGGCATCACTATTTTCGGTCGCAACTGCCCACCGGGGGCAGACTTATCGCGGCTAATACGCCAGGTCCAGGAGACCCGAGCGACAGGGGCCCCACCCTTGGTCATAGCCATTGACCAAGAGGGGGGTAGAGTTGCTCGTTTGAAGGCTCCGTTCCCAAACCCCGGCCCAGCAGCCACCTTAGCAGGTGGTGGGGATAGTCCTGAGGCCCTGACTCAAGTTCGGGGCATAGCCCGTGACATTGGCGTAGAGCTGGCGAAGCTGGGTATCAATGTAAACTTTGCCCCAGTCTGCGACGTTCTTACCGAACCATCCAATACAGCAATCGGCGACCGCGCCTTTGGCGTCAACCCCGAGAGTGTGACCCGTCGAGCTGGGAGCTTCTTAGAGGGACTGCATGCTGCAGAGGTGCTTGGTTGCCTGAAGCATTTTCCGGGCCAAGGAGCCGCCAAGGTTGATACTCACATCGGTGGCGCAATAATAGGGTTAACTCGAGCGGAACTAGAGCAATGGCATTTGGCTCCATTTAGGTCGCTGTTGCCTTTTGCTCCAATGGTGATGATTTCGCATTGTATCTATCCGGCGCTAGGGCCGGGGGAGGCTAGCTCCTCTAAAGCGGTAATTCTAGGACTCTTAAAAGAGGAGCTGGGCTACACCGGAGTCGTCGTGAGCGATGACATGAACATGGGAGCAGTCCCTCAAGATCCCGCGTCATGGCAAGACGCCATCGTCAACGCGGTCGCAGCCGGTGTCGACATGGTATTAGTGTGTAGGCACTTGGACAGGTACGAACTCGCATTTGCAGCTCTCACTAGAGAAGCAAGTCGCAGCCCAGCCTTTCGTGAACGCCTAGAAGATGCTGCCTCACGCGTGAGTATGATGCGAAAAAGTCTACGTCCGCTTCAAAATTAATCCGCAATTGGATCCTCTTGAACTGGTTTGGTCGCAGTGACTTTCACACGTCTGATTCTCTGCCTCTCCACTTCTGTCACTTCCAGATTCAATGGCCCAATTTTTAGAGTCTCGCCTTGGGCTGGTAGGTCACCCAAAAGAGCGACGATCCAACCCGCTATTGTGTCTGTCCCCTCGTCTGGCTTTTCTTTGAGGTCCTCTTCCGCTATGTCGAAGTGTTCGAGAAATTCGTCAATGTTACAAGAGCCCGCAACGTCAAATACTCCGGGTTCAATTTCAAGTATTTCGGCTTCTTCGGTGTCGTATTCATCCTGAATTTCACCGACAATCTCCTCGAGAATATCTTCCATGGTCACTAGACCTGCGGTACCACCATGTTCGTCGATGACGATTGCAATATGATTTTTACTACTTTTCAGCTCTTTGAAAACGTCCATCACCGGTTTTGATTCCGGTACAAAAAATGGTGCGCGCATGATCTTTTTGACATTAAAGGGAGCCTGCTCGCGCTGCTGATCACGCGCTACTCGCAATAAGTCTTTGACGAGTAAAATTCCAATAACGTTGTCGATAGCGCCGTTTTCGCAAACCGGGATTCTCGACATTCCTGATTCAACAGCTAGTGCAAGCGCTTCACCAAGCGTCGTGGCGTCACTCAACCACTTTACATCTGGTCGTGGCGTCATGATCTCGCGCACCTTGGTTTCATCAAACTCAAACACGCCGACGATCATTTCTTTCTTGGTTTCTTCGAGCACACCAGCTCTTTCGCCGACATTGACGAGGTATTCAAGTTCTTCCTCAGTGATCGGGGGGCTATCTTGTCTGACGCCACCAAGCTTGCCAACGACCCTGAGAGCGAACCCCGAAACTAACCACACCAAAGGTGCCACTAAGATGTAGATTGCGTAGATCAACTTAAGAGCTGGAACCGAGACACGGTCAGCATGAGTCTTAGCAAAAGATTTAGGAATGATCTCAACGAAGAACAAAATTAGGAGCGTCATGACTCCCGTTGCAATTCCAATTGCCTGGCTTTGCAAATGTCTCGATGCAAAATCAGTGGCAACTGCTGAAGCTAAAATATGAAATAAGTTATTGAAAATCAGAATGGTCGTCAGCACCCTGCCCGGATGAGTCAACCATAAGTTCAACTGACGCTTAGCTGACACTCCCTGTTCCATGAGATGCTTAGCTTTGAGCGAACCTAAACCCGTAATCGCGGTTTCAGTGCCCGAAAAGAAAGCTGACATCAGCAAGGAAACAAGAATAATTGCTAACTGAGTCGTATCGTATGGAGTCAGCGCTTCCATTTGATTCATGCTCACTTTCTTCTTCTCACAACTGCTTTTACACAATTGCTCCACAGGGGGCGACGACCACCACTCTCAAGCTGCTGCATCAAATGACGCTGCGCTTTTAACATTCTAGATTCATCCTTTTTAACAATATGATCATAACCACAAAGGTGCAAAAAACCGTGAACAATCAAAAAGCAGAGTTCTCGCTCTAGTGTTTGGCCAATATTCTTAGCGTTTCTGGCTGCTACTGGGATTGATATGACAATGTCGCCCAAAAGATTGGGCACAGCACTTTTTACTCTGGATTTAGATGCATTAGTCTTCTTGCGAAACGGCACTGGTTTAGGCCAATCAACCTGAGGAAAAGACAATACATCTGTTACCTTATCGTAGCCTCGAAACTGGCGATTAAGAGATCGAATCGCCCTACTGCCAACAAAACTAAGTCCAATATGAAAAGACTCAAGTCCGAGATTTGACCTGACTACTTTTGTAATTTCATAGATAGCGGCAGTATTGATCGCGTAACTGCGCAGCTGGCATGTGATCGATACAGCGTCAGATATGTTAGTTAGATTTCGTGAGTTCACGGGCTTTTCTTTTTAGGCTTAGGCATTGAGCTCACCGCTTCAGGATCAGTCTCTTTGCCATGCAGAGCTTCAATTTGACAGTTGCCCTGACGGTCCACCTTTTGCTCCCGAACTTTAAGAGCGCGCTTACCGGCGGGTAGTGAAAAGGAGTCAATTGACGAGACTTGTGCAGCCGAACTGGAGCGTGTAGCTGCACCAGCATCAAACAAAGCTATAGCCAGAGCTTGATCCATCAACTGCTCTGGAACTCGAACGACCTTGGCTTCTGCATCCGGAGTTTTAGTATTGCCGGTAAACTTCAGCAGCTTTGGGCTTGAGGGGGGCTTATTGTCAGGTTTATGCTGCGCCATGCATATATTATAGCACAATGATCGATGACGACGAGGGCTCTTTCACCCACTCAATCAATGAGTCCGCCCATTATCGCTAGGCACCCACCATCCACCGTAAGTGTCCAAGTTCTTTGATTTAAACCTAGTCTCAAAGGTGCTTATATAGTCTCGCGGGAGTGCATTTGGCCAAGGAGTCGATTGGTGCTCAAACCCCGCTTCGGTCAGGAAGGCTGCTGTTGCATCGAAGTAAGGCTTCTGATCGGTCTTAAACCAGCAGAACCCCTCAGGACTTAGAACTCCATTGAGCCGCACACAAAATTCGGCGTCAACTAGGCGATTTTTTGCCTGCCTCGCCTTCTTAACCCATGGATCAGGAAAGAAAATCAATATTCCATCTATTTCGCCAGGAGCAAAAATTTGGCCAATCGATGCGGCATTTGCCAATATTACGAAGACATTAGTCAGGCCTTTTGCCTTAGCCCGTTGAGCAGTCGTGACTACGCGCTTAAATGTGATATCGAAACCAATAAAAAGAGTATCTGGATTCGCCTCTGCCATTTCAATTAGCGTCTTGCCGAGATGACACCCAATTTCTACCACCAATCGCTCGTAAGACTTCGCCAGCCCATTGTGTTGGGCAACTCTTTGGCGCCAGTGGCCAGCACCGCCTTCGAGCCCACGTCCAAAAGCCAAGGGCAATGAGCCATCCTCGTTTGCAGCTCTGAGAGCTGCTACATACGGATTCACCTGATCGGAAAGACCGTCAGTGCTATAGGCGAAGGGGTCAGGATGCTTCACAGGCATGTTTTAAATCTCTGCTAAAGAAATTGTGAGTCCCGAGGACAGGACTCAAGTTTGACTCTGGAGAGGATGTAAGCCGGATTCTGTATCTTCGCTGCCGGAGCAGACGAAGCTGACTGTCATTTATCTGGGACAACTGTTACCAGTTGCCTCGAGCGGCCTACCCGAAGGCACCACCGAGCCGGTGTTGTCACAAGTGATGTTAGTCACTTACGACTGCCTTCCTATTTGGCCTTGCTTCGGATGGGGTTTGCCACATGGACCTGTTGCCAAGCCATGGGTGAGCTCTTACCTCACCGTTTCACCCTTACCGCTGACTGTTGAACAGCCCTCGGCGGTTTGTTTTCTGTTGCACTTTCCGTCGGGTT
>OMIY01000359.1 GCA_900299215.1 bacterium | reverse complement strand
GTCACCCGCTACAACTGGAGCAGCTACTACGCGATGGCGGTGATCGAGTTGGGGCAGGCGGTGAAGGCGCGCTTCAACGCCAATTAGCTCTTCGAAATAAAAAATGTTTGTTCGTCTGCACACCGCACTTAGCAGGCAATCAAGTCAACAAAGACTGTTTCAATACTCGCGCGTAATTTCCTATACAGACTTTTTGAATTTCTACGTCGTTTAGCCCTGCATCCGACAGCAAGTTCGCCACCTGCCTCAAATCTTTGTAGTAGTTGACAACACCGATGGGGCCGACACCTTCCATATCGGTACCAAAACAAACATGGTCAGCACCTAGCTCTTTGACCATCTGAGCCATACCCTGCGCATAGGACTTTAGGCGCCGCTGTGGATCAATCGCGATGGGGTACTCTGGATATTTAGACAACGACGCATCTGTGATGCCGACGGACCACAGACCAATCACACCCCCTTTGTTGGTGATTTTTTTAGCTAAGTCCCATGAAATACGCCTAGACAAAATACCGATCCAATCGTCGGGCCTGCCCTGCGTTGGTGCAACCCAACCGTGGGACCAAATCATTGGCCGAGAGGAAACGTCCAAGGCTCGGTTCACTGTTGACAAATCGCAATGCGCCAAATCGACCAAGATGCCGAGGCGATTGCATTCTTTGATGACTGACTCCCCCAAAGACGTCAAGCCACCATGCCGAGGCGCAATCGTCTGAAGATCACCTAGGTCACTTTCTATGTAATGCACCAATTGCGTATGACGTAATCCCAAGCTCTGCGCTTCGGCCAGTTTATTGAGATCACCTTCTACAAAGTCAGCCGCCTCGGAGGAGAGAACCACACGAATCTCCCCGGACATCGCAGCATCGACATCACTTTGCGTCAGAGCAATCTTGATGTTGTTATCTGCGAGGTAGCCCTTCACTGCTGCAAGCTGTTTTTTAATTCAACCGAAACTTGACCGGACCCCGGACGAGACGCCTGAACGACGCCTGTGTTGGTCTGTTTCAACCAAGGACCATCGGGAACAATGCACCAAGAAATGAGGGATAGCCCAGACTCCTTGGCTTGCGTCAAAAAGTCTGCTTGTCGCAGCGTTCGTTGGATCAATCCAAGGTGCTAGTGCGCATCTGCCAGAGGAACTTGATCTGACGCAGCTTGCGCTGTTGGCACTAAGCTCGCCAAAGAGGCGCCACAAGCCAGTTGTATGACTTTTCGTCTTTTTATCATTTAGTCTCTCTCAACAAAAAAGGGGGCCTAAAAAATGGTACGTGAGGACAAATCCTATGCACTCGATGCAATAGTAAGCGTTCTTTTCAGTCAGCGCCAACTTCGCATCGCCCGAGGCAACGTGATCTCAGTTTGAGGGCTGAGCTGGAGCTAGGCTTATGAACGGTCCAGCATCACACCGTAGACCAGCTCGTCAAACTGAAAATGACAAGAAGTACAAAACAAAAGACTTTCACGGCACATCAATCAAACGTTTTTGAAACGGCAATCACTGAGGACACCTGGTGTCGAGAGTTGACCAAAGGGCTGGCGTAAATGGCTTGATCGAGCCAGCCCCAGCCTATAAGGGTTACTTGATGTGTGGGAGAGTGAGATTGAATATGCGAAATCACAGAATTCAAATCATCCAGCGTTTGCTCCACTGCACTTGTGCCCTCAAGAAATTCTGTTCTCTTAGATAGTCCAAAGCCTGGTAGATCAATCGCCCAGGTATCGAACCCTTCCTTACCTAGCTCTCGCATCCAAGATTCATTAGTAAGATCAAATGCCTTAGAACAAGGCACATGAAAAGAATGCAGAAAGAGCACCGGACTTCGACCGTTAGGTTCATGCGCCGAATGATGAATTGCGTGAATCTTTTGACCGGGCGTAGCACTGTTCAATGCTAGCTCATCCGCGTGGCTAGACACTAACGCCAGCATTAACCAAAGACCAAAGAACCAGCAATAACGGAGGCGCATCTTGTGACTTAAGCGAACTAATTCAAATCGCTTGATCAAGTTGCTTCTTAAAACGACGCTGAGCCATTTCTCTGCCAGCACCAAGCACATCAATTAGGTGCGGCGTTTTCTTGGCTGCCGGATAGGCTAACGACTCTTCTAGTTGCATGTGCTCGCTATAGAGTGCGCTAAAAACATCCATGCCGTGGCTAAGTTCCGCATAGTCATAGCTCCCACTATCCTGGCTTAGCGCTTCGAGGTGCGGGTAAATTTCAATCCAGTTCTCTTCCAACCATCCATGATCTTGGGTGAGTCTGCTGGCCGCATGAACAACTTTCTCATCTTCACTCGACAACAACGCTGGAAAGATGTGCTTTTCCTCATCAAGGTGGTGATTTCTTGCGGTCGTATCAAAGAAAACGCAGATCGTATGTAGTTCCGCACGTTCTTCAGGGCTCAAATTCCTAGAGCCAACATCTGTGACCAATTCAGCTAAACGCCTAACTTTGGAGTCGATTTCTCGGTGGGTGTCATCCAAATAAGCAAACAAATCTTTGGTAGTAGGCAAGACGGACATACGACACTCCTATTCAGCATGAAATGAGCTCATTCTTTGAAACATCAGGCTAATCTGTTTTGATAAAAGTCAAAGATCAAGCATCTACTTCTTAGTGCGCACGCACAATTTATGCGCAAACATCAACCCATGCGGGCACCGCCGCTGGGCGCTTCACCTAGTCAACTCCATATTGGTGCAATAAAACAGAAAAATTCCGCCATAGAGCTATACAAAGCATGGATTGAAACTTGCAAGTCTCGGGCATGTCTCATCATCTCAACACCACCCAAATATCTGGTCAGTCGTACTCCTTCCAGGGAGATCGTGTCACACTTTGTGCCCATGTCGACTTCAGCGAAGACTGCCTATCGCATGCTTCTAATTGGTTTCTGCAACTTTGGGCGAAAACTGATGACATAAATGACGATACCCAAGGCGTCAAAGTAGCTCAAATCCAGATTTTTCCAACTAGTCTGCAAGCCTTTTACAGGGGAGAAAGTCCTGTGATGCTGCCTGCAAAAAATCATGATCAATACATGATGCTGGCATTAGCAGAGCAGCCTGTGAATGGGGCTACTGAGATTCGCAAAACTGCACATTTTTCCAAGCTTGAACGGTTTTACACACCCCAAATTAACGGCGACATTTCTTTGGACTGGGAGGATGACAGTGTCCACATCCAAATAGATGCCATCACGAATCCTCGGGATGAAAACAATCTCAGTGGCTCGCTTAACTTGGAGTTGTGGGATCTACCAGAAAAATACACAGGAGGCGCCTGGAGCGGCGTCCAACTTGCTATTGCTCCATTGGGCGTTGTGGCAGGTGGAGAACAAATTAAGCCATGTCCTATTCATGTTCCTGCATCTCAACCCTCAGACGGCCGTCATCTAACGCTCATGCTCAGAGAGTGGACCTCGCAGGGCTTTGTCACACGCGACTATAGAGAGTTCGAGGACCCATACGAAACTAATGAAGAATTGCAACTCGTGACCACCTCAGACGAGCCTATATCAATGTGGAAAAGGTTTCTCCACCTTTTCAGCTAATCTCCCCTTGGCCCACTCACAGATCTCTTGCTTACTTGGGTACGGGGCAATTAGAGATTGACTTCTAATCAGGCATTGGGATGCGCTTTGCTCAGGCAATTGAAATTTTCATGCGTTAGATTAACGTCGTTAAAGACAACTAACGAAATTTCATGTCCTTGGAACACAATCACATCGTAGAAAACGATTGCTGCAGTACATGCCGATTTGTAATGGGTGGAGATACAG
>OMIY01000358.1 GCA_900299215.1 bacterium | reverse complement strand
GGGGAAGGTTGCTACTTTCCTGCAACCGGACGCGATAACAAGTGTTTCGGACCACCAAATGCGGGGTGGTAGTTAAGTTGGTTATAACGCCGGCCTGTCACGCCGGAGGCCGCGGGTTCAAGTCCCGTCCATCCCGCCACTTTTTATACAAGACCCTACTCGACTCTGTCGCGGTGGGGTTTTTTGTTTTATTTGGGTCCAATTCAGGCTCCTTCTCCCATAATGTGCTACGATATCTAATTAGTTGTTTTGCAAGACATAACCAGCACCGCTCCTGGCTACTCGGACAGTCGAGCCAGCCATCAGAGGAGGCTTATGGCTCTTCGCATACTCATAGGCTACGTCTCCATGCTCGTCTATTTTGGGGCGCTTGGATATTCGCTGTGGCATGTAGTGTCGCGCACTTTTGCACCTTATTTGCAGGTCCTGCGCCGGCTATCCGGCGCTTTTTGGACGGAAAAGGGGGCCTTCATAGTTGCGACGCTTCTTATCACTTCGGGTTTAGTCGCGGCAGTCAGCACTTGGTTCTTTGTGTTCAGGTTCTTCCACTGGACTTTGACCACTCAGGCGGGAGGTGACTGGCACGAGTGGGTCGCTAACTCCGACCTCTTCGTTCAGGCGTATCGGTTGGTGAGCCAGACTCCGGAGCAATGGTTCTGGTCGTCCCAGCTGCTGCTGTTTGCCTGTGGCTACGTCAGTATTCTGCGGAGTGCCTTTGGCCGTGAAGCACTGTGGTGGGCACTGCTGGGCTTTCTTGGGGCTATCAGCGTTTCTCTGTCGTTCTTTATCGCTTACTTGATCGCGCAGACCCAATTGCCCATCGATGAGGATGAAGAGGACGAAGACAACCCATGGGTAAACCCACTACTTCGAGTTGAGAGCCTGTCGATGGGAATCATTCCTGTCATTGCTGTGACGCTTGCGGTTTTGTGTATTGGGACGATTCGACGGGTGGGCGTGGACTCAGTTAATTTTCCTTCCCTGCTCCTTGGAACACACATACTTTTGATTATCGCACTGCTACCAACTCCAGCCTTTCTTGCTAAACGCGAAATCACACTTTGGACTTGGCTCAGAATCCTGGCAGCTGCCATTTTCATCTGTGTCACCGATCAAGTCGCGTCGATGATTGTCACCAATCCTAGTAAAAACGCCCTAGATCTGCTGCAAAGAATGTTTAGAGCAGTAGTCAACAACGATTGCCAAACCAGCATCTCGCTGGACCTCGCTTTTGTCTTTATCGCAAGCTTACTCACCGGGATTTGGTTGTTTACTCGTGAGCCCCTCGATGAAATGCGATAAGCTGACCAACAGTGTAACTGTGTGAAGCAAAGGCACGGCGGGACTTAAATGAAACTACGCGACATCACGCGATCACTCGAAATGATCGCACCACTGAAATACGCGGAAGAGTGGGACAATGTGGGACTTCTTGCGGGGGACCCGGACGATGTGATCGACCGCGTACTACTGACGATTGACATGACAACTCCAGTCATCAACGAAGCCGTGCATCATCGCTGCGGTCTGGTTATCGCCTACCATCCGCCGATATTCAATGGCCTAAAAAGAATTGACGCCCGCTCTGCGGTGGGGATCGCCCTTAGACATGGGATCGCTTTTTACTCCCCACATACGGCGTTAGATGCCGCCATCGGTGGCACTAATGATGTTCTGGCAGATGCCGTGGAACTTGGCGACCGCACACCACTTAAGCCGTTCAAAGACGTCGAACGCTCTGCCAATAAGAACGACTTCGAAGGTATTGGTATGGGCCGTGTAGGTCGCATTTCTTCGACATCACTCAAAGATCTCGTTGCTCGAATTAAGACCAAACTTGGAATCGATCAGGTCCTGGTAGCTGGTCCGCAAGATCGAGAGATCAAGAAGGTCGCCGTCGCTGCGGGCGCAGCAGGCGAGCTTGTGAGAATGGCCATTAGGGTCGGAGCCGATGTCCTTGTATGCGGCGAGCTGCGTCACCACGACGCCCTTGCGGCGGCGGCGGCTGGCCTTACCGTTATTTGCACACGCCATTCCTGTAGCGAGAGGCAAGCCCTAGGACCTTTGATGGATCGCCTCAAAGCACTTCATTCGGAGGCTCTTTTTATGCTGAGCGAACAGGACAACGATCCACTCAGTTTCATCTGAGTACGTTATTTCTCGCAGGAGATCAGTGCATAGGAAAGCCCCCACGCCTCAAGACGGCGGCAGGCTTTTGCAGTCAATACAATTTTCCACCAAGCAGGAGTCAGCCTTTGCGTAAGGGTAAGGCTGTCAGAAACTAAGCCCACAAAGTCGGCAAATCCTAAACAAACTTCCTTTGTCATGAATTCTACCGAGATTTTGTTAAAGCCTAAATCTGCCAGCCGGCTCGTCAATTCCGCTGATGTTGGTAACGCTGCCTCAGGAATGCTGGCTGCCTTCATGAAACCTCGCGTGCCAGCTGAGGTCTTAAGCGCTTCGATATCTGCTTTAACTAAGGTCGTGTAGGCGAGTCTTCCCCCTGACCTCAAATATCGCGTAGCCAGGCGAGCCAATATCCATGCATCGGCAAAATGGTACGCCGCATCAACTGATACGATGGCGTTGTAGCTGGGAGAGAACTGCAGATCTAGTGAATCGGATACCTCTCCTGTAATCGCATGTCTTAAACCCACGATCTCTGCTCTTTTCAACGACTCGATACAGTCACGCCTAATATCGATGGCATCAACCGACTTGACAAGAAAATCGTCGAGCCATAGCCTGACACTCCCCCCATAGCCGCAGGCTAAATCCAAAACGTCTTGCCCGGGTTCCAGACCTGCGGCTTTACCTACCAGCCTCGCCAAAGCAGCAGCTGCTTCGTCGTAGGACTGGGCCTCTGTCCAATACCCCAAGTTCGACCACAGCCCATTGCCGCGGAGTAGTGCCGTAGCAACGTCAAATTTATCTTCACTCAGCTTTGCCACTGAACGCCGATCTCGCCCGCAGCACGGATCGCGGACCTTGCGGCCGATTCCAATAGCGGCACACCAGGAAACGACCACGAACCACAATAATGAACACGGCGCCCGGGCTTCGTACTAAGTTCCGCCAAAGCTTGCCATGCCGCGCGAGACTGCGGTGTTAGAACCGAGCGCTGCAAAGTCACACGACTCAGGACCTTGGCCTCATCAATGGCGAAGGTTGGATTCCAAGTCTGAAAGATGGGCGCGTCGTTAGCGATGGATGGCTCGACTTGATTCACCCAGACAGTAAACATATCTTTATTAAGTCCATCATCCATTAGATAATTGAGGGCGCGCCAATCACTGCGGCGGCGTGGCATCGTCCTTTCGTCCGTATGCACGATGAGCTCCCCCTGGTCGAAGGTCAGGTCTCGCAGCACCTTCTGCTCGAGATCGGCAACGTCACCACGGAGAAAATCAATCTGATTAGCTTGAGTGGCAATGACTACGTGATCAACCATGAGTTCCGCGCCTTCTGCATTGCACACACGCAGCTTATCGCCTCTAGTTTCAACTGAGGTTACTTTGGCTCCAGAAACAAAATTGAGTCCCGGTGTCAGCTTTTGCGCTAAATCACGCGTACCAGCCGATAAGCGCCGCAGTTTGTCGCCGTACATCATTTGCCAAACAGAGGCCAGTAACTCGCGAGCCGGGTATGCAAGCAAATGCTGCCGACTACACGTAGTGATCGTGCCCAACACAGGCATCAGACACCCTTGCCAAAATTTCGCTGGATAGTTGCGGGACTTAAAAAACTCGGCAATGGTGATGTCGCCGATACTGTTTAGCAGGGCCTTGTCGCTGATCTCACGACGCAGTCGCAGCATACTGCGAAAAATGGTGAGCGTATCGAGATTAAGGTAACGCCACGATCCTACCATTGGCACTACCCTGTCACCGCGCATGAATTGGCCCGTTGTCAGCCAAGTCGCACCATTTAGCCAACTAAAAGACAGGTCCACATCGATATCAAAAGTCGGCACTTTTAGGTGACGGCATAGTTTGAGCACCGTTTGCCACGCCTCTGAGCTCATAATCCTGAGCGGCACATCTACCCAACCGCCGCGTCCACCATTAGCAATCTCATAGGTATGAGCGTCCATACCGCGACGATCACCGGCCTCAAACACCGTCACTTCGTGCCCTGCCTGCCGACATAAATATCCGGCAACAAGTCCGGCCATACCGCTGCCGATGATTGCAATCTGCATCTGGTGCACTCCAGCTCTGGGGATCGCGGAACAATCCGCCTATGATAAGTCACTTCGAGCGTTGCCCAAAGCAAGATCTACTTGGGTCGAGCTCCAAAAAATCCCGCCGCCGGGAGATTTTGGTTGCTAATACAATAAGTTAAAAATACGCCCTAAAGTTCCCGCCCTTACCGCCGATACACTGCTCGTCAAGATGCAGGAGGGCCGGTATGGCATTTGAACTCTGGCGCATGGCCTTGAAGAACCTGTCCCGAAACAAAAGACGGAACGCAGCAACGGCATCAGCGATTGTGTTCGGGGTAGCGGGCATCACCGCTGCCATCGCCTATTACCACCACGAATCGAATTCACGTCGCGTGTTTACCGTCTACTCGTCGCGCATGGGACACTTACACATCTACCGTCCCTCTGGTCTTGAGAAGCTTTCTTTCGATCCGCTTGCCTATAGCCTAAGTGCAGCGGAGACAGCCAAGATCAAAGACGTGCTAGATGCATCGCCCGAGGTGCTTTATCACGGACCGCAGATTCAGGGGATGGGGCTGATCAGCAATAGCTGCAACAGTTATCCGTTTCAAATGTTGGGGATCGAACCAGAGTTAGATAGGAAAATAGCTGCTCACGAAGATCTCTCTAAATGGGCGACTGACGCCCACAAACAGCATCACGGCCAGCAGTTGTGGGAGCTAGGATCCACTGCCAACGGGATCTTGGTCAGCAACGGCTTATCGCAAGCATTGGAAAAACCATTGCTGCGCTCAGAGGTGGCAGCAGATTATGTCCCCGATCCTATAGATTGTAGCGATCCAGATGCTCCAAAAAAGTGGGCTAAAGACTCCTACGTGCAGATGACTGCTAACGGCTGGCAGGGTCAGCCCTCGGTCATTGACGGTGAGATCATTGGCCGCATCAACCCAGGAAGCACCGTTCCCAACAATAGCTTAGTCGTAGCTCCTTTCAAGGTTGCGCAGGCGCTTTTTGGTACAG
>OMIY01000357.1 GCA_900299215.1 bacterium | reverse complement strand
TGGCTAAAGTTTTCTATATTGCCAACCGACACCTCTGGCGAAGTCAATGATGCGATTGGACCGCGGGTCCAAGGCATCGGCTTCGTGCTCACGCTTCATAGAGGATCGCACCATGCGCAAGAGACACGTCTCAGGAAGTCACAGAACTTATGCTTGGATCACCGGTATCGGCATTGCCGCGCTCCTAGGAGGATGCGGCAAGACAAACTTTGGTGAGCAGGTGGTCAAAACCGACCCTTCGGCCGCAGGTAACGCACCCAATGGCGCTGATGCGACGAAGGATCAGCTTCCGTACGGCACGCCACCGACCAGTGAAGTCGAGAAATCAGGATGGGTGACTCCAGAGGTACGCAATTCCGTGGACGCCCTACTCGCGAAAGGTGAAATCACCATCTCAGTGGACGGCCCAGGCGGGCCTGGCGGCAGCGGAGGTGGCTCCGACCCTAGCGGTGGCCCGGGGGCTGGTCCGGGGGGCAAGGATGGTAGCGGACCAGGACCTGAAGGCAGCATCGTGGGACAAACTGACGGGCTGCTCTGGTTAACTTGTACCGAAAACGGCGGCGATGCGGGTCTGTTTAAATCAGAGTTCTTCGGCAAAAAAGGCTCGAAGGTGCGCGTTGCAGGAGAATTCTGCCCAACGGCTAAGGTTCAAGGTGACGTCACAGTCCTCTTCCTCATCGACCACTCCGGCTCGATGGAAGGAGCACCCAACGAAGGTCCAAACGACAAAACCGAAAATGGCACCTGTGGTCGGCTCCAAGCCGCACAGAGTTTAACGGCCGCATACGCGAAGCTGAGCCAATTAAATGTCAAAGCTGGGGTTATAGGATTCTCTTCTGGTGCGCGCGTGCAAGTTCCGGTTGGCGGCATGGATCAACTGCAAGCCAACTTGAATGGTAACGTTTTCTGCGGCTCTGATGGTCGCTTTGCCTTCACCAATTACGCTGCCGCCATGGTTACTGCACAGCAACAGCTTGCATCGATTCCCGGTCAAAAAGTCGTGTACCTCATCTCGGACGGATCGCCGACGGTCGGTGGTACTGACCCGAAAGCGTCAGGACTTGCTGCAGCGCAGGCGCTGCGAGCCGTACCGGATACTAGCCTTTTTGCACTGTTTGTTGGCTACAAAGGCGATCAGGCCAGCAATCCACGGGGCTACCTCGAGCAGATCACTGGCGATGCAAGTCAGGTGCGCGTCACCAATGGTGCAGCTGATTTAGTCAATGCAGCTAAGCGCCTCGGCACAATTCCCATCAAGATAAAACTCGAAGATACCAAGGGCAGTTTAGAGAACCCAGCTGGCACTACAGAGATCACCATAGAGGCAGTAGACCAGCGCAAAGATGCACCCGACAGATTCGTGTGGCGTTCTGCACCGTTTGAGCTGGTTGGGGCACCAGGAACCGCGGCTTTAAATAAATTTACGGTCATGACAGTCAGCTCACGTGGGGATAAACTAAGCTCGACAGCGGAGATCACGTATCACGAGAAACCATAGAGAGAAGTCTTAATATGTTGAGCGCCATGGTAAGAAGCCTGTACATTGGGTTGTGTGTAGTCGTTGCAACGCTTTCCACTGTGAGTAAAAGGGACTCTGCCATGGCCGCCAGCTTCTATGATTTCTCCGCTAAGGCGCTCGACGGTAACGATGTATCGATGACTGACTACAAGGGCAAGGTGGTGCTGGTCGTCAACGTCGCCAGTAAGTGTGGTTTCACGCCGCAGTACACCGGACTTGAAGAGCTTTACAAGAAGTACAAAGATCGCGGTTTAGTGATCTTGGGTTTCCCGTGTAATCAATTCGGTAATCAAGAACCAGGATCATCGGCAGAGATCAAGCAGTTCTGCAGCTTAAACTACCCTGTGAGTTTCCCAATTTTTTCGAAAGTTGAGGTCAACGGGGACAACGCGCATCCACTTTACAATTACCTGAAGCATGAGCAGACTGGCCTCCTCGGGACCGAGGCAGTGAAGTGGAACTTCACCAAATTCCTAGTCGATCGCAGCGGTAAGGTTGTGGACCGCTATGCGCCGCAGACCACCCCTGAAAGCCTCGGACCGGACATCGAAAAGCTGCTGGCTCAGTGAGCTGATTGGTTGCCCAAAAGGACGTGGGGAGCTGGATCCCCTCGGCCCTCTTAGGCTCTACTCGGACTTGCTGATTTGACAACTGCGCTTTAAATCAGTTGTCATTTCCTATCACTAAAAACCAACACGCGCGGCCGCTCCTTGGATTCGTACCGAAATGGTCAAAGGCCGTGTGTAAATTTTTTTTCCATCCGGCCGATAAGCTAGTCGACAACGAACATCGTTTTCGACCCTCTCGGTAGGATGACCCTCATGCGCCATGCATCTATCTTTTACCGGACCAGCCTAGCGATAGCTTCAGGCCTAACTTGCCTAACGGCAACGACACGCATCGAAGCTGCCGAGGCTGCTCAGATCAGTGAATCCGTTTACCGCAGTGCCTACTTCCTTGGCCGCGGTGATACCGGCATTGCCGAAGCCGACCGCGAGGATGCGATTTTCTATAACCCAGCTGGATTGGCACAGGGTACGGGGATCTATAAAAAAACTGTGTTGTTCTCACCGCAGTTTGAGGTGTCTCAGGGCGTCCGTGATGTCGCCAAATCGCTGTCAAACTCGACCTCCAGCGCTGTAGATACCGTTAAAAACAATATCGGCAAGCCTATCAGCATCGGTCTGCAAAACTTTACCGGCCTAATCCTCCGCCGAGCTGCACTGGGCATCGTCGCCAGCAGTCATCTCAAGCTAGTTGCGTTCAACGACCCTGATTCCGGCGGTCTGCAAGCCATTGACGCTCAGGCTGATCAAACTCTGGGAGCCACGTTCACCCTGGCTGAAAAGTTTTTTGGCGATCAAGTACTCATAGGCGTCACAGGAAAATACTTACAAAGAGCTCGGGGTGGAGTCACAGCGAGTGCAGCGGATGTCGACACCATCCAGTCCCAGCTGAACGACCAAAGTAAATTTCTTGGCTACGGCTTCGGCAGCGGTGCCGATGTCGGAGTCATGTACCGACCTGGCGGTAAGCTGAATCCAAGCCTGGGCATCGTCTTTAACGATGTCGGTGACACGCAGATCAAGCCCAAGGAAACCACCGAGCAAAACTTAAACCTGCTGCAAACCATCAACCTTGGCCTGTCATTGGAACCAGGCACCCTACAGAGCAAGGTTAAACTACTTTTTGATTACCGAGACATTACTGGTCGCCATTACAAGAACCCTTATGAGCGCACCCACATCGGTACCGAGATCTCCGTCTGGAACCGGATCGGTGTTACGGCTGGACTGAGCCAAGGCTATCCCACATTTGGATTTTATACGGATATCTACGTCCTGCGACTTGATGTCGGCACCTATGCCGAGGAGGCGTCAGACTACTTGGGTTTAAGACCAGATCGACGTTACTTCCTCCGTCTCATAGCCGGCTTTTAAGGAGATCACAGCATGAAAAGCTTAAGTAAGCCTGCCCACAAACTTAGCGTTAACTCTATGGTCATAACTCTAGCTGTAACGTTGTGCGGCTGCGGCCAAAGTATCTTTGCCAGCTTTCGCAAAGTTGACCCAGCCGCAGAAGCCTGCCGCGAACTGGAAAAGAGTGATCCAGACGCCGCCATTTCTATACTCACTAGCGCTCTCGAAGGCAGTCCCGGCAATGCACAGTATCTGTCGATCCTCGCTAGTGCCTATGCACAACGCGCCGGTGTCGATCCCCTCTACTTAGCACTAAACATGAGTTCAGACTCTAGCAGCAGCAGCGGTAGCGGTTTGGCACTCGCCTCATCAGGATCTTCGGCAAGCTTCACTGCGATGTTTTCGCTTTTGCCATCACCGACCCAGTCAGTCCTCGACGATATCGATCAGGCTGTCACCATTTTGACTGACCAGATCGATGCAACGAGCAGGCAACCAGGTGACTTGTTCAAAGGTGCTCTGTTTATGACAGCATCCATGGTGCTTCACGTCAAAAAACTTGATGCATCCGGGGACGGTCAGTTGTCGGTGAGTGACCTAGCAGCCATGACCGCCGAGGATGCCGCTGCCATCCTCGGTAACTTATCGGCAGCCATAACCTTGCTCGCTACGTCCGGCAGTGCTGACGGTGGTGGTCAAGCCGCAGCTGCCGCTGCATCAAGCACTCTAGATGCTTTTTCAAGTCAAATTACATCGAGCTCAGGCAGCACGGATCAGGAAAAACTCCGTACCTACCTGAGCTCTAGTTCATCATCTAGTCGTTAGGACTTAGCGCCGACGCGGCAACCAGTGTCGACCGAAGCCAAGATGTCTTCCCGTGGAATCAGCTCCGTTGGGAGTGATGCCCGGCGAATATTGGCGTGGAACAAGATAGCTCCGCGCAACTTAGCGTAGTCTAGGTCAGCGTCCTCAAGGTTGGCGTTGGTAAAGTCAGCGCCCTCAAGGTTGGCGTTCCACAGTGACGCTCCGCTCAAGTCTGCATTCTTGAAACTGCAGTCCTTGAGGTTGGAGTACGAGAAGTTGGTGCCTCTAAGATCGCAGTTAGAGAAGTCGATCTTAATGAGGTTAGCCTTACGAATGTCTCGCTCACTCAGGTCACGGCTCTCGGCCAGAAGTTCGAGAACCTCCTTGCGGGTCAGCGTCACCAACTTATTGCTATCCTTGCTCATCCATCACCTATTTAGTGTTGACCATGAACTTCACACAACCTCGTCGCCCGACTCCCTGCCAAGTTTAGGCTAAGAGTCTAGCTACGTCCAACATACGCCAGCTAAAGCCGGTCTCGTTGTCGTACCACGAGAGGATCTTAACCATATTGCCATTCATGACCGAGGTTAGCTCGGCGTCCACTATAGACGAATGACGGTTGCCGTTGAAGTCGGTCGAAACTAAAGGCTCGTCGCTCACTGCCAAGATCCCTTTGAGCGGGCCGGCTGCAGCGTCACGAAGCAGTTGGTTGACTTCCTCTTTAGTGGTCGAACGCTCAACTTCAAACGTCACGTCCACAACGGAAACGTTAGGCGTCGGCACGCGCACAGCTAGGCCGTCCAGCTTGCCTTTGAGTTCTGGCAAAACTAATCCGATCGCCTTTGCAGCGCCAGTCGACGTCGGGATCATGCTGAGTGCAGCAGCGCGCGCACGACGCAAGTCTTTATGCGGCAAATCAAGAATGCGCTGATCGTTGGTGTAGGAGTGAATGGTCGTCATCAAGCCGCGCTTGATGGTCAACTTGTCGTTCAACACCTTAGCGACTGGAGCCAAGCAGTTGGTGGTACAGCTGCCGTTGGAGACAATCTTGTGCACGGATTTGTCGAGTTTTTGATGGTTCACACCCATTACAACGGTGAGATCCTCTTCCTTTGCAGGAGCAGAGATCAGCACCTTGGGAGCGCCAGCTTTCAGGTGCAGTTCGCAGTCTTTACGGTTGGTGAAGATACCGCTGCACTCAAAAACCAGATCCACTTTCTTAGCGGCCCACGGTAATTCAGCTGGGGACTTGATCGCCGAGACGCTGATGTCACGACCGTTGACCTTAAAACCACCGTCGGTAACCGATACGTCTGCTGCCAACGTCCCGTGTACGCTGTCGTACTTGAGCATGTGGGCCAGTGTATGTGTATCGGTCAAGTCGTTGATGTGAACGACCTCAATATCATTCTTGCCGCTCGCCAAAACCGCCCGCATCACAGTGCGTCCGATGCGCCCAAAACCGTTGATACCCACGCGAATCGTCATATGCAGCTTCCTTTCAGTCCAGCCAGTAACGCCATCTCAGGATGGATTTCTATATGTCAGCAACCACAAAAAATCCAGTCCTGCGTTCATCTTGGCCTCCCAAGATGCTCCGAAGATGCTCGTCACCCCCCTACCCACCCTGCCTCGTTCTTGTTATCATCCTCCAGATGGATAAGACCTTTGGGTGATGGATAAGACCTTTGGGGGTGAGCCTTTATGACCACGACGCCCAACTGCCACCGTGCCGGCGCCAGCTTTAACTTTGCCCCGGGTCAGGAACTGGCCCGCAAGTACCAGGTCGTCAACCGAGTCAATGCCAGAGCCAGCGGTGAGCTCTACTTACTGAGCGAAAAAGCCACGGGAATCGAGCGTACCGCCAAGTTTTTCTCCCCCGAGGTCGACCCCAAAAACCGGATCGCCGGCGCCTGCGCCATGAAGATGCATCGCCTGCGGCACTGCGACATCCAGTTCCAGTACCGCACCCAGGAGACCATTTCAGTCGACGGACGCGACGTGACCTTTCTAGTCTCCGACTACTTCCGCGGTGAGGAATTACCGCGGTTTGTCTCGCGTCAACCAGGGGGACGATTGTCCCCGTTCGAGGGCCTCCACCTCTTGCACGCCCTAGCCCTGGGAGTGCAGCAGATTCACGGACTGGGCGAAGCCCACGGCGATGTCGCCCCAGACAACGTGCTCGTGCGCCGCAAGGGTCTGGGTTTTCAGGCAAAGCTGATTGATCTAAAGCCTGGGCTCCAGACTAAATCCGAGGACTTTGCCGAAGACGTCGAAGCTCTCCTAGCCATCTTTCAATCAATTATCGGCGGCAACAAAGCCTTTATCACGCTACCCACAGCCATAAGGGCCCTCTGCCAACCACGACGCAAGAACGCCGTCCGCTTCCGGCATGCTGCCGACCTCCGCCTCCATTTGGAAAACTTGCCATGGACCTGAAGTCGCAAGTCTATACCGCGACCGACTGCGAAGACCCGCAGCTGCACCCCCTAGGAC
>OMIY01000356.1 GCA_900299215.1 bacterium | reverse complement strand
CGTATGATGCTCTGCGACATACCCCAACTTTTAACGCATTTGGCATCTGCGCATCCGTTGCAAGTCGGGGATATAGTTTATACTGGCACTCCGGCTGGTGTCGGGCCAATTAGGCGTGGGGACCATTTTGTCCTTGAGCTTAGCCAACTAAGTCAGAAATTTGCCGGCCAGCTCTGACTTTTTATCTGCTCATCAAGGCCACAGTACCAAAGACTGCGCGTAAGTCTTCGTCGTTGTACATCACGCCACCACCGAAGAAGGAGCTTTCAATAAGACTTCTTGGTTTACCGGTAGTTGGATCGATGCGCGTAATATCGTTTAGGCCAACCATAGCATAAACGTGATTGTAGAAGAGTGCGCTTGCCCAGACTTTGAAATGAGCGTTCTTTCGTATCGCTGTTTCGGTCGTGTCAATGTCGAAGGCCTCAGCCGTCAACTTAAAGTTATCGTTGAAAAAGTAAGCATCAAATGCAGCACCACCCGTAGTCTGGAAGAGACCCGCACGAGCCGCGAACCAGTACCAGCGTTTGGCAATCTGCAGGTCGAAACGAAGTGCGCTTTGTTTGCGCTCGGTCTGCACCGTTCTGACCTCACCATTGGCGCCGGTAGTGACAGTCTCACGGCGATCGCTGGAGTCAAACCGTCGGTCGCTCATACCTACCAGGTAGTAGCGATCGGGTCGGGTACTGAACAGAATATTAACCCAGTACTGCGTGGTTTTATCGCGGCGGACCTCACCACGGGCATCGACATCGATAGTGAGTTTGGTGGCTGGTGCTAAGATGCGGCGCATATCCTTAAGGGCACCTTGAAGGTCTTGAATCGTTTCTTCGTCATTGATGAGCTTACCGATCGTACCTTCGCCTTTTTCAACTTTTTCAGCGATAAGATTGATGTTACGGACGGATCCGCGAACGTCTCCCATCACCTGATCGAATTGTGCTAGTACATTATTAATTCTGTCCTTATTTTCCATACTAGCAATGGCCCGCACGACCTTAGATGCTTCGCGTAGATCGTGTAGGCTCTCCCGAACGTCAGAGACAATGGATCCAAAGTCTTGTTCTCTGTCACCGATGACGCGCCGAATCACGTTAGAGGTTACGCGAAAGTCAGAACTAATGGCCTCGATGTTGTCCAGAATGTTCTGAACCGAGCGTTGGCCTTTATCGCCACCAATCACACCAGCGAGACTGCCTGTAATCTTTTTGATGTCGACTGAGATATCACTGACAACGCTAATTAGACTCTCTAAGTCCTTACCTTGGGTCGATTGAGGGATCATTGATCCAGCTGGGAGTAATTCTGTGTCGACTGAAGGGCGCAAAATCTCCAAGTGTTTGTCACCCAAGAGACCAACACTTCGTATTTCAATCTTCGATCCCTCGGTCACTTTGACGCTGCGGTCGACTTCTATTTCAACCCTGGTTTTGCCATCTTCAAGGCGAACTGATTTCACTTTACCAACAGTCACACCAGCAGTCTTAACTTGGGTTTTAGGAACGATGCCGGCCGCGTTTTCGAGATTTGCGTAGTAGGGTACGTATTCACGATTTTGGAAGGTTTCAGGGCTGAGGACGAAAAACATATAACCGAGAGCCATCAATGCGACTATGGCAAAGAGTCCAACCTTAAATTCGGCCCCGAGTTGTTTAAACATGACGGAGTCTACCTTATGCCTCTTATTTATCGTGCCGTAAAAACATTCGGAAGAAAATACAATTAGTTTAGTTGTGGGGGGTATTAATATTGTGTTCGATTTTGGTTAAGAATCGTACTTTCTAAAAAAACTCCATTGGCCCTTCTACCTTACCTGCAAAAAACTGTCGCACCACCGGGTCGGTTGATGTTTTAAATGCTTCTGGTGGGCCGTCTAGCGCTAATTGGCCTTTGTATAAGAAGGCCAGGTTCTCTCCGGTAGCGAGGGCGGCTTTAAGATCGTGAGATATCACGATGGATGTCAGGTCTTTTTCTTCTTTGCTGAGTTGAACGATTAGACTATCGATCATTTCCGACACCAAAGGGTCCATACCCGTGGTTGGTTCGTCATAAAGAATCACGCGTGGCCGAGTTACTAAGGCGCGAGCGAGCCCGACACGCTTACGCTGACCTGTCGATAGCTCGGGAGGAAATTTGTGCTGCATATTCGGTAGGCCAACCTGAGTCAAAACCTCCTCAACCCGGTCTAGCATGACGCTCATCTTTTGCCGTTTGTGCTCTGCCAAGGGGAAAAGTACATTTTCCCCAACCGTCATGCTGTCAAACAATGCAGCGTTTTGAAAGAGCATGCCGAAATTTTTGCGATACTCTCGCAGTTCTTCGACGTCAAAATCGGTGATGTCCTGTCCATCTACGATAATGCGACCGCTATCGGGCTTTAAAAGCCCCATGATGTGCTTGATGGTTACCGATTTGCCTTCGCCCGATTTGCCAAGGATAAATGTGATCCGGCCACGAGGTATCTTGATATTGAGATGATCAAGCACCTTGTGGCGTCCAAAGCTTTTGCTTATATTTTTGAATTCAATAATTGGTGTCATGTGTCACCATATCATCTGAAAATAGGTGATCACCACATCGACGCCTAAGACCGCAAGTAGTGTAGAAACCACTGCGTTGGTGGTCGCATTACCGACCCCTTTGGCCCCGCCTGAGGCCTTTAAGCCAAAGTGACAGCAGATAGTGGTCATTAAGCCCGAAAAGGCGAAAGATTTCGAAATTCCACGCCACAAGTCTTTGGTCTCAATGAGCTGAGAGATCTTGGACATAAAAGTGCCTTCATCAACATTGAATAGCAGGGACCCTGCGAGATAGGCACCTATGATTCCCACGAAGATAAAGACGCAACATAGTAGAGGCATGATGACTAATGCGGCAACAAATCTAGGCATGACCAAATAGCTTATCGGATCGACTGCCATTGCCTCCATGGCATCGACCTGCTCGTTGACTTTCATAGTCGCGATTTCAGCGGTCATAGCGGCACCAGCGCGCCCCGTGATCAGTACCGTTGTGACCAATGGTCCCAATTCCTGGCAAAGTGCTTTACCAGTGATACCGCCCAGCATACTTTCGGCCTGAAAGACTGAGAATACGGCACCGATCTGCAGACCAAACACGGCGCCAATAGCGACGGCCCCACCGATAAGTATCATGAGTGACTGGTTGCCAATGTATTCCATGTGCGTGAGTATCAAAGGCCAGCGGTATGGTGGCTTATACGTCCATTGAATGGTCTCGAACAAGTAGGTTGCGAATGCCCTGCTGCTTATCCACAGTTTCATAACGTATGCGCCGAAAAGCGATACTAAGCGAATCGGCAAGTAGGGTAGATTTTTGAGGGCAAGCTCAATCAATTCAAATGGCCCCGCTGCGATCAAGAAAGCGACGAACCAATCACAAAAAATATTCTGGGGTTAATTTTTAGCCGGAAATGCAAGAGTAAGGAAGGCTATCAGTATCTTATGATACATTTTTCATACATTAGTGTCAGCAGATCTTAATTCTAGCGCCCAACTTTAAAATAGCGTCAAGATTTCCTAAAGGCTGCGGGTCATCGTCTAAACTGAGAAAGCTGACATTTTGGGTCGTCTTCTCAATCGTTTGGCGCAGTGTTTGTAGCACGCGCTGCTCGCCTTTGAATCGATCTCGGAGGATATCCAAGGCTGGATGCCCTTGATCACTGTTGCAAGCGTTCTCAGCCACGGCGGCAGGTAAACATTTATTAAAGATAACTGCGTTTAGATCGTACCCGGCCTTTGTAAGTTCATGGTAGATGCCGGTTGAAGAACGGCCAGCGGCCTCAGTTGGGGCGCTGACCAATACAAATGCGGTGCTAGAACGATGCAGTAATCCGACGATATTTTCACCGGATTTATGAAAACCTTGAATCACCTCCTGCATCAGCATGAGAAATTCGCCGAAACTTTGCAAAGCGGACACTCCGGTCACTTTGGCTATGCCGCCCATAAGCCTCTCACTGACGGAGAAGAGGCGACTAAGGCCGAAGCGGCTTGCCGCTATAAATGGCCGGATCAACCAGGTCATCACCCTATTTTCCATGAAACCCGCAAGTACATTGGGGCGGGTCAGAAAGTCGAGAGCTTGAGTGTCGGGTGGTGTGTCTAAAACCAAGAGATCATAGTTGGGATTTTCTGCAAGTTCTTCGAGTTTAGCCAAGGCCATATACTCTAGCGGACCGGCCAAGTTTGTCGATGCAGCTTGGTACACAGGGTGTGCCAGGATGCGTTCAGCAGTTTCCATAGATGGAGCATGCTTATAGACCATGGAATCAAACACCGCCTTTTGATCCAAAATGGCGGCATCAACAATGCCGGATAAACGAACCTCAGGAGGCATAAGTATCTGTCGCAAGTGATTACTGAGCGGTATTCCTAGCGCTGCAGCTAAGCGTTTGGCTGGATCGATACTTAGTAAAGCTACTCGGCGACCCATACGTGCGGCAATTAGGGCGGTCATGATACTTGAGGTGGTTTTGCCAACTCCGCCAGCTCCGAGCATCACGATGATGCGGCTGCGCTCAATCAAGGAGCATAGTGGGCTATCCGTCTCATCGATCGCGACTGCACTCATTTAAATAGCCTCCGCCAATTGAAAAACCTGAGAGCAAAGTCGTTCGGTAGCGGTTCCGGGATAAAGCCAAGTTCCGGCAAGGTCCATATCGGTGGATGAAGCTCACCAAGTCCAGCTTCAAGTGTGGATAGTGCTTCTGTCGCCATCGCGTCGGCGCGATTTAGGTAGTCCGCAGCTGCGCCGGTAGAAGTCAGTGCAGAAACGTCAGGAGGCATCCTGTTGAGGACTAGTGCAGCCACTTTAGACGGGGACTTCTCAGCTAATTTCGGCAAGAAATCTAGAGTCTCACTGATCACAAGTGATTCAGGGATTGAGACAAAGATGGTTGCGCATTTAGTCTCGTCCTTGAGGAACTGTTGAACCCTCTCAGTTTCTCTTTGCAATGGGCCGCCAAGAGAGGTTGCTAAAACTGCCTCGGGAGTCGTCATGAGATTCAAGAAGTGCCCAGAGGCAAACGCATCAAATATCACTAAGTCGTAGGGATGGCCTTCCTGAAGTTCACAGTGATAGAACAGGCGACCTAGCAGCATGAGTTCGGACAGTCCAGGAACCGTGCTGATAAAACTCCGAACCACGCGGTTACTAAAGATTGTGTCGTAAAGACGTCGTTGCTTTAGATACTTGATGACGTACTCACGAAAGTTTTCGGCCGGATCGATATTGACGCAGTCGATGCCAGGAGCCACCGTCCGCTCGGAATGACCAGGCAGCTGCCCGCCAAAAAGGGGCGCCAGCTGATCACATGCCACAAATTCCACAAGCAGGACGCGTTTGCCTTGGGAGGCTGCG
>OMIY01000355.1 GCA_900299215.1 bacterium | reverse complement strand
GTGCCCTTTGGCTTTCAGGCCTTTTCAACTGTTGGGGCAAGGTACGCCTACCTATCTCTCCTCGGACTCGCTTTGCTCGTCTATTACTTATTAGCACAGCTACCTCGAAGTACCGCAATTCCACTCGCAGTCTTCATATTAGTAACGCTTGGTACGTTATCGCGGCGCGAGTGCTTGTACTGGCAAAATTACGCGACGCTCTTTGCCCGCGCTGTGGATTTAGACCCTGACAACTGGACGATGCGTTACCGGTACGGCTGGGCGCTTTCGCAAGATCTTCGACTTGAGGACGCCATCGTCCAGTACCAAGCAGCGATAGCTAAGAACGATCGCGTCGCCCCAATCCATCGAGATCTAGGTCGGGCGCTGGCTGGCCTAAAGCGTTGGACCGAAGCCGAGCAAAGCTTGCGCACGGCCGTTGGCCTAAGCCCGGATCTGCCAGAAACCAGCGAATCTTTGGCAGGGGTGCTGCACGAGAAGGCCCTGGTTATTGTTCGTGGCGGCAACGGCAACGACAGAGAACGCATCAAGGCGGCCTTGCCAATCTTTGCAGAAGCCTTGGCATTGAGTCCTAAGGACCCGGCAATAGAGACTAATTTCAAGCATGCCCAGCAACTTCTAGCACCATGAATATCTAGCACCATGATTATCGACACGGCTGGCCATTAATGCTACGGTTTAATGCTTTTTCGCTGGAGGCTTAACCTATGCACCGACTGCTCAACGGAGCCCTTAAGTTTGGCAACCACGTTTTCCGTGGCAAACGCTACTTATTTGAGTCCTTGCAAAAGGGGCAAAAGCCGACGGCACTTTTTATCACCTGCGCGGATTCACGTATTTGCCCGACGCTGATCACTCAAACTGATCCAGGCGAACTATTCGTGATCCGAAATGCAGGTAATATCATTCCTCCGGCTGGTTCCGCCGGTGGTGAGGCCGCGACGATCGAGTATGCAATTAACGCCCTTGGGATTCGCGACATTATCGTTTGTGGCCATTCGCACTGTGGTGCCATGGCTGGGGCACTAGATCATCCGGACGGCGTTGAGGGCTTGCCCTTTTTAACCCAGTGGCTAAGGCATGTTGCAGCGGCACGCGGCGTGGTTCTGGCCGAGTATGCAAATGCACCCCGGGAGCAGCAGCTTGAGATCCTAACCGAAGCTAACGTGCTACTTCAGATTGAGCATTTAAGTACACACCCAGTCGTGGCGCGAGCCTTGGCTAATGATGAGCTTGATATCCATGGCTGGATTTACCGCTTTGAGACAGGACAAATCTCTAGCTTCGACCTAAACACTGGCAAGTTTAGGGAGATTGGCGACCTACTACAAGAGCTACCAGCTGATGCCGAATCTGTCCCTGGCCTTGCGGCTGACTTTCGCCGCAGCCCTATGATTCGTGCTATTCGCGGTGACTAACCATCAGTGAATCAGCTCGATTTTGACCGCTTATTTAAAGGCATTAAGTTGGGCTACAATTGCAGTGATTAGCGCACTCGACCGACTTGGGTTCGAGCTCCACAGTGACATGAATATTGCCGTGTTTGGCCACAGTCTGACGGATGTCTTGTTTGACAGTCTCCAGCCCACTCAGCGGCAAATCCTGATCCACAACCACGTGGACAGTTAGCACATGACGTTCACCGTCCAGCGACCATAAATGAAAGTCATGAGTACTCTCGACTGCCTCAACCCCAGTGATATCTCGACGCAGGGCCTCAAGATCGATATCGTGCGGCGTAGCCTGCAAAAATAACCTGATCGTAGATCCCAGGGAACGCAGTACATTGTAGACGATAAATAAGCTGAAGATGATGCTCAGAATCGGGTCAATGATGGGCAACTCGACGATCATCATGACCAAGGTCCCAATCAGTACCGTCAGCCAGCCTAGCACGTCTTCGATCAGGTGCCAGGAGATCACTCGCTCGTTCATCGTGCCGCCGCCACGAATTAGGCGCCAGGCTGCATAACCATTAACTGCCACACCCAACACAGCAAATCCGAGCATCCCCGAAAGTTTAGGCATCGTTGGTGCCATCAGCCGTGGGATGGCCTCCGCCAGGACAAATGCCGACCCCACGAGTAAGAATGCCGCGGTGATTACTGCACTGAGGAGGGACAAACGCCGATATCCATAGGAGTAAGTTGCACTTGGTTGGCGCGCTGCTAAACGCTCAAACACGTAGGCTGAGCCTAAAGCCACTGCATCCCCTAAGTCGTGGACAGCATCCGACAGGATCGCAACGCTACCAGTCCACAGACCACCGACGATCTCTAGCAGGGCAAAGCCTAGGTTAAGGCACAGGGCGACTTTTAAATTCCCAGTGGCCCTATGATCGTGATGATGGTGCCCGTGATGATGAAGATGATGCCCATGCTGGCGGTGCTCATGATCATGATGCTTGTGATCATTGTGGTGGTGACCGTGTGCTGACATCACTCCCGCCTCGTAGAGTTCAGATCTGATATTTGCAGATCTGGTGAGTTCAGCAATGATCTTGCCATTTTTTTTCAGTGCGCAACAAGGGCCGATAACACTGCACGCGCAATCTTAGTGTGTCCACTAGGCGATAGGTGAAAACAATCCTCGGCGATGTCGGCCGCGTCAAATCCGAGCTGGGCAGTCGATGCCACGTAGTGGAAGCGTATCGCTACCTGCTCGGCACTCATCTTGGCGTTGAGCTGCTCGACTACTTTGGCTGTTTGCTCGCGGTAATCCCGCAGGTGATTCGCCACAGTGCTTATTTCAGCTTCGCGTTCTTTACCGCTAAGTCCGCCCATTAGCGTCGCACAGTAACCGACGGGATTTGGCGGCATCAACATGGAGAAGTACCAGGCGGCTTTTTGATTCTCAGCAAGTATGCTACTTCGCTCCTGAATCACTTTTTGCTGTTCAGCGGTTGGCAAAAAATGCTGCTCCCTAAGGGCACGACAGGTGGTCTCGCCGCCAAAAGCAGCCACTTTCTTGTCGAGAATGCTATCGTTACTGAGAAGCTGCAGCACTCCCAACTGTCCAAGCACGTAGACGTCTGTGCCGCCTCCACTCACACGGCCGTTGCGGGCCAGATATCGCAGTCCACGCTCAAGGGTCGCCGCATAGTCAGCCGCACTTGTGATCTCATTCGAGGTCGCACCGCATAGATCATTGCCGGTAAAAAACACGGCAACCCGAGGCGGTAAAATTCCATCGGTAGCAGATAATATGCGATCGACCTGCCGCGGCAAGTGCGCCACCCGCGCACCGTCGTCACCTGCAATCAAAATGCTCTCTGGTGCAACCTTTAACCCGAGCCCGAGTTGGTATCCCCATGAGTATTGGGCAGTATCGAGAAAGCTACGCGACACAACTTGTAGTGCATTGCGCCACACCCAGTCTGGCCCACCCAAAAACTCTCGTCTACTCGGCCAAAGCCTCTGCGGCGATGGCAATGGATCGGCAACTCCCGCTGTCAAGTCAGCCGGAATCACCGAGGCCGAGGCTGGCAGCGGGATCTTTCCGGTGAAGACATCCCACAGGACCAAACCATCATATTTCAGAGCAGGATGCGTCGCCGCTCCCGTCGCTAAACTATCACCTAAAATGGCCAGTGGTGGGACCGCGGTTTCCGCAGCTAAGGTAAAACTGGCAAAACCAATAGCTACACTTAAGACTACGACCATCAACCTAACAAGAACTGCCATCAGCGCCGCCCATCCAATCCAATCCAGTCCAGAGTCTGAAATCGCCAGAATCGCCAGGGTGGATGGGACGGCTGCGATGACTCAATTGAATGCCATACG
>OMIY01000354.1 GCA_900299215.1 bacterium | reverse complement strand
TGGGCGAAGACGCGCCCTGAAGCTTTGGTGCGTATGCAGCGGGCACTCAGTGAGTTGCGCCTAGAAGGCGTGCAGACAACCACGCCGTTCCACGAGGCTTTGCTGGCGTTGCCGGCATTCCGCAACGGTGACTTCACCACCAAGCTCATTGAAGAACAAGCTGAGTACTGGAAGACAGCCTTGCGTCAGGCTGGCGGTGACAGTGACGAACCGACCCTTGCGGCCGTGCTGGGCGTCGTGGCGGCAAATCACCAGCCTGCGGCTCCGATGCTTGACGGAGCTGGCAGTAGCGTCAGATCAAGTTTGTGGCAGGAGATGGCGCGGCGTGAAGGCCTAGAATAAGGACCGGAATAAGGACCAGAATAAAGTCTACATAAGGGCCTAGACGAAGGGAGCACCTCATGGATCTCAAGATTGAACTCAACGGTAAAACTCACAAGGTGGCTGTTCCTGAACGCATCACTCCCGGCCAATCGTTTCGTCTGCAGACTGCAGGGCGCGAACTCACGGCAACACTGGTGCCTTATGCCAGCGTGCTCGTGCTGCGGGACGGTAAGGACTCAGCTCTGGAGCGCAATGTTCATCTCAGGCGTACAGCTGTGACAACCTATACCGGCGAACCTGAGGCACAACTGCGCGCCGAAATTCGTCTGGGTGGCCGCCTGCACTATACTCACGCCGTCAGTCAGCCCGATATGCCAGGTGGCGAGCAAGGCAACAACCGCGCTGCTGCCAAGGACCAATTGGTACGCAGTCAGATCACTGGCAAAGTCCTCAAGGTACTGGTCAAGAAGGGTGACCAGACTGCCGCAGGGCAGGCGTTACTTGTGATCGAAGCCATGAAGATGGAAAACCGTGTCTTCACCAACCTCGCCGGCACCGTCACCAGTGTCGCCGTTAAAGAGGGCGATTCGGTGAATACTGGCAAAGAGTTGCTGAGGATCAAGCTTTGACCGCAGCGCCTGTATTAACTCTGAAGGATCGCATAGCCATCACCCTCGCCACGGCCTTTGGCATCGGCCGCGCGCCTAAGGCACCGGGGACCTTTGGATCTTTACCGGGACTAGCGGTTGCGGCGGGTATCCATAACGTCTCAACGACGATGATGGGTGCGGGGACGGTTGGGTATCATGCGACGATAGTGGCTACTTTGGTTATGGTTACTTGTGTGGCTTACTGGTCCATCGATCGGATGGAAAAGACGTTAGGCGTCCATGATGACCAGAGCATCGTCATCGACGAGGTTGCGGGCCAGGCTATTGCAGCTGCGTGGTTACCAGTCGGGTGGCTTCCGTATCTGGTGGCTTTCGCCTTGTTTCGCCTTTTCGACATCACAAAACCTGGTCCCATTGGCAAAGTGGATCGCGACGTCCCCGGAACTTGGGGCACGCTCGGTGACGATCTCATCGCTGGCATCGTTGCTGCTGGCCTAGCTGTTATTTTTTTCTACGGAGTTTGGTCTTGAAGCGAACGGTATCATTGATTCAGTTGATTCAGTCATTAACCATCGCCAACCTAGTGGCTCTGAGCTTTGCTTTATCGCCGTTACCGGCTGAGGCCTGCACGATCCTCTCGGCTCCCCATCTCAAAGACCACCTAGTAGGCAAAAGTTACGACTGGGTCTTTGAAGATGGTCTGGTCATGGTCAATAAAAGGCATATGCAGAAAAAAGCTCTGCTACTCGATCCGACTAGCACTGGCGCCGTTTGGACATCAAAATTTGGCAGCATCACTTTTAATCAATACGGCCGCGAATTCCCGCTAGGTGGCATCAACGAAGCCGGTTTAGTAGTTGAGATTGCCTGGCTCGAAGCAGCTAAGTTCCCAAAGGCAGACAAGCGTCCGACGCTGAACGAGCTGCAATGGGTTCAGTATCAGTTGGATCAATACGCAACGGTCAGAGACGTCGCGGCACACCTGGAGGACATCAGGATCGCCCGGGCTCACGCTCCCGTTCACTACTTGGTCTGTGATGCCTCAAGGGACTGCCTGACGGTAGAGTTTCTCAACGGTAAACTGGTAACCCATACTGGGTCTAAACTCGACGTGCAGGTTCTCGCCAATGACCCTTATGCCGCGCAACGCAAAGCGTTAAAGAGTCTGCAGGGCTTCGGTGGTCGTCGTCCATTGCCCGAGGGAACTGACTCTTTTGCCCGCTACGCCCGCGCTGCAGTTTTTGCCCACGCAACACCTGACTCAACTGAGAGCGATACTCAGACGGGTCTACTCCGACTGTTCCAAGTACTGGCTTCCGTACATCAAAATGATTATTCCAAATGGCATATCAGCTACGAGACTCATGAGGGCATTGTCTCTTGGCGCTCGTCGTCACGCCCACTGATCAAGTCGGTGAAGTTAGCCGACTTCGATTTTTCGTGCCACTCTCCAGTCAAGGTGCAGCCTGTCGTCAGCGAGGGCGAGGGCAGCATCAGTGCCAGCTTTGAAGACTATACTACTGAAGCAAATCGGCGCATGCTCGATATCTCTCTGAAACCCATCGCCAACACGCTCCCACCTGGGACTTTAGATCTAGTCGCAGAGTATCCAGAAACACTGTCATGTGCAGATTGATGGGCGCCGTTTGACTATAAACAAAATTATATAGATAACCTGAATCAATCCTTGTCTATGGCTTGGTTTCCCCAGCCAGTCAGGCTTTCGTGCCTATACGTGGCAAAGCCGCTGCTGATATAATTGGATAAACATCTTCGATAGCAACGTACCTACTTATTTGCGTACCAACTTTCGTACCCCTGTGTTTAAGAGAGGACAGTCATGCTAGCTATGCTTCGTCGCATCGGTGCACTCTCGCTCAGCTTGAGCTTCCTCGGTCTGAGTTCCTGCCAAACTGGTGTTCCAGGGAACGAAGGCGGCTCTATCCCGCTAAATGAGACGGAGACCATCGAATATAAACAGGCGATCAACCGCTGCTACAAAATCGGTGGCTCTCGCGTCGTCAAAATTATGGGCGAACTGCGCTGTTATTAAGAGCGCAGGTTCGCCGACTAATTTAGATTTTTGGCGGCTGCAACGAAGTTGAGAAGGTCGGCATAGCGCAAAAGTTGCGCGATGCGTCCCAGGTGCCGCCGTACTGCTCGCATTTCGCCTTCATAGTATTTGCATCATAGGTCGGCACTGCCACGCTGCCCGCGACGGAATCTGTGGCCTGCTTGATCGTAGTTGCAAGGGTCGAACTAAGACCTAGCGAGTTAAAAGCGGATTGGTTAGCAGTGCTCAATTCGCCTGAAATCCCGCTGGGCGTGATTTGAGCCGCCCAAGGCGCATTTAAATTAGCGAGGCCGGATACCACGCCCTTGCTAGCCTCAGTGAACATTGCGGTTAAGTCGCTTTGGTTGATGTTTTTCCCCTGCGCCCAAGCGTTTAATCCAGTAATTGCGCCACTGCTGATCGCTTTCATCGCGTCTTTTGCATTCGCCGCAGTGAAGTTGGGATCAGCTGCGCTAATCTGGTTCAGAGCATTGACAGACTTATCCGAGATTTTACTTGAGATGGTCTGAACCAGCGAAGCACTTGGGGTGAAATTTGGCACGTCCACAGCCCCTACCGCAGCATTTGCGCTTTGGGTGATTTTCCCCATAAACCCACTGGTGCTTGCCTGACTGATTCCTGTGATAGATGTCAGCCCGCCGAGATTCGCAGACGCACCAAAGGCTATGCTACTCAGGAGATCTGGCACTTGTGATGCCGGGAACCCCGCCTTAGAGAAGCCAGCAGCTGGCCCGGCGGTGATCTTTTCGAGCATCGCCGATATGTTCTGCGA
>OMIY01000353.1 GCA_900299215.1 bacterium | reverse complement strand
GTTATCCGAAGAAGGTGCAGTCCAGGTCTTCAGGCCGGCACATTCAAACGAACAGTATTTGGGCGTCGTCGGGCCGCTACAGTTTGAAGTGGTGGCCTACCGCATCCTTGCTGAATACGGCGTTCAAGTGCGGTTCGAAAGCCTACCATACTCGGTAGCGCGCTGGATTAGCTCGGATAAGCCTGAAGTCCTCGATCAATTCGTTCGCGCCAGTGGATCGGCGATCTGTTACGATCAACATGGTCATCCAACTATATTAGTGGATGAACCGTGGCGCCTGCGTCTATTGGAAGAGCGGAATCCCGATATTAAATTCTCAGCAACTTCTGAGGGGCCAGGGAAATTAAGGTAAGTTAAGGCAAGGTAGAGAATTGTCCGAAAGGAGGCGAGCGTGATGGTACCTTTTCGTGTGTTTGATCGTGAGAACAAAGAGCTGTTCGTCGTGTTGAATTATCATCCGGGAGCCTCTGCCGGTGATCAAGGGCATTATCTCCTAGCGCGCGAAGACGATAACGAGCGTGACGGCGAGATGGTCATTGTTCCAGCGACAAACTTTGCTAAGTTTCGCTTGGTTGATTTTTTAGACGATGGTGGCGACGGTTATTCCGACTGATGCGCAGCACAGTGACTGCAAAAACAAAACCCCTTGGCCGGAACCAAGGGGTTTTGTTTTACCTACCCACTCAAGCTTAGCGAACTGCGTCCTTCAGCTCTTTACCTGGGCGGAACACCGGCACTTTACGTGCTGGGATATGGATCTCTTCGCCGGTTTGTGGGTTGCGACCAACGCGCGCTTTGCGGTTGGAAACAGCAAAGGTGCCGAAACCAACGAGCTTAACGCCGCCGTCTTTTTTCTTGATGTTTTTGCTAACCACGTCGATGAAAGCATCGAGTGTGCGCTCAGTGTCAGCCTTGGTCAACGAGGTGACTTTGGCGATTGCTTCGATTAGTTCCGCCTTGTTCATAAAAACTCCTCCGAAAGATAACGACTAATTATCAGTGAGAAAAACATACCTCTTAGCTGCGATCTATACAGGTTTACGCAGGTCCCTTTGGAAGTCAAGCACTTGTCCGTAGAGAAAAAATTGTTCGACACTTGTCAACACCCAGTTAGGTCTAGGTTTCACATTTGGTAAGTTACCAAATCAGCCTAAAACATGGATCAGCGTAATCGATTTGGTTACAATGGCGCACATGGACTCTAGACCGAAAAATTTTGCTTGCCTTAAAAGTCGATGGCTGCTCTGCCTCACCTTGAGTCTGTGGATCGCTTCAACGGCATGGGGCAAAGGCGTTCTGGGTGATCGTTTAGTTGTCGCCGTCAACAGTATGCCCTACTCACAACGTCAACTTGAACTTTATTTGACTATTAAACAAAGCTTGCGACCAGAGGAAATAGGCGAGCAACAAGTTGTGGGCGCATTCAATTGGAGTGAGGCTTTAACGGTCTTCAGTGAAGACATGATGGTCTTACAAGAAGCCATGCGACTTGGCAGCTTTGCTGCATCTGATCAGTTGCTCGACCAATATAATGCTGCACTGAGAAAAAAAATGGCTCGCGGTACCAAATTACAGAATACGCTTGAGCGCCTTGGAGTCGATGATCTTGCCGTGTCGCGAACGCTAGACAGTATTCTGCGTGTAGCAAGCTACAGACAAAATCGGAATCGCCAGGAAATGCAGGGGACTGCGCTAAAAAAGGCCAGCTCCAATAAGCATAAGGATCAGGATGCTAAGTGGATGCAAGAGCTACGAAGCCGGACAAATATGCGCATTTTTTCCGGTGCCGAAACTTACCGTGAGATAAGCCCTACGGTTGGAGGCGGTGGTGGTAGAAAAAATTGACGTGTCTCAGTTGCGCCTTTGGCCGCTGCAGCGCGATCAGCAACATATGGCGACACTTAGAGAATGGTCGGAGAGATGGAAATCAGGTCCCCAGGCATTTTGGGATTTTGATGCACTTATAGCGATGTTGGCTAGGCCTGTTTGCCGTGGTTACATCTTTGCGACATCGGCAGATGCGCCTTGGGATGCAGTCGCTTTTTTAGATGTCGGGACCTTTAGTGCAGATCTCCTCTATATTTACGTTGATCCCAAAGCGCGTGGTGCCCGCGTTGGGAGTGCGATGTTGACTGCGATTATTGAAGATTTCCAGTCAGAGGCGACGCTCGAAGATCTCCTTCTCGAGGTGCGTCCGTCGAACGTTCCAGCGATAAAACTTTATGAGAAGCTGGGATTTAAGCGAGTTGGCGAGAGAAAGCGCTATTACAGTGATGGCGAAGATGCTTTAGTATTTAAACTCAGGTTGCGGGACGAGTCAGTCTAACCGTCAGAAGATTAAATAGGGCATCTTACGTGGGTAACCGTAGCTCTAAAGTATCCGAACTTGCCGACTCCGGGCTTGCCGAGATCGTTTGGCTGCAGACGAGTTTTATTGGTGATATCGTCCTCACCACAGCAGCAATGGCACTTGCTAAGCAGATGTGGCCGAATCGTCGACAGCATCTCATTACCACTAAAGTGGGTGCGCAAATTTTGCGGGATGCACCGGAACTTGCCAGCTGTCACGTCTTTGACAAAACTGGCAAAGGTACGTGGGCAGCAATGAGCGCGGTCAAACGGAGCTTGGTTGCTTCACTCGGTGGGCGCAAGGCCATTTTGCTAAGGGCCCACCGCAGCACGCGCTCAATGCTACTAGCGCGCACCTTGGGACTGCCTGAAATCACCTACAAGGAATCCAGCCTGTCGAGTTTGGCTTGGCGTCGCGTTTCAAGAGTTGCAGTATTTCACGAGGCTCACAGATTGGCGATGCTACTCGAACCACTTGGAGTGCCGCGTGCGGAAATTTGTGGCGCGATGCCCAAACTTCAGGCCCTTGCACTTGATGAGGAAAGCGACTGGCAGCGAGAACTTAAAAAGCATCAAGGCCCCATTGTGGCCGTGGCTCCGGGCAGTGTTTGGGGAACCAAGCGCTGGTTGCCCACGCACTTTGCAGAGTTAATTCAGCGTTTCAGCCAAATTCCAACTGCTAAAGTAGTGCTTTTAGGCAGCTCGGCGGAGTTGGACGTGGCGCATGAAATTGCGGCGATCCTCGGGTCTTCAACCGATATCCTCAACTTGGTTGGCAAGACTAGTTTGGACGATATGCGGAGGATATTCCCGCGTACACGACTGCTGATCGCCAATGATAGTTCTCCTGTGCACTATGCCTCGGCATTTGGTGTCCCTACCGTGGCTATCTTCGGTGCGACGATTCCCGCCATGGGCTTTGGCCCCTTGGCTGAAGGTTCACGCACCGTTGGTGTTGACCTTAGTTGTAGACCGTGCAGTGACCACGGCCCACAGGTTTGCCCACGAGGACATTTTCAGTGTATGAGGAACTTAACGGTTGATGAAGTATGGAGTGCCTGCAGACAGGTCCTTGGAATGTGATCATAGGAGCTCGCACCAATGGCAGTGGATCATCCAAACGAGCTGAGTGCCGCGCAATTAACTTGGCGCCGTCCGGTCGCATCGACTCTAATCGCTGAATTCACCAAAGGTATTGCCGAACTCCTCACGATCGTGACTCATGGACTATTTTTCAACGAGGATGCGGGCAAGGTATTCAATCTGCAGGTGCAGCCAAGCCTGAAAATGCTACTTGAATATGTGGCGCTTGCTTATCAAGAAGAGCCGAAGGTTCTCCAGAGTCTAGATCTAGGTGCTTTATCCCGCGAACTTTTAAATCTAGGTCCATTGCTACGAACTGATATTGATGCAGCACTGGCCAATGATCCGGCGACCGGTGATCCAGTCGAAGTGCTTTTTAGCTATCCCGGATTTAAGGCGATCACAGCTCACCGCGTGGCTCATGTGTTGTTTCAGCACAAGATTCCGTTGTTGCCCAGAATGATCAGCGAATACGCGCATCAGATCACCGGTATCGACATCCATCCAGGAGCGCAAGTTGGCTCCCACTTTTTTATCGATCATGGTACGGGCGTGGTTATCGGTGAGACCGCGATCATTGGCAGTCACGTAACGCTCTATCAAGGGGTGACCTTAGGTGCGAAGAGGTTTAAGCGCGATGATCAAGGGCAATTGATCAAGGGCCAAGCACGTCATCCGATCCTAGGTGATCGAGTGACGGTTTATGCTGGTGCAGCAATACTCGGCCGCATCAGCGTAGGAGCAGGAAGCATGATCGGCGGCAACGTTTGGCTGACCGAAAGTGTCCCAGCTAACAGCAAGATCACGCAACAGCAGTTTGTCGCAGGCTACTTCCGCGATGGCGATGGGATATAAGGAGAATTGACTCATGCAGAGACAGCACCGACCAAAGATCGCTGATAACATCGTCCAGACGATTGGTAACACGCCGCTCGTCCGGCTTGGTAAATTGGCGGCCGACGTGCCAGCGCAAATTTTGCTCAAGCTTGAGTTTTTCAATCCGCTGTCCAGCGTCAAAGATCGTATCGGTGCTGCGATGATCGAGGCCGCAGAGCGCGCTGGTAAACTAAAGCCAGGTGCAACGATCGTTGAACCTACTAGCGGTAATACGGGGATCGGACTTGCATTCGTAGCAGCGCAAAAGGGCTACAAGCTGATTCTCACAATGCCAGAGACGATGAGTATGGAGCGGCGCAAGATGCTTAAAGCTCTAGGCGCTGAGCTGGTTTTAACACCAGGTGAGCAAGGCATGCGCGGGGCCATTGCCAAAGCTGAAGAACTTTTAGCGCAAAACCCTAGCTACGTGATGCCGCAGCAATTTAAAAATGCCGCCAATGTTGAGGCGCATAAGAAGACAACGGCGCTTGAAATCTGGGAGGACACCGACGGCAAGGTTGACTTCCTGGTCGCTGGAGTCGGCACAGGCGGTACCATTACAGGTACGTCCACAGTACTGAAAGAACTTAAACCTAGCTTCAAGGCTGTTGCCGTCGAGCCCAAGGATTCACCGGTATTGTCTGGAGGGGCACCAGGGCCCCATAAGATTCAAGGTATCGGTGCTGGATTCGTGCCCGATATTTTTGATCGCAAAGTGGTCGATGAAGTCATCGCCGTAAGTAACGAAGATGCAGGATACTGGGCGCGTCGCGTTGCCAAAGAAGAGGGTATTTTGGTCGGCATTTCAGCAGGAGCCGCCATAGGTGCCGCTCTTCAGTTAGGCAAGCGCCCAGAGAACAAGGGTAAGATGATCGTCGTTATCATCCCAAGCTGTGGTGAGCGTTATCTGTCGACATGGCTTTTCGAGGATTAAGAAGCAATCAATCTAAGCAGTAATTAATCAGTAATAAATCAGTACTAAATCAGGGTCTGATACTGACACCGCGGATATCAGCCATCGGTCTTTTGCTTACTGCTGGAAATTCTACTTTGTCTCCCTTGGATGACCACATTGCTGCCGGCAAGTAACCGGAGGCATCTGTTTGAAATGAGGTGATGGTTCCCACATCTTCCTTTGATTGTATCTTTTTGTGTTCTAGATCGTAGATCATTGCATATACGCGATGGGATTTTTCATAGCGCTCAATTCCCCAGTAGGCCACAAGTGATCCGCAGTACGCTGGGTTTGAAAATAAATGTCGCATCGGTAGAGTTACATGTTTGAAAGTCAGCTTTTTGCTTGTGTGGTCCCATTCTACGATCGACTCGTGATCATCGATTCCATCGTAAGATTCAATCATGACACCCGTTACCGCATTAAATGATTGGCTCTCGTTACGCTGGCAGCGTGTAACAAGAGTTTGTTTGCTATTGCGGAATGGTGCATGGACCCATGCTAAAGTTTTGCCTTGCCAATTGATTGGACGACACAGAAAGCCTTCCGGTCCATTTGAAAACTCCACGGCCTGACCTAGGCTTAGTTCTTTGACGCCGAGAAAGTTTTGGTCGGAGATCGATTTATTGTCGTCGCAAGCTTTAGCAGTTGGGCAAGCAAGGACGCTGGTCATTGCTAACACCAAATTGACAAGCAAGTTCTGAGAAATAAATTCCAGCTTTGCGACATTAGACATCTTAAAGCTCCAATCGGTCGGTAAGGCAGGCGGTCAGTCAGCGCTGACTTGTTGAGGCTGTCGGATTCAATTTGGGTAGGTCTTAGAGGATTCTTGTAAGGCACTGAATTAGCGAGAGTCTTTTTTGAGTTTTTGGGTTTCTATCAACCGCTGGTGTCGGTACGCGTATCTCTTGACAGCAAAGTCTACCCTGTGGTTTTCTATAGCTGTTCATCAAGACCGGTTGAGGGATAGGCCCGACGACGCCGGGGCAACCACGTAAATCAAATTTACGTATGGTGCCAAGTCCTGCGGTAGCGCCCACTGAATCAGTGGACTGCAAACCGGAAGATGAGCGGAAATGGTCTCCAGCCAGTTTCTTGCACCCACTCCAGTTACCGCATGATCTTGATAACCTCTAGATAATCCAGAGGCTAAGACGAGATGGCGGAGTTGGTAAGAGAGCGGGACGTAAGTAGTAATGCTTATAAAGGCGGCGGCAAGCGCGACGGATCGCGTGTGGCGGGTACAGTTACCCTAAGCCAGCGGCCCTTCTGCCTTGAGAACGGCGGTGAAATTGCTGAAGTGCAAGTCGCCTATGAGATCGTCGGACCTAGTGATGGTCCTGTAATTGCTGTCCTTGGGGGAATTTCAGCGACGCGCTATGTATCTGCCGCCACGTCCGGACCACGAGGCTGGTGGGCAGACCTTTGTGGGCCAAATTTAGCGCTGGATACGACCAAATACCGCCTTCTGTCCTGGGATTTTCTTGGTGGCAACGGTGCTACCACCGGGCCGCGGTCAGCGCCAGACGTCCGCGAATCATTTCCCGACATCACGACCTTCGATCAAGCGCGTGTAGCAGAAGAGTTACTTTCGTTGCTTGGTATTAAGCAGCTACATGCCTTTGTCGGAGCATCGTACGGTGGGATGGTGGCGTTAGCTTTTGCGGCTGCTTATCCGGCTAAAGTACGTCAGCTCGTTGCCATTGTGACGGCGCACCGCAGTGCACCACTGGCAATTGGATGGCGGACGATCCAACGCCAGATTGTTCAACTCGGACTAAGTGCTGATCGCGGTGACGAGGGCCTCGCGATCGCACGCGCTCTCGGTATGTCCACCTATAGGACCGCAGATGAATTTAGCCAGCGCTTTAGCGGCGGGCGTACGGAGGAGGCCGATCCGGACTCGTTCCCTGTTTGGGGCTATTTAAAGTCGCGTGGCGATGATTACGTCCGCCAAATGGATCCATACGCCTTCTTAACGTTGTCGCGCTCGATTGATTTACATGAAGTTGATCCTGCCAAGATTGCGGTGCCCTCGACCTTGGTCGCTGTGCGTCAGGATCAGTTAGTGCCCCTCAGCTTAGTGGAAGAGCTTGCCGCAAATTACGGTGCGCCCTGCGAGCTGCAAGTGCTCGATTCGCTTTATGGTCACGATGGATTTCTCAAAGAGCCTACTTTCTTTTCCAACTTATTTCGATGTTTATAGGAGCCCCCAACTGTGAGTGAATTCTCTGCAACTACCTGTGTCCGTGCCGCCGTCGCTACCGATACCTCCCATGGTGCGGTTATTCCGCCTCTGCATCTTTCAACAAACTTCACCTTTAAAGGATTAGGCGAGCGTCGTCAGTATGACTACACACGCTCTGGTAATCCTACGCGTGATTTGCTCGCTGAAACCCTAGCCGAGCTTGAAGGCGGTCACGGCGCTATCGTCACTAGCTCGGGCATGGCGGCACTCACGGCCATTGTCCATCTTGTCGATGCGGGGCAGGTGATCGTTGCACCGCATGACTGTTATGGCGGCACTTTTAGGCTGCTTGCGGCACTTGATAAACAGGGACGTGCACGCGTCAAGTTTGTCGATCAAGGTGATCATGAGGCCTTGACTCATGCTTTCAGAGAGGGCGACGTCGGCTTGGTGCTGGTTGAAACGCCAAGTAACCCGCTGCTGCGGGTGGTAGATATCGCCAAAGTTAGCGAACTTTGTCGGCGTCATGGAGCTTTGTTGGCGGCGGATAATACATTCCTGTCTCCTGCACTTCAGCGCCCCTTGACCTTAGGCGCTGATCTAGTCGTTCATTCGACGACTAAATACATCAACGGCCACAGTGATGTCGTTGGTGGTGCCGTGATCGCAAAAACCCCTGAGCTAGCGCAGCAACTGACGTGGTGGGCTAACTGTCTTGGGATCACGGGTGCGCCCTTTGATGCCTTTTTGACGCTGCGCGGCGTCCGTACTTTACCAGCTCGAATCCGCCTTCATGAAGAGAACGCAAATGCTATTGCTACTTTCCTTAACGAGCAGGCCGGTGTCAGCAAAGTGTACTACCCCGGTTTGGCTAGCCATCCTGGTCACGAGCTGGCGAAAAAGCAGCAGAGCGGATTTGGCGGCATCATTAGCTTTGAGCTTGATGGTGGCACTGCTGCGGTTAAAGCTTTTACCGATGGCCTCAAATGTTTCTCGCTGGCCGAGTCGCTCGGAGGCGTGGAGAGCTTGATCGCCCACCCAGCCTCGATGACTCATGCATCAATGACCCCAGAAGCTCAAGCACGAGCTGGAATTACTGCCTCGCTCGTGCGCATTTCCGTGGGGATCGAGGCCAAAGAGGATCTGTTGGAAGATTTGCGTTTAGGGCTAGAACGAGCAGCTAAAGTTAGAAGCATCGCCTCATCCAAATCAACAGAAAGAGCTGAACGCCATGAATGCAACACTAGCGCGATCTGAGCCGATAGCATTTAGATCTGTAACTAAAGCTAGACTGGTGACTAAGCCGCAGTCTGTTGCCGTTGCCCTCATAGGTCCGGGAGGAGTGGGTAGCGCCCTCCTTGAACAATGGCGAGCTGTTCAGTCTAAGCTTGAGGAAACTTGCCGCAAGACTCTTGAGTTACGTGCCATTTGTAATTCCAAGCGGATGTTTTTATCGGGTTCCAAGTTATCTATTGCTCAGTGGGATCAGCTTTTATCTGATTCCACGGAATCGCCGGATTTTGGAAAATTGACCTATTTCTTGCACCAGCATGTTGGAGATGTGGTGATCATTGATATAACTGCGTCACCCGAAGTTGCTTCCATGCACTCTGAGTGGTTGCAGTGTGGTTTCAAGGTGATCACGGCAAACAAGCACGGTATGGCTTCTAACCATTGCGCAAACATAAGGCGTGCAGAAAAATTAGGCGGGGGATCCTATTTTTGCGAAACCACTGTGGGCGCTGGTTTGCCCATCCTTGGGGTTTTGACCGACTTAGTGCGCACTGGTGATGATATTCAAAAAATCGAAGGTGTTTTGTCCGGCACTTTGTCACACCTTATGAGGCGTGTCGGTAACGGTGAAAAATTCTCTCATGTCCTACGAGATTTGCATGCGACGGGCTATACAGAGCCAGATCCGAGAATCGATCTATCCGGGATGGACGTGGCTCGTAAGGCAGTCATCTTGGGACGCATGGCTGGCATAGATCTAAGTCTTAGTGATGTTGAAGTCGAAAGTCTTGTTCCTATCGAGGGCTGCTCAGCCTTAACTGTGAGTCAGTTTATTTCACAATGCGAAGTTTGGGATGACCAACTCGCGCGGTCAGCGATAGAAGCGCGCAGCAATGGATGTGTGCTGCAATATGTAGCCACGATTACTCGTGACGGCAAAGCTCGCGTCGCTCCCGTTCGGATCTCAAATGTTCATCAGCTAGCCCAAATTCCTGCTGGAGATAATTTAGTAAGCATTAGCTCTCGTCGGTATGCGCAAAGTCCATTGGTAATACAGGGTCCTGGAGCTGGACGTGAAGTCACGGCTGCTGGCTTGCTTGCAGACTTAATTCGACTAGCTGACTAGCGTAGTATTGAGGAGTGGTGATGCGGCTTCGTTAATATAATGTTTCTTAAACATCTCGTAGAGAAAAGTCCTCTGGTCGTGACTGCCGCCAACGATCCTTAGTCCGTGGCTGTATTGGCCCTGCTCATTTTGACTCCATCTGACTTCGACAACTATTCTAAGCAGGAAGTTATGCGCAAGAGTGCGCTCTAGGTCAGTATTGTCAGTTTTGATATCCACGGTAATCGTGGTGCGGCGACCAAAAAGTGTCTTGCTAATAGCGCGAAAACCATAGCGCGAAAAATCTTGCACAACAAAATTAGCTTCGGGATGGAGCAGTTTTAGGGATTCAGAAGTTGTGATCAAATGACGCTCGTCGCCTCTCCTAACTCCGAGTTGTTCGAAGAATTTAGTTTCTGCCGTTTGTAGGTTTCCTCTTGAACCGATACTGGGGTCGTGCTCAAAAGCATCTTGAAGTTTGCTGTGGTGCTTAATAGAAAGTTTGATCGGCTCGAATAACTCTTTGGCAATTTTATTGCGAACAAGATGATCAACGGTTGCGGTGCTCAAGTTGATTTTGAATGGGCTCGCAGCAGTCTCCAGGCGGCTAGCGAAGTTGACGCCAGATCCGATCATTGTGAAGTCCAAGTGATCCTCGTCACCCAAGTTACCTATAATTACGTCAGCAGAATGGATGCCAATGCGAACCGGCATTATGAAAGTTGTTTGATCAGAAAGAGCGGCCTCGATAGTATTCCTTTGGATGGTGATCGCAGCGTCAAAAGCGGCGACGGCGTGGTGTTTTTTCATTCCTATTTGGTTGCTAGCAAAATAACAAAGAACACCGTCTCCAAGTGACCTGTCAACGCTTCCGCCTTCTCGCTCAATGACTTGAACAATTTGACTTAGTCGCTCAGATAGTGCTGTGAAAATTGATGAAGCAGATCTACCAGCTGATAACAGTGAGAACGAGACGGCATCGATAAACATGATCGTTACCTCCGCTTTTTTGATGTTCTCAATGTTTTCGTACGAGGATGTCAAAAGGCGATTGAGCTCTGCACGGCTATCTTTTCTGGTAAGTGCACTGCGGATCCTTTTGCTGCGCACTTCGATCTGACGCAATTTGACACCACTTGCGATTAGGTTGATCGTTCCCATCCAAATAATACCGAGATGAGCCATTGATTTGTTTAAGAGATTGTCACTTATGATGTCAACGATCGTTAGAGATGTAACTATAATGGCCGTAATGCTGCCTGATTGACTAACAAAGGCAATGAAAACCGAACGTAATTTAACAAATCGGATGTAACGAGTTATCAGCCATGCCCAAGACGTCCAGCTAACAATAACCGCAAACGAGAGAGCGAAGGCAAATGGAGTTATGGCGACGATGACAATCGCGGTGAGGTAAGAGGCTTGTACGGTGCGGTAGTGTTTCGACAGTTCGGCGAAATTACTCTCGAGCTGAAGATGCCGCCGGTAAAACTCTGCGATGCAAAATAACGCAGCCATATAGGCCGTAATCGTTATATTTGCAAGTAGCGTGGGTTCAATCCACATATTTGGAGTGATCCGCTTATAATATCCTTCAAGTAAATAGACGACAAAAAGTAGAAATGTTTGGGCGCCGATATCCATCAAATAGGTTAAAGATCGCTGCGATATTAGTAGTGCTAAGTTGACAAAAATAATAGTCAGAGAAAATCCAAAGAGAGTGCCCATGACTTTGTCGCGAAATTGACTTTTTTCGATAAAAGTTTCTTGATCCATGACACTAAATCTGGGTATCCCGGTGCCAAAATTATTCACCCGAATCAGGAGTAGTCGTTCCGTCGGTTTGCTGGCAAAAGGATAATGAAAATATAACCCGTTATGGATAGCGAAACTTTCAGGGTGTAAATAGCCCGAGTGCCATTGGTCTGTGAGTTGTCCCTCATCAATTAGATAAAAATCAATATCTCCTAGAAGTGGAAACTTGGTCTCAGCAACTAGGTTGCGACTGCTTTCCTCAGGTGGAATGACAAACTTGATCCATCTGGATTCTGCCGAAAGTTTGGGTAAGTTGATGACAAATTTCGGGCGTTTTTCCCAGTTTTTGTATTGAATAGCATCCGATAT
>OMIY01000352.1 GCA_900299215.1 bacterium | reverse complement strand
TCCACTTAATTGTTGGTGAGCGGCTTCGGCACTTTAACATCGACCCAGGTCTCGACAGCAGCCCTAACCCACGGTGTGTAGTGTGTTTGGTAACTGAGACGCAGATGATTTTCGGGGGTATTGTGCCTAAGCTTTTCGCTTTGTAGCCCGACATCAAAGGCGCCGTACAGAATCCCTGCAATGCGCTTACGAAATCCAATATAGCCGGTGATCGCCGAGCCAATCTTCCAAACTTCATCGCCATACCATCGACCGAAATAGTCTCGGGCCTCACCTTCGTATCCTAGATATGCCCATAAGTCCTGATCAGGCGTGAAAAAATCAAGTCGCCCACCTGCCGTGCTGATTAGTAACTGCCAGAAGGTATCAGAAAATATTTCTTCGCTTACGTAGAGTAGGTAGTTTTTGTGCGAGGGATACCAACGCAAACGATAGGCAATTGTGGTTCTAGCTCGATACTGTGATAACAGCGGCAGCTTATGACGCGACATAAAACCAAACATGAATTGGTCCATGCGATTATTAGAACTTTTTAGTCCCGGTGCCTGATAGGTCGTAAGCCAAAGTAGTGGCACCAATGATTCTGGTAGATCCTTAAACGTATAAAGTAGCCCTTCAGAGGCTACAAGGTCATTGGTTACTGAATTACCATCCGAACCTTTGTGACGCCTAACCTCGCGCATGACATCAAACGTCAAATAGAGATTGCTGCCCTCTGCCGCTGAAAGTAACGGCAGTAAGCCATAAAGGCGCCCCCGAGTCCTCCGTACTGAACGGTAGTTACTGTGAGATGGTTCGCTGTCAGCCTGTTCAAGCTGCAAGGTTGGGCCTCTAGCTTGTTCGGCATTTGCTACCTCAACCGGAGCAACTATTAAGATCAATTGGATTAAGACAGAACGCATGGATTACATCAATTCGCAACATGAATGATATGCTGTTATTGTGTTTGTTAACAGAACGAAACTACAAGCGAAAAATCTGACCACCAACAATTAAGTGGATCACTTCTTGAAAATTACTAACTACAATCTTCGTGTAAGTACGACACCAATCCATGTGCCCTTCACGATCTCTAAGGAAAGCTTGCCAAGAGCCACTATTGTGATCGTCGAAGTCCGCACCGAATCCGGCTATCGCGGCCTTGGAGAATGTGCGCCATTTTCATCTTTGACCTACGACAATATTGAGTCCGCAAGAAAAGTGGCTTCATCACTTTTGGACCAGTGTGTCGGCCTGACTGTCGAAGATGCCATTAAGGTTGTGGACCAAAGTTTTGCTGAGTTGAGTGCCGAGTCCATTACCGGCGTGGTGGGAGTTGAGTGTGCTCTTTGGGATCTAAGAGCCCAGATACGATCGCAATCCTTGTCTCAGCTTTTTGGTCATGCCCGGCTCAGCGGGCTCACAACCGACATCACGATGCCGATCATGGCTCCGCAAGACATAGCGGGCTTTTGGCAGCTATATGGACCGTACGGGTTTAAAACCATCAAGGTCAAGATATCTGGCAATAGCAGTAGCGACAGTGACATGATGGCCGAGCTAGTAAGGCGCGTTCCGGAGGCAACGAATTATATCCTCGACTGTAACCAAGGCTGTAGCGTGGCCTCGACGTTGCAACTCCTAGATGACGCTCAGCGACTGAAGATGCGAGTCCTTTTTTGCGAGCAACCCCTACCCGAGCAGGACATCACAGGACTTAGTCAGCTTGCAAAACTGACTCCGGTACCAATTTGCGTCGATGAGACTGTACGCACGGCTGACGACCTAGCCAAACTTCTTAACTTAGGGCTCAAGCCCATCGTGAATATTAAAATCATGAAATCAGGCGTTGCTGAAGCCCTCAAGATCATAGGCCTGGCACTAGCCAGCGGCTGTCCCCTGATGATCGGTGGGATGCTTGAGAGTGAGATAGCCATGGGCTTCTCCCTTCATATCGCCTGTGGAACGGGCGCATTCACTTACGCAGACCTGGACACGCCGTTTTTCTTCACAAAACGAATCACGGTCGACAGTCCATGGCACAATCATAAGTCCCAGCTCAAGCTGCCCACCGGCTATGGTCTAGGGCTTGCACTATCTGCTTGTGACGCGTATACCAAAGATTCAAGAAGCACCCATAGCTCAGTTGGATAGAGCATCAGGCTTCGAACCTGGGGGTCGGGCGTTCGAGTCGCTCTGGGTGCGCCACTTTTTAAAGATTTACTTCATGCACAGCCAGGACATTGCTGATCTTGCTCATCGCTGCAACGCCATCTGGAGATAGCGGTGAGTCAATTCTGACCAGAGCCATGGCTCGACCGCCTTTGCGATTACGGCTGAGTTCAAAACTGTCAATGTTGACTCCGCGAGAAGCCAAGAAGTGTCCGACATCGCCGATAACCCCCGGCCTGTCGTTGTTCTCGACGATAATGATGTCACCGGTTGGCTCTAGTTCGAAATAAAAGTCGTTAATAAGTGAGATCCTGGAATAGCGATCATCAAAGACGACACCGCCTACAGTAAGCTCAGCCCCGTCGGCCCCACGGCATCGTACTTTGAGTGCCGATTTGTAGCTCTGAAAGTTGGGATCCTTGGATTCGGTGATGGTAAGCCCCATCTTTTCAATGTGGGTTTCAACATTTACAAAGGACACATAGCCATCGACTACCTTGCTGGCATAGCCCTTCATCAAGCTGAGCCTGACGATCGAGTGATCCAAGGCGGCCAAGTCACCACGGTAGCTCAATTCCACCGACTTGGGGTTGAAACTGATGATCTGACCAATGAGCGAGCCTAGTTTCTCAGCCAGAACCGCGTAGGCGTTTAGAAGTGGATTATCAATCACCCCAACCTGCGGCAGGTTTACTGGGTAATCAACAACACCACCGGCGATCGCCTTTTCCACTTGACGCAAAATAGTTTCGCCAATAGCAATTTGGGCCTCAAGAGTTGACGCCCCGATGTGGGGGGAACACCAAACTTTGTCACTTTGCAACAAAGCCGGCAGCGGTTTGGGCTCACTCTCCCAAGTATCAATTCCAGCGCCAGCAATCTGGCCGCTTTCAATCCTAGTGAGCAAGTCCTTTTCGACGATCACACCGCCACGCGCGACGTTGAGGACATAGCTGCCGCGCGGCATGAGGTCGAGCTGCGCGCCTTTGATCATTCCCTTGGTTTCTTTGTTGAGCGGCACATGGACAGTCAGGATATCAGTCACACGCAACATTTCATCGAGATCTCTAAACTGTCGCGCTTGATGACGCTCAAAAACTTGTGGCGAGATATAGGGATCGTAAGCGTAAACCTCCATATCAAAACCGCGAGCAAATTGAGCAACCCGGTGACCGACATTTCCCAAGCCAACGATGCCGATCCGCTTGCCGCGAAGCTCCCGCCCGGTAAAGCGGTGTCGGTCCCAGCCCCCAGTCTTCATGGTCTGATGTGCTTGAGGTACGTTGCGAAGCATGGCCAATGCCAGCGCCAAAGTTAGCTCGGCAGCTGAGTTGGTATTCTTACCAGGGCAGTTGATAACCAGAATGCCTTTTTTGGTGGCAAGATCAATGTCGATGTTGCCGACCCCGACGGCTGCGCGAGCTATGACTTTCAGCTCAGGTGCATGCTCAATCACTTCTCGGTCAACATCTGTTTCACTGCGGGTCACTAATACTTGGGCCTTAGGCACGAGCCGCAGCAGCTCCGAACGTTCACAGTCGGGAGCGTACAAAACGTTAAAATCTTTGTTGGCTTTAAACCCTGCGATGGCCGATTCATGCAAATGACCGGTGATCAGAACGTGCGTCGACATGGGTACTTCCGCGGCATAGGGGTATATTTTAAACCAGGCGGCTCTTACGCCAAGGCGAGCCACCGCTGATACCCCAATGTCAATTCTGAGGCCCGATTTGTCAACGACGGGTTAGCGGCGCCGACGGCAAACTCAGGACAGCCATACCCGTTCGCTGGCCAGCGAGTCGGAGCCTATGCAGCACTTTGCCTTCCCGCTCGACCGTGACGATCCCTGGAACCTTGGGATTGTTCCAGTATTCGTAGGTACTCTCCTCCACCCTACGGACCGCATAGCCGCCGACGTAGATGGTCGAACCAGGCACAACATCACCGAGTACCGTCAGGCGTCCTTTGGTCCAGTCGCTATGCGGTGGTGCACGGTCAATGCCGGCCGATGTGACCATACATTTGGTGTCGTTGTCGCAAGGTCGTCGGTCTGTTGCCGCCAGACGCATAGCTCCCAAGCCCTCGCCTTCGACGGCAAACGGCTGCCCTGATTTACTGTAAACCGTCTGACCAGCGCTAAGCTGCCACAGCTTGGTGCCAGATGATCCTATGTACCAAGTGTCAGCGCGACGCTCGATGGCGTATGGTTTTGCTACATGGATGGTACTCTCCCAAAGAGCTGCCCGAGCTGTTGACATCGGGGAGTCATCATAATTACGCAGGAACACATAAATGCGCTCTGGTCCACGCGTACCAGCAACACGACCTTCAACTTTTAGAATATGCCCAGGTTGGCCAGATGGATTCTGTACGGTCAGGTCCGTGAGATTGATCTGCCAATTACTAGCCGCATTCAGAGTCATACCCAGTTCGCGCAAACGCTGACGCATCGCATCGGCAACTTGACGAGTTGCAGCGGTAGCTTGACCTGAAGTAGCAATCCAAACACTAGTAAAACTAGAGTCCCCGACCACAGGGGTTTCCAACTGAGAAGGTTGCGTCGGAGGCGTAGCAGCTGTTGCTACAGGAGCAGAATTCGCGCCCGCTTGACTAATACTAGTGTTCTCCTGACTCGAGGCCATATCGTGTGCTGCAACTGATGCAGATACCGGTGCCGGAGCAGCCGAATGCGAATGAGTATCGGCCAATGGCTCGTCAACGGAAACACGACTATCAACCACGTTTGCGGACCCAGTATCACGCATGAGTACCCGCGACTTCAACTCAAGCTCGCCATTGGCTGGCAAGCGGGCGGGTATCGCAAGATTTTTCAATGCCTTGAGAGTGCCATTTTCAGTCTTTTTAGTGAGTGTGAGCACCATTGTGCCGCCGAGATGAGCGCGCATAAAACGGCGCCACTCACCAAAACTATCGGTGACACCAAGTTCTTCGCTACCACTTTTAACTGATGCGCCCGTAACTGGGCGTCCATCGGAACCTATTGCTTTGATTTCAAAGTAAGCAAATGGATCATCCGTCCGCTCACTCCCTCTCTGCTGCATTTGCCAAAAGACCACTGCTGCAACGGCTGTTGCAAACACCAGACCGACAGTAATGGCACGAAGCATTTCACCGCGCGCACGCCGAGGTGCTGGCTGCGGCGAGTCAACAGTGAAGAGATCATATGGATCTCGAATGAGCACTTCATTGAGGCCGTCTTTAATGCGGAGTACACCCATGGCAGGATTCCTCAGGAGACTTGGCGTGGTGGGGATAACAGAGATGGTGGGAGCCGATTGATTCGTCTATTCATCAGTCTACCCAAGCCCTCGGCAACAAAAAATGGGCATGTTTTTCCCATCGCCAAGTCTTGCCGGGCAAGGCTTTCAGGCTACTGGTAACTTTTTGCACGCCGCCCGACTAAACCTGCGTTAAAGTGAATTTATGGCGAACAATTTGAAAAGTATCTTCGGCTCTTGGACCTTTAGCATAGCGCTAGGTGTTCTATGCACTTTTTCTCCTTCGATTCACGCGCAAACCGAATTGCCGCCTTCGCCAACTATTTCTATAGACAGCCTTGAGGCACCAACACCGGCAGAACCGCCTAAAGTTGATCATGAAAAGGTAATGGAAGATGACTACAAACGCCTGCAGCGACGGCGCAGACGCCATGAAAAGGAGGAGGTCAAAGCTAGTCCAACCTACGGTGATCGCTTAGGCAAGGCTCTTGACGACGAAGCGGCTAAGCCGCATCCGAGGGATTTTTTTCTTGAAATCAGCTTAGTCGGAAGTGCTGTTGCAACAATGGCCTCACGTCAGGGATATACTAGCGAACCCACAATGCACTTTAGCAGTGCTTGGCGATTACCCCAAAAAGCAGATATTGCAACTGGGACAACTCCAAGCCCAGGCAAAAACAACGATCTGTGGTTCGGCCTTCGTGTAGCCCCCTTTAATGGCAGCGGTTTTTACCGTGGGCACACGGGAAGCTACGGTTTGACCTATTTTGGTCCGATGATAGCAGTGGGCAAAATTGACCCACCCACTAACGGGGGCTCGTCTGAAGCGGGCACAGCCTCAGCTCAGATGGCCAAGATTGAAAGACCGGTTCTTACTGGTTGGCTGATTAGTGGTGGGGTTGCAGCAGTCAGTAAGCAGGGACGCAGTGACGCACCAGGAGATGCTAAGAGTGATTTCCTAGTCAAAGGGGTGGGGTTCGATGCTCCGGGGGTTTGGATCGAATTCAGGCAAATGTCAGTCCTTTATGGGGCTCTTGGCTGCAATTTGCTTGCGGGCTTCCAAACGGGGCAGGACAAAGCTTTCTTCTATGGCGGAATTGGCTTCGCTGGTTGGGACTAGAAAGCCCGCGATCGCGACCGCAGCCGTCATGACCGCTATACTCGTTTCTGTCGTCGTAAACTTCAATTCTTGTGCACGCAAGCATGTCGCTGGGACAACCGACGACGCATCAAGCTTGGAAAGTACCGAGGACAACTCACCTGGCGACGGAGAAAACACTTCCAACGAGTCCGATGATGCGGCGGAAAATGGCGAGAAATCGCGTTTTCCCCATCCGTCTAAGCCTACAGCTTGGCACACCCGTGCCTTACTGTATACGACGCCTCAACCAACCCCCGACGAACTTTACCGCTGTATGGACCAGATTAAGAGAATTGGTGAGCAAGCAGGCAATCAACACGACATGTTGACACTTACATCTCAAGTAACCGCTTTAGCCGCAGCTCAGACGCGCATGTTTCATTTTTGCTTCTACCAAATGGCCTTACGTCTAGATGAGCGACTCGACAAGGGTGGCCCTCTCATCGCCGAGCTTGCACCAGTATTTTTGGTGCAGATGAAAACTCTTTGGATATTTGCCCGTGGAATGGATGCTCTCGACGGCAAAACTAAGTATTACGATTATCTGCACAGACGCTACATAGATATGTCAAAGCAGTATTTTGGCCGAGATCTGGATCAATTGGGTCCACCCATGGGCAATTACAATGCTGATTCTGCAACTCCTTCGAGTATCATGGCAAAACCTGCCGGCCCGGCCCCCGCGCCCTAAAGATTCCGTAAAGTTCTCCGATACAAGGAGCATGGATAAGCCTAATTACGGTGTAAGCACCCATGCGAGTGAGTTCTACAAAATTCTATTTAAACCACTTAGCCGCGCTACTGCTGATGGTCGGCCTTGCCGCACAACCACTTCGCGCTGCCGATGAAGAAGATTACAAAGACGATGACGACGAAAGCGCACAGGTGGATTCGTCGGCCACGCAAAAATCAGGACCTCGTGG
>OMIY01000351.1 GCA_900299215.1 bacterium | reverse complement strand
GGCGACCATCTCTGCCGCCAGGCAGCACGAAATCACCGCGTCTTTGTCCCTGACAAAGGACCCAGCGAGAAAACCATAACTCTCTTCGCCGCCACAGACAAACTGCCGGTAAGGCTTTCTTTTACCGGTCTCATATTCCTCGACACGCTGACAAATCCATTTAAAGCCCGTTAATGTCTCGTCGCATGTAGCACCAAATTCAGCCGCTAGGTCAGCTTGTAAGTCGGTTGTGACCACAGTCTTAATGACCAATGGCTCAGGTGGCAAGCGCCCCAACTCTTTTTGGGAGCTTAATACGTAGTGATTTAAAAGGGCTCCAATTTGGTTACCATTTGGTCGCACGTACTCGCCATCAACCAGTATTTCCATGCCGATGCGGTCACAGTCAGGATCTGTTGCGAGTACCAAATCTGCCTTTAACTTTTTGCCTAGCTCGCGAGCCATGTCCATGGCTGTCGGGTTCTCAGGATTAGGCGATTTTACTGTAGGGAAGTTGCCATCGGGGCGCTCTTGCTCAGGCACGACCGTGACGTCCGCGAACCCATAACGTCGAAGCATCTCCACCACCGGAAATAGGCCAGCTCCGTGAAGCGGTGAGTATACTATCTTAAAGTTTTTGCGCCCTTCTGATCTGAGCGATAAAGCTGCCACCTTAGAAAAATAAGCTTCGTCTAGCTCTGAGCCCACCTCGCGCGCCAAGCCTTTGGCAACAGCGTCCGTATAGGGAATATGCTTAATTTCCGCGTAATTTTTGATTTTACCGTAGTGGGTTATGATGGCCTTGTCATGTGGTGGCACCAGCTGGCCGCCAGTTTGCCAATAGACCTTGTAGCCATTGTATTCAGGTGGGTTATGACTTGCGGTGACGCAGACTCCGGCATGACACCCGAAATGTCTGGTCATGAAGGACAGCATCGGCACTGGCCTGAGCTCGCTTGTAATCAGTGCCTGGATTCCGTGTGCTGCCATTACCTCAACCGTAGCCTTGGCAAAATCGCGGGAATATCGCCTTGAATCGTGGGAAATAGCGACCTTAAGTTGCTCCCCTGGGAAGGCTTCTTTGAGGTACGCAGCCAGAGCTGTTGACGCTTTGCGAACATTGTAGATGTTCATGCGCGCAGTGCCTGCACCAAGAATTCCTCTAAGGCCACCGGTACCAAATTCGAGATCACGGTAAAAGCGGTCAACGATATCTTTTTCTCGTTTAGCCGCAATAAGATCGGCGACCTCTTTGCGAGTCGCTTGATCGAAGGCATCGGAGGTTGCCCAGTAGCTGGCGCGTTCCTGGATTGTTGGATCTAAGTTCATTGGCGTCCCCTAATTTATCAGGTCCGCCAAAATTAAATCAATTTGCCTTCCAAGGCCAAGAACATATCATACTGTAAGCCTCAGGATCGTGCGAAATCACCTGTGGGTAGCACAAATAAAGTGCGGTCCCTGGGCCATGAAACCGGTGATGGCCGCTCTGCAATCTGCCACCCAACGGCAAAGTTGCCTCGATTTCAACGGTAGGGGTATTTAACATGAGGTTTGGCGCAAGAAACAAGCCGCGTCTAGCCTCTAAAACCGCGGGATCACCGATAAATGAGACGGAGAACGAGGCGTCGGTCGTGTTGATTTGATCTATTGCCGCATCCAAAATGTCGTACTCGTAGATAGCGACATCCGGGGAGAACAAAATATTACCCTGATAGGCGCTGTTATTGTCGAAAGATCGCAGGTAATGCAAACTCGGACTGACGAAAAATCCTCCGGAGGACTCCTCAACGGCTTGCCCCCAGAGCAAGGTGGTGCTCGATTCGCGGTTCGCCATGGTCTGGAAGCGCAGGAATTTATCGACAGCTTTTTCGGAGTACAGAGGGCCCATAAAAGGCTGCTCTCTCGTCGGCTGATCCCATAAATCTGTGCGCCCAACTTTAATGCTCCTGAAAGCTGCGGTAATCGCCTCGCAGAACTCTGGCATCAATGATCGGTAAACGAATACTCGACTAGTTGAGGTGCAGCGCTGACCACTCGTTTTTAGAGCGCCGTAGGTTACGCATCTGACGGCGTCTTCAATATTAGCTGATGAATGCACGATAACTGCGTTTTTACCACCAGATTGAAGGACTAATTGTCTTGGGACTGCGAGTCTCGACTCAATGCGAATACTGTCACAGTGTTCACGGGACCCAGTGTACAGAATGGCCTGAACTCGTTTGTCAGCTATAACTTGTTTAAAGCTGCTGAAATTACCAAAGACCACCTGTAAAGCTGCCGCCGGAATATTTTGCTGCTCAGCAAGAAAAGCGAAGAGCATCGAAATCATCAAAGCGTGAGTTGAGGAGCTGAGTATCAAAGGACAACCAGCCAGTACCGAAGCTGTAAAGTAATAAATGAAACTTGTGAGTGGGGTGGAAAAAGGCAGGTAAGCTGCAGTAACCCCGATCGGCCTGAGTTCGACCTTTATGCCTCGATGCGGCCCAGCAGCAAGTGGTTGTGTAAGATTGGCAAACAATTCCTCGCCGTGCTCAATCGCCCACGTCAAATAATTGGCGCTGCTTCGAACATCCTCTGATGATTCCCACTGAGGTTTACCGGCTTCGATTCTCAGAATAAGCTCAGCTACATTTTGGTAATCGAGCAAGGCCTGCCTAAACTTAGCAAGAATTTCAAGACGCTTCGTCAAATCAAGCTGACCAAACGCGGCTTGCTCCTTACTGGCAAAGTCGATGGCATTGACTAAGGTCTCTTTATCAATACCGATCTCGACAAGTTTTTCGCCATTATTGGGATTAAGTGAAGCTTTGAAAGCGTTTGGTCTTTTGGCAGGAAGCCACCGTCCTGCGACCCATTGTCCCGGCCAATTAAGGGGGAATTGTCGATTTTCAATTTGACTGACAAAGTCTTGAAGTTGCATGACCGGCTCCGCGACGAGGATGCGTCCGAGAGAAGAAGACGACTGCTCCCAGTATACCGCTAGGTTTAGCTTTTGTTATACTTGGATGACGTGTCTTTCTTTAGGAGACCTTCCGTGACGGACCTTAATTTGAGTTCAAATAAGAAAGATGTAGCGGCCGTTTGGCCCGATGGCTGGTACCTTTATGAGAACGGAAAATTAAATGGTCCTCTCTCAGCCGATCATGCGTTCAGTCTAACGCCTGAAAGTGAGGATGGAAGTCCACGGCTCGTAAGTCGGAAGGGCTTTACCCAATGGTATCCCTTGCAGGATTTTGCCACTCTATATCGCTTGTCCGAAACTATGGCGCAGAAAGTATCAGCAGCCTCGGTAAGCGCTTCTGAGCATAAATCCAAGCCAGCAGTCAAAACTAAACAAGTTGGTCCGACTACTATCTTGGCTAAATCGATACCGCCGCAATCAAGTAACTCAGCATTGCGGCGTGCTGTAGCTGATGCAGCAGCCTCATCCGTTGCCCCTCAATCACCGGTACCGAGAGCCATTTCGAAAGTAGCAGTTGAGCAAGAGTACTACCTCGCCCGGAGCCGACTCGCATTGGGACAACTCAGAAACCCTTGGGCCTTGGCGGGTGGGAGTTGGTTGCTCAGCTTTGGACTTTACTGGAGTGTCTGGTTTGTGTCCGTCTACAAAGAGATAGAGCGGCATACACAAAACGCAGTGCCGGCTCCCAAGTGGCTCAAGCTAACTGCTTTTGCGTCTATGCTGCCACTGCTAAATGTTTGGCCTACATATCGTCTAGCTTGCCAGATTAGGGAAATGGAGCGACAAAACAAATACACTTATATGAATCCACAGCTTGTACTTCTGGCATCGCTACTGCCTCCAATAGCGATGTTCTATTTACAAAGTGGACTCAATAGGCATTGGACTCTCCATGCCAAGCACTTAATTCTCAAACGTCGCGCTGATGCCGACGCTGCTGCTAGCGGCGGCGCCTAGGTTTAAACTTTGACCTAGATTGTTGCTGCGCAGGCCGTGAGGCCGGTCTCGGCGTTTGGTTCAAAGCTGGTGCTGGATTGTCAGACATTGGGAAGGGATGATCAGAAACGACGGGTATCTTTTTCTTGATGACCCGTTCGATATTGATCACATAGCTACGCTCTTCTGCGTCGCAAAATGAGAGAGCTTCGCCAACATTTGCGGCTCGACCTGTGCGACCGATCCGATGCACATAAGTTTCTGGTACGTTTGGAACGTCGTAGTTAATGACGTGAGTAATTTCGTCAATATCGATACCGCGTGCAGCCAGATCACTGGCAACCAGAACTCTGGTTACACCGCTTCGGAAATTGCCCAGTGCTCGCAGGCGGGCATTCTGGGATTTGTTGCCGTGAATAGCCTCAGCACCAATGCCATTTTCATTTAGGTAGGTGGACACCCTATTTGCCACAGCTTTGGTCCTGGTAAACACGATCACGCGAGCCGTTTTGGGATTGGCGAGTACATGCAGAAGCAGGCGCCGCTTATTGGGACGATCAACGAAGTAAAGAGATTGATCAATTAGCTCGCTAGTGGAAGACGTGGGAGCCACTGAGACGTGGACAGGGTTTTTGAGAATCGATGCCACTAGCGATTGAACCTCTGGCGGCATCGTGGCTGAGAAGAGCAAGTTCTGACGAACAGCAGGCAACTTGGCAATCACACGCTTAACATCATGGATGAATCCCATGTCCAACATACGGTCGGCCTCGTCCAGGACGAATACTTCGACCTGAGCAAGGGAGATGAAGCCCTGTGCCATGAGGTCCAGAAGCCGACCCGGAGTTGCCACTAGGATATCCGGCCGCCGCTCAAGTGCACGTTTCTGCGCTTCGGCACCTACACCACCAAATATGAGGGCTCGGCTAAGGCTCAGATTGGTTCCATAATCTCTAAAGCTTTCATCGATTTGTGCTGCAAGTTCTCGAGTCGGAGTCAGAACTAAGGCTCGCACACCGCGACGCCCTTGGCTCAGGGCCAACTTTTGCAACAAGGGCAAGGCGAATGCAGCCGTCTTGCCGGTCCCAGTTTGGGCGCATCCAAGTATGTCTCGGCCATGCAGGATTGGGGGAATGGCCTGATTCTGTATTGGCGTTGGTCGTTCGTAACCCATCTGCTTGACAGCCTTAAGTATGGGTTCGATCAATCCTAAGGAGGCAAAATTTAGGGGGGTCGCTTGATGATCTGCTTGATTCACGGATACTCGCTAACGGCGCTTTAAAGCGCGGCGCCGAGGGCTCAGGGGGATGGCCGGTGGCATGGTTTTTATTGTGGCTTCAGTATGTTAACGCTTTAACGGCGTTGCTTTGGTAGTTGGCAAGACCGGCGGATGGGCATATACCTAGACGACTTATGTTGGAACCGCAAGACTTAGCTTTATCTTCCAGGCCTCTGCGACGGCACTTGCCCCCAAGTGGGAAGCCAGTCGATAGTGGCGATCTATTAGACCGCTTCCTTAGTTTTGTGAAGGAGCAGGGCCTAGACCTGTATCCTGCCCAGGAGGAGGCGATACTCGCCTTGTACGAGGGTCGCAATGTCATCCTCAATACACCGACGGGATCTGGTAAGTCATTAGTTGCGACTGCCTTGCATTTTCATTCCCTAGCGCATGGTCGTCGGTCTGTTTATACATGTCCCATCAAGGCCTTAGTTAACGAAAAGTTCCTAGCCTTGTGCGCAATGTTCGGACCAGATGTCGTCGGCATGGCGACGGGTGACGCGACGGTTAATCGTGATGCTCCCATCATCTGCTGTACGGCAGAAATTCTATCAAATATGGCCCTGCGCGAAGGAGCTATGGCTCCTGCCCAGGACATAATCATGGACGAGTTTCATTATTACTCAGATCGTGAGCGTGGAGTTGCCTGGCAGGTGCCCCTGCTGACTTTGAGCTATTCGCGCTTTCTTCTCATGTCGGCGACACTTGGGGATACGGCTATTTTTGAAGATGGGCTGCATAAGCTCACGGGCCTTGGCGTCGATGTGATCAAGTCCGCTCAAAGGCCAGTGCCACTTGATTTTATTTATCAAGAGACACCTCTGCACGAGACCATCAGAAGTTTAGTATTTGGTGGTAAGGCGCCGGTTTACCTCGTCAGTTTTACCCAACGCGAATGTGCCGAAGAGGCACAGAATTTATTATCTGTGGACGTGTCCTCTAAAGAGGAAAAGAAAGCAATCGCTGAGGCGCTCAGCGGGGTCAAATTCTCCAGCCCTTATGGCAAGGAGATGCAGAAGATCTTGCGCCACGGTATCGGTATGCATCATGCGGGGCTTCTCCCCAAATACCGCCTTTTGGTAGAGCGACTGGCACAACAAGGTTTACTTAAAGTGATTTGCGGTACCGACACCCTTGGAGTCGGCGTCAATATCCCCATCCGTACTGTTGTGTTCACTAAACTTTGCAAATATCACGGTGACAAAACTGCGATACTTAGTGTTCGTGATTTTCTGCAGATTAGCGGCCGTGCTGGACGCAAGGGTTTCGATGATAAAGGCACGGTGGTGGTACAGGCTCCGCCCCATGTAATCGAGAATCTCATGTTAGAGGCAAAGGCTGGTGGAGATGCGAAGAAGCTGCGCAAAATCGTGCGGAAAAAGCCGCCCGAGCGCGGTTATGCTCATTGGGATCAGAATACCTTTAATAAGCTCTTGGCGTCACCGCCCGAACCACTTACGTCACGTTTTCAGGTAACGCATGGGATGTTACTCAACACCCTAAGCAGACCCTCCGATGGCTGTAAAGCGATGAAGGAGCTGATTCGCTCCTGTCATGAAACTCCCGCTAAAAAAAGCCAGCATACTCGCACCGCATTTCAGCTGTTTCGTTCACTCGTTGAGCGAGACATAGTCGAAATCATTCCACGCGAGCAGCGCGATGGTCGCAAGGTCCGCGTCAATATTGACTTGCAAGAAGACTTCTCTCTTAACCATGCGTTGTCGCTTTACCTGCTCGATACGATCAAGCTTTTGGACCGTGAATCACCTGACTATGCTCTGGACTTGCTGACTTTGATTGAGTCCATTCTTGAGAACCCTGAGCTGATACTGCGGAAGCAGCTTGATAAGCTCAAAGGTCAAAAGTTGTTCGAGCTCAAGGCTGCCGGTGTCGAATATGAAGAGCGTATGGAGGAGCTCGAGAAGCTCGAATATCCCAAGCCCAACCGAGACTTCATCTACGAGACCTTCAATCAATTTGCTTCGTCTCACCCATGGGTTGGGCAAGAGAATATTCGTCCCAAGAAAATAGCTCGAGATCTCTACGAGCAATTTATGAGCTTCGAGGAGTATATCCGCGAGCTTGATTTACACCGTGTTGAGGGGCTACTGCTAAGATACCTGTCGGAAACTTACAAGGTCCTTGTACAAACGGTACCAGAATCTGAACGCACCGACGAAATTATGGCCATGATTGACTATTTCGGGGCTATGGTTCGTGCTATTGACGCCAGCCTGCTCGAAGAGTGGGAGCGGATGCAAAAGCCTGGCAATCGGCGCTCCACTGAGCCTACGTCTCAGTTAGCTGAAGAGGCTCCGGATATCACGAGAAATAAACGGCAGTTTACCGTGATGATACGAAATACAGTGTTCCGCTTTGTACGCTTGATCGGTGGTCGAAATTACAGCGAAGCTTTAGAGATTCTGGGTAAAACCTCGGTGGAGGAAGTACCAAGTTGGACTGCCGAGGAGCTTGAGCGTGTTTGCTCAGCGTTTTACGACGATCACGCAGCTATCGTTACTGATCAGTCGGCACGCGATCCACGGCATCTTAGGATCGTCGAAAAGCCCGATGTTTGGTTACTCGAGCAGACGATTACCGATCCCGATCAGCATAACGACTGGGTCATGAAGCTCGCCGTTGATTTGAAAGCATCACGCGAATCAGCAGCCGTCGCGATCGCACTATTCGCTATTCAACCCATCTAGTCATCGAGCGATCTAGCGAAAGGTACCTCTAGATTCAGGTCCCCTTTGGATTGATCTAGCTTGTAATTATAACGCCACAGCGTCGGTGGTTGGTATTCGAGGTCAGCGCCATTGAGCACCACCGCCAAGCGATGGCCGGGCTCAAGCTTCCATGCGGTGAAGTACATTTGAATTTCAAAGTTGTACCGACCCGTCTCGATTTGATCCTGGTCGGACCAAGTATGAGTTCCATGAGTGATCAATTTCCCTACCTGATCCGGAGCAATATCAACCAAGTGTGCAATCACCAGTCCTCGTGTAGTTTCAGACTGCAAACTTAACTTCAGCTTCGGTGATCCCATGACGACAGCGCCGTCATAGTAAGGAGCCGACGCGAACTCTATCGCAAAAGGCCTCTTAAGATCCTTAACCGGAACGGTTACAGTTTGCAGATCGGTCAAGTTTTTTAGCGCGCTACGCACTGGAATACCGGTCACCACATGGGATGGATTCCAAGGGTAATTTACGATCGTCAAATCAGTCGGTATCGCTGCTTCCATGATTGATTCAGTTAGTTGATAACCAAGCGATGTTTGCTGCAAATAATATGATTTCGTATCCAAGTCATCGCGGAAACGCT
>OMIY01000350.1 GCA_900299215.1 bacterium | reverse complement strand
TCCGGCAGCGAATCGACTACAGCCGCCTGCTTTCGACGGCAACTTGGCAGTGGCAATGTCCGTCGCAGATCAGAAGACCCTTAGTCTAGCGGTATCGGAACACCAAGATGCCATCGAAGGTATGCCGCAAGTTCCGATGGATCTGAGTGAAGAGCTGGCCGATGTGGAAACATCCGATCAGCAAGTCGAAACAAAACTACCGACCGCACCCACCAACGAGTCGACCGCTGAAGCTCCAGCCGCAACGGAGCAAGAGGACTATAGGCCAGCCGTCGCAAGAAAGCCCAGAGTGCAATCAGCACCGGTTGATATAAACTCAGCGATTCGAGGTGCTTTCATTTTGCTTGTTACTGGCATCTTGCTGTTCGGCCTACTTCAGTGGGCTTCGACGCATGTTAATAAATCAGGCTCAAACTACTCAAATCAATTGGAGCGGTTTGCCCGCCCACAAGAGTAAAGCGAGACTAATTGCCAGCACGACGTTCACAGTTCTGCTTTTGACAGTGGCCGAAAAGATCCAAACGGTGACTGGTCAGCTTAAACTTATGGGCCGCTGCCACCTTTTCCTGCAGCCGCTCGATTTCGTCGTTGGCAAACTCAATGACAATGCCACAATCAAGGCAGATTAAATGGTCATGATGGCCACCAGGCTGAGCGATTTCGTAGACAAAACGCCCCTCACTGAACTGCTTCTGCTCAACGATTTTGGCGTCTACCAAAAGGTTTAAAGTACGGTAGACAGTAGCCAAGCCCACGTCGAGACCAGCGCCACGAGCAGCCGAATGTAGCTCTTCAGCGGAGACATGAGTGGCTGCGCCCAAAAAGACGTCGATCAAGGCCTGACGCTGTTTCGTCTGCTTTAGGTTCTTACGGGCCAGGTATTTACCCAACTCGTCAACGAACCAGCGGCGGGAATCTATGGGTGGCGACACTGCTTTGGATTCTTTCATGACCGTCCTAATTCGTGAATTGCCCTGCCCAAATTCAGCATGGATCACTAACCTAGGTCAACAAATAATCCCGGCGACTGCCGAGGTAACTTAGACCTCAGAAGTCGCCGGGAAGATCAGGCCTTAGCCCTTAGAAGCTAGAAATGAAGGAGAAGTTGGAGGTGTTCGTAGCCGGGACAGCGGACATAGGAGCTGCTGCCGCGGACACTTGCGAGACCACCGTCTTCGGCGCCTTGCTGGCGTCGAAAGTCAGGCTGTCTTCGCTATCGATCAGAGCGTCAGCCTCGCCCTTGAAGTCGATGTTGGCAGCGCGACGACGCAGAATCCAACCGACGAGCAAGAGAAACACACCCGTGCCACCTGCAATCATGTGGTTCTTGTAAAGTTCAAAACGTGTTGGTGCTTGACCTTTGACTTGAACGGAAACCATGCTTTCCCATGCAGCAGCGTAGGCTGGATCCTTTTCCGAACCAAACTGGCTAGCTAGGTCGGTGTAGGTCAAAAGGAACTGCTTGTCTTCTCCCGACACGAGGATGTGCATCTGCATCATCGGGAATTCACGAACTGTCATGGTCGAGTAGACGAGCAAGCCGTCGTTGTTACCATGGAAGTTAAAGAACTTATGCTCACCAACTTTGAAATCACTAAGTGAGGCATCGCCGCCGAAGTTACGTACCAACTCTGCCTTGAGCTCTTCCGCCCGCTTTTCATCGATTGGAGCCGGTTTGTGGATAGCAGCGACAGTAATATTACGCTGAAATTTAGTCTGACCAGGAACAGCGTTGGCTACTGCGGGCTCACGCATGACAACTGACAATGAACCGTTTTGGGTTTGAACTTCCCAGCCCTTGGGTGGAGTGATGGTGACACCCAAAGATTCGATGGTGATGGGACTGCCATCGCCAATAGAAGCACCGGGAGTAGGCGCAGTTGCAGGGGACGTAGGGGTGGCAGCAGCAATAGTTTCTGCAGGTTTAGACTCGACACTTTTGGCTTCTGGAGTTTTGGTTTCGGCTGTCTCTACCACCGGCGACTTAGTCGCTTGCTTCAATTCGGGAGATGCTTTTTCTTCAGTGGCTTTGGATTCATTTGCTGACTCTTCAGCGACGACAGCTTTTTTGGCGTGTTTGCGACTCTTTTTCTTCGCTAAGCGGTGACGCTTGGCTTTGGACTTTTTCGCCGGTTTTGCTTTGGCATCATCGGTAGCTTGGTCGCTGGAAGCAGAGGCACTGTCGCCAGTGTCAGCTGATGCAACTTCAGCTTCGGTGCCAAACATGTCGGTGTCGGCCGATGCTTCGGTGTCACCACCAACGGCTTCATCACTGGCAGGGGCAGATGATTCAAATCCTGAGGACGGGTCTTCCTGGCTCAGCGCTACTTGCGAGCTGAACCAGCTTACGGCTCCTATCATGGCAGTGGGTACAAGATGGCGGACAAGAGGACTCGAGAAATTCAACAAGGCTCAACTCCAAATACAATTGGGGGACAGAGGGGGTTTAGGTAACAGCAAGGAATGGGGAAAAAAGTAGGGAGTCTCGTATCGAGGATCGGTGGAGGGCACCGATAAAATGTTTATACAAAATCATTAAAAAGATGTCAAACTTTATTAAAGTTTAAAATTTAAAGTGGTGCACTTAATTGTTGGTAACCTGGGAATCCATCAGTCATCTAGGGCCGTTAGACTGAACTATCGAAGCTCTCGTGCTAAAATTTAAATCTAATCAATAAAAGTCGGAAGTTGCCCACTGGCACCAACAATTAAGTGGATCACTATATGAAGTTCCCCTGGAGTTTTGGCATCTTAGCGCTCATCAGCCTGAAACTTGTCACGGCCTGCCGCCCAACCCTCCGTGACCCGGTCAGTTCGTCCAAGACTGCGGAAGAAACCCTGGCGCTTGAAGGTGCCTGGAACGACTACTTCGTGACAAATTTTGCCAAGCATTATCCTTATGAGCTGCAGGAGGCCTGCAAGCCGGTGTTCGCGCGGGCCAGTGCCGAGGTGCCTTTCAGGGGAACGGCGATTTTCTTTCACGGTTACACGGCCTGCTCTCAGCAGTTTTATGAAATGCGCGACAACCTGACCGCGCGCGGTTTTCACGTCTTGATACCGACACTTCCTGGTCAGGGTCGAGCCCCCTCCCCAACTTCTGGAGACACGCCAGAGAGTCGCGCGCATTACTACGAGTTCTTGCCAAGGGTTGAGACTGATGGCGCTACTGTCTACCGCAACTTCGTCAACGACATGAATGCCATCATGCGCAAGGCTCCAGGTGAGCATATGATTGGCGGACTTTCGGTCGGCGGAGCTTTAGCATTTGGTGCAGTGATGCAAGCACCCGGTCTTTATCAAAGGGCACTGCTACTGGCCCCCTTCTTTACTGTGCCTCCAGATAATTTCTGGCGTCCAGTGGAGCCTGAAAAAGACGGGGTGAAAGCTCGATGGGGCGCCTTCTATGCCAATGCCAAGTTAAAGATTGAAGGTGACATCCGTCGTGCCGTGATCACCCACAAGACTGACTGGGTGCCAAAAGAAAAACAGGAGCTACGTTGGGGCAACGGCTGCTATAAGCAAAATGCCAACGGCCGCGCTGGCATCTGCGACACCACACTCTTTAATCTTGCCGCTGTCGTCAACTACGGGGACACCATCAAGGAGCTGGCAAACGCCAAGTCCAACACTCCGAACTCGGTTCCACCTCAAACTCAGATTCAAATAGCCACGGTCGAATTTGACGACGGTTCTGATACGCGAGCAACGAAAAACATTTTCAAAACTGTCCGTGACAACTTGAAGTTCAAAATGGACCTGTGCTTTTACCGCGGGGTCCCCCATTCCTTCTTATCTCGCTATGACCATCCCGATATGGCTATGGAATGGCTTCCGCATTTTTACGATCGGGCCAACAAGTTTTTTGTCGATGGAGAATTTTTTGACACCAACGGGGTAAGCGACGAGCTGATTCGCGATCCAGGCCTAGTTTCGCAGGCAGTCAGCGTTGCTTTCCCGAAAAAAGATGGAAGCGAAAAGCCTGAGGACTATTTTCCACTTTGCCGCAAGTAAGTGGGATAGCTTTTTAACCTGATGATGAAAGGTTCCTGAGACTCTGGGCTGTGCTTGTTCGCAGGGATCATGTCTGAAACCTGGTTATTGTCCAGCCCTGATCATGAAATACGTTAGGGAATCCTATTTATCTTGATCATGTTTGTCGGCTTCATGTGATTGATAGGAATTCCCGCTGTGATGACAATTAAATCGCCTGTTTTTACCATACCCAGGCTCTTCAGAAGCTGAGGTAGATCCTGAAGCAGTACATCGGTGTTGTAGAACAAGGGATTCTGCATCGCGTAGACGCCCCAGACATTGACCAGGCGCTGAACCACGTCGCGCCTAGGACTCATAGCAATCACTGGAGTGTGCGGACGCCATTTGGCAATGGATCTAGCGATGGCACCGGTAAGACTGAGGCAAACAATCGCCTTGGCATTGAGTTCGTCGGCGGCCTCGCAAGCTGCCCGCGCAATCGCCTCGTGCTCTTCCCAATGATCTTGCTTGCCGAGAAAATTGGTCTGGTAACGCACCGGGCGTTTCAGGGTCCATCCCTCGACTTCGTTGATGATCCCTGCCATGGTGCGCACACACTGGACAGGATATTTGCCACTGGCCACTTCACCGGACAGCATCAGGCAGTCTGCTCCGTCAAGCACGCCGTTAGCGACATCGGCCACCTCGGCCAGAGTGGCTTCGGGGTTTTCGATCATCGACTCAAGCATCTGCGTTGCAATAATTACCGGTTTAGCAAACCGAGCAGCTGATTCGATAATACGCTTTTGAAAGCCTGGAACTCGCTCCACGCTACCCTCGACGCCAAGGTCACCGCGAGCAACCATGAGACCGTCGGACACCTTGCAAATCTCGTCTATTTCTTCAATAGCGGACAGCTTTTCAATCTTGGCCACGACGGGAATGTCTGAACCAAGAGCCGCGATCATTTTCTTGACCTGCAAGATATCTTCAGGCCTTTGGACAAAAGATAGTGCGACGAAATCAACGCCGTGACTGACACCGAATAGAAGATCGCGACTGTCCTTTTCCGTCAATGCCGGGAGCGACAACTTAGCTTCTGGGAAGTTGACGCCTTTGCGACTCTTAAGCGTCCCTCCATCCAGACAACGAACCAAGACGTTTGTGCCGTCGATCTTCTCAATTTTAAACGCGAGTAATCCGTCGTCCATGAGTACACGCTGACCAACTTGAACATCGTGGACTAGCTCCCTGTAATCAATTGGTATGATCTCCGGGGTCGTTTGCTCGACGCCGTAAGCTAGGGTGTAGGTCTGACCTGAGACCACTTCGATCTTGTCACCCAGGATCTTGCCAGTACGAATCTTCGGTCCCTGTAAGTCTTGGAGGAGCGACACATGACGCCCACACTCCCGCGAAAGCCGACGCACCATTTCGATATTCTTGCGGTGAGTCTCATGGGTTCCGTGCGAAAAATTGAGGCGCGCGATATCCAGACCAGCCTCGATTAGCTCCTTTAGGGTCTTCTCGTTTGAAGAAGCCGGGCCCAAAGTCCCAACTATCTTACAGTGCCGCACAGCACGGTGGTCACCCTTAAGGTCACTGAGACCGACGGTGTCAGGTACAAATCGTGGCGTTGTTGTGTGGCCTAGCTCGCTCATAAATCCTCTCACAGACATTATAAACAGTATCAAAGGGAGTGAACTCGAGACTTTAGAACCCGACCTACGGAGTCGAGTCGGGTCACCCCCAGCATACAGGCCTCACGGCATTTTGGAACCATGATATACAGCGAAGGTCCCAACTAAGACAAAGGCCGCCGCGATTCCCAGGCGCAAAGAGGCCAAAAACCGAGGCTGAACGCTGTCCAGACCACGCCGCACCAGCCGCAGCAGTAGCCAGAACCACACGCTGTCACCAAAGGCTATACCAAGTAGGAAGGGCAACAGCTGCCACCC
>OMIY01000349.1 GCA_900299215.1 bacterium | reverse complement strand
TATCGCTGTCTAAAAAGGCTAACAAGGCTCGTCAATACCAGCGCCAAACCAAAAAGAACCATCACGACAGATCCTGAATAAACATTTCCAGATGTCACTGGTTCTGAGGGAGTAACGTAGCTTGTCATCGAGCTTATTTCTGACTGATTCCATTTTTGCGGCAATGATGATTTTGCGATCTTTATGCTATATTTTTGAGTTGTCTTAGTGCTCATAACATATCCAAAAAGTTAATTTTTATTGTTTTCAGTATTAAAAATTTTTTTGATTACGATTTGATTCCAAGAAATCGCAAATAAGCCAACGGCAGCATTGCTAAACTAAATAAATCAGTCGCATCCGAAACGAATCGTGCTTTTATACCGGCAACTGCAAAACATTCAGCACACAACTGTCCAGCCAACGGTGACAATTTTATCGCTACGACGAGCGCAGATGAAACGATCATCGCTAAAATCATTGATTCATTTGCCTGGCGTCGACTACGACTAAACATAAGTAAAAGATCGGCTACAAGCATTGGCAAAAAATACATGCCGGCAAAGTCAGATATCTTGCCTGATACTAAGCCAGCAAATGGTGACGCTTTGATCAAATAGTCATTCATTACTACCAGCATCAGAGCAATCAGGCTGAAAAAATCCTGGGAAAGAGGCTTCCAACGGGGATCAAGAATATTTAGGTTCGCCTTGATCTCTACAATATCGTCATAATTTACTTGGCGCGTGTTCATGTGGGTCCTCCTGAGCGTGGCTCTCTTCGTTTGAAGCGGTCATCCACTAAAGGACCGAAAATTCGGATTACGTCACCGTATAAAAAGCTTATCGGTCGATGAGGCCAAAAACTTTAGCGCAGAATTAAGATTTTTTATTTTTTACGAATTCTCGTCGAAGCAACCACTTTAAACCGCTATAATATTTGTCTTTTTTCTGCATGATTGCTCTGAGATCGAATGCGTTTTCTACAGAAAATTGGATTTTCTGATAAAAAGTCTAGCCTTGGAGGCCGATTATCGGCAAACAATTCTAAAAGGAACTTTTAGACATCACCCAGTCGATGACGTAGGTATCCAACCAACGGTGGTCACCAAACTCGGTGAAGTTTCTGTCGATAAAGGCCACATGACCACCTTGGCCTTCGATCCTCAAATCGACATTTTGCGGAATTCCGGTCTTGAACATCGCTACAGGTATGATCGGATCATCTTCTGTGCAGAGTATCGACACCGGCACTTCAATCGCGCTTAGGTAATCTTTCGCCGAGCAAGCCTTGTAATACGCCAATCGCCCATTAAAGCCCGCCACCCGCGAGGTGTAGACCTCATCGAGTTCTCGCGCTCTAAAGACGGTCGGGAGTTCACGACGGAGACTTATCGGCTTTTTTGCCTCGATACGCCTAGCTTTTTTGACAAATCGCGCAGTCATAAAATAGTCTATTGGACTATTACGCCAGGCCGATAACGCCAGAGATGCCGTCTCCAATACGATTGGAGGGCAAATCGCCAGCGCAGCAACAATATTGTTCTTTCCGTCATAAGCGGAGTCACCGAGCAGGCGAAGGATCATATTACCGGAAAGCGAATAGCCGATGATCAAGCAGGGCCTATCCGGCCATTTCGCGTTCAAATAGTCCAATACATCCACTAAATCGGACAATCGACCCGCATGATACAAACCACGAACTTTTTGCTCGGCTCCATCGCCACATCCGCGATGATGAAACCTAATTGCTACATAGCCTAAGGCCTTAAACTTTTGCGCCTGGCGCACAATAAGAGAATCGTCACCTGAGCCTCCAGTACCGTGCAGCAAAAGCACCAAAGGTTGCTTGGATAGCCCCCCAAATGGGGCATCAATATCCAAACGTAATTCATCACCATCACTCAAACGCACCCATTCCACTTGAGAGCGCTCAACACGACCTATGTGTGGCAACACTGCTGCCACAACGGTCTGGACATAACCCTTCTTGAGCAAAGGGTGGGGGGTAAATGTGGGAGTCGTCATTAATCTAGTCTAACAAGCTGATCTCGATTAGAGAAGCCTGTAAACCACTTATCGGATTAGCTGTCGCAGTAACTCTTGATTGCAAGTACGCAACTATCTACCGAACCAATTGATGCAAATGGCTCTACACCTCTGAATTTAAAGGATCTGTAGTTGACCTTGGCAACTGGCAAATAACCATGCTTATTGATAAAAACATGTTGAGAAATTGGACCCGTTAATTCAGCCACAGCCCCACTGTAGCCTCGCAACTTTCCGTTCGCTGCACTTGCTCGCAACAGACCTTGAGCCACTCCTCGCCCTGCAGTTGCAGCATCAGTGGCAACCATTGCTTCATGCACCAACTTCTGACCACCAAGCGATGCGTCATCGATAAAGTACCGGTGATGAAGTTCATCGATTAATCCAAAGACTGCGCCAAATCGATGAGTGATGTCATCCGACCACACAGTTTCAACTGAAGCACCAAGTTTCTTCGATAAAATACAGCCAAGAATTTTATCTGGATCAGTCGGATCGTAGGCAACAACCGAAAGTTGTTCCGCAAGAGCAGCCCGGAGCAAAGGTTGGATCATTTCCTCCATTTCGCAAACGGACAAGTTTAGCGCCACTGCCAATGGGTCGTTGTTCGCAAACTCTTTAGCCAAAAGCATAGTCGAAATAGCCATGTCACCCTCGGTCATGACCCTGAATGCTATACCTTTTTGGTCTTCGAGCACGAAATACTCTCAACTAAATTCGCTGATTTGTTCAAAGAAATGGTTCTTTATTACGTCAATGAACCTATAAACAATAGTTTTTTAATGGTGGCGATTCAAGCGGCCTACGGAAAATCATATTTTCCGATTTTTTAAAACCCAAAAAATTCAGTAAATTCAATTTAATATAATTTTGTTCTAAATATTTTCCTATTTTCTGCCGATAGGGGCTTATCTTTAACCCAAGGTAGGACCACACCATGAAAACGAATCTAAACATCTCTAAATTGAGCTTAGCACTTCTAACCGTCACCTTGAGCAGCTGCGGAACTAGTGAATTTTCCAGTAGCTCTGAATTTGCAAGAGGCACTAGCCCCAAAGCTTCACTAACCAGCGACTCCGGGCCCACACACTCTCCCGAGTCATACCATCAAGATCCAACTAAAACTGGTGAGGGGGAATCGGATCCAAAGCTATCACCCAACGGAGAGCCATCGGGCTCAAGTAACTTAGTCCACAATGAACCAGAATCTACGCCACAGCAAAGTAATGGAGGAACTCCAGGAAACGGCGGATCCGGCGGTAACGGCAGTGTCATGGTCTGTCCCGCTAAACCAGCAAAAGGCTGGGACACCTGCGAAGCCGAGAAGAAAGTTCGTACAGGTATAAATAAATGTCTGGCTCTCTGGGGAACCGGCACCCCTTTCAATAGCTCATCCCCTTACCGTAACCTGGGTGCATCAGTAAATGTTTTGGGTTTTGGCCCCACTATAGAGGACACAAACCTCACAGCTGCCCCGGAACTAGTAGTTATTCCAGTGTCAGTTAACGTTTTGACTATCGCAAAATATCGACTTCTTAATCCCAATGCCTGGTACTGTATGATTGCCGATGTCAGCGTAGGGGCTATCATATCGGTAGACCTGAATAAAAATGCTCATCTCGCCGACAGCCGAGCCGATGTAAGAGTATTGGCTGTAGGCTCGAACGGCCCTGCGGTCGTCGATGTCCATGTCCTGTCCGCAGTCAAAGTTCGCCGCGTTGACTGATCGCATTTAGACTCAGACCTTACGGCATTATTCTGGTTGTACTGAGCACGAGTTCTGTGTGATACACGAAGGCTTGTAACCAAGTTCTTCTTTAGGACACAATCATGAATAATGTTAGTACCCTACTCATGTCTCTAGCCATGTTGCTGCCGGCGGCCAAAGACTCGACTGCTCGTGCAGCAACCATGGCACTCACCCCTCCCCTTTACGACCAAGACTTCAGCGCTGAATCGACACTATCTGATCGTGGTCGCCTCATCTTCTGGCGCTATCATGCTTCGTCCATGTTGCACACAACTGAATACTTCGGCCAAGTACCAACGATGGAGGCCACAGTCACCGATCCTGTCGTGCTACGTCAGTACTGGTTGAACCTAGAAACCCTTGACCTAGTCAAGGTGCTAACATCAAGCACAAGAACAGAAAACGATGTGAGTCGTTTGGCACCAAATACAGAGGAGTATAGAGCTAGTCTAGAGTCCATGAGAGCGATCATGGCAAATTTGATACGTTTGGACGCCCGCAATGCTAAATTAGAAAGTGCTGTTGAGTTTTTAAAAAATTTGGAGTGAGGATGGAACGTCCTTTTAGCTCAGGTGACACAGACTGCGCAGGAACACTATATCTCCCTGCCGGTAGCCCTCAGAGCAAGGTACCATGCATCATCCTAGCGCACGGATTCGGCGGTGTCCGAAGGATGCTTACGCCTTATGCTGCAGCATTTCAGGCTCAGGGTTGGGCAGCATTCGTATTTGACTATCGTAATTTTGGCGACAGCGGCGGAAGCATGCGGCAAGTCGTAAACATCTCTAAGCAGCTTGATGATTGGCGAGCTGCAATAAGTCATGTTCGCTCAATGCCCGAAGTGGACTCGGACCGCATCGCAATTTGGGGGTCGTCCTTGGGCGGCGGCCATGTGCTGTCGATAGCAGCCGAAGATCACCAACTCCGAGCCGCAATTGCACAAGCGCCTCACATAAGTGGCTGGGCAGCATTCAAAGCAATTGGCATCCGACATGCGCTACGGTTAGCTCCCTATATTATCCTGGATATGTTAAAGCGCCTAATAGGCCTCGGTGGTTTCAAGCTTGATCTAATGGGAAGACCAGGAACTCGAGCCATCATGACAGGTGACGATGGAAGCGGCTTTATCGAAGCTGCGATGAAACTCGCTCCTGGCACTGACACTAGCGTAGCGGCCGCCTCTGTACTTTCTATTGCTAGATATTTTCCGGCTCTCAAAGCTCACCAAATCGCGTGCCCACTGCTTATGCTCATAGCTAATCGTGATGGCACAACTCCTGCCAATGCAGCCCTAGCGGTTGCACAGAATATTCGTAATATTACTGTCAAACGATACGAATGTGGTCACTTTGAAGTCTATCTAGATCCCGTATTTCAACAAGCAGTTGACGCGCAAGTTGCTTTCTTAAAAGATCACCTCTGATATTTTTATCATGAGGAGAACTAAGTGAGACGAATTTGCGAGTCGTCATGTAGCCTTATATCGTCATTATTTGCCCTTGTAGCTGTTCTAATTATTCTTACAGGGTCAGTGTTGTGCCAAGCCGGAAAATATGCTGATTTTGTGGTCTTAGGTAACGATCCGCAGAAAGTCAATGTAAGTCAAATCAAGGATATTCACGTGATAGCCACCATATTGGGAGGCGTTACCACATTCACAACTGAAACAAAGAGGCGTCGCTCAATCACTTTTGATTGATGTTTAATTCCAGATAATCACACGTCTAGTGCGCCAGTTTTAGAACTATGACACCCGAGACGATCAGTCCGACACCAGCCAATCGAGTAAGGGACACGGGTTCACCAAAGAAAATCACACCGACCAAGCAGGTACCTGCTGCACCTATGCCGGTCCAGACGGCATAGGCTGTCCCCATCGGGATGACCTTTTGAGCTGTCCAAAGTAGACCACCACTCACCAACATAGATGCCACCGCCATTGCAAAGCCCAAAGCCCGGTATGGGCCGTCAGCCACCGCAAATTTGAGCCCAATTGGCCACCCGATCTCAAAACATCCGGCCAAAACAAGATACAACCAGGACTTCCCCACAACTCCCCCTAAGACACCTTAATTATGAACATTTTACCCAATGCTCACATTGAGTTATCATCTAATAACACGCAGTTTTCACCAAGTCGCGCGTTGAGATTAATCAGTTGCGACTTTCGCCAAGGTTACAACCAGAATCACGACGTTACTGGATTTTTTAGCTGAGGTCGCGTCATTTCACATGGCAAAAATCTCCTTTGAGTTACGCATCCTGCGCCTTGCGCTGCGACTAGTTCAGCTGTACCTCACAGTAATATTTTCCATTCTTTTCTTGTTTCCGGCGTTTATAGGGCAAAGACTGTTTCGAGTTGGTGCAAATTTATTAAATCTTACTGATTGGCCTCGGTCTCTTAAAATACCGAATGACCAGAGGATCGATATCCAGGAACTACATATCGCTGGTATACCCTGCACGACTTTTAAACCAAAAGAACTTCGTAACACAGGTAAATTAATTTTGTATGTCCATGGCGGCGGCTTCATGATCGGATCGACTAAGACATATCGCTCTTTTCTAGGTGTCCTGGCGGACGAGTTAAGCTGTGAAATCCTATCGATTGATTATTCATTAGCGCCTGAGTGGCGCTATCCGACGGCTATTAATGAAATTCAATCTGTTCATAGACATCTATTAACAAATGGTCATTCGCCTAAAGACATCTTGTTCGGGGGTGACTCTGCAGGTGGTTGTCTGGTTCTGGCATTGCTCTATCGACTGAGAGATAGTAGTTACGGTGTTCCTTGTGGGGCATTTTTAGACTCGCCAGTCACCGATTTGACCTTTGTTGGTGACAGCATGAAAAAAAACTGGACTCAAGAATGCCTGCTACCAATATTTGGCCCGTTTACATCGATGTTGTACAAGCGCACGTTTTTGAAATACACGGACGGAGCCAAATTGGATGACCCCGATGTATCGCCACTATTTGGATCTTTTCGGGACATACCACCCATCCATATAAGCTACAGTGACCATGAAGTTTTTCGGGACGACGCCAAGCGCTTGATCAGAGTAGCAAGGTCAGAAAATGCCGACGTAGCAGACTACTCATGTGATTGGGCGCCTCACACTCCACTTGCTTTGGGCCGATTTTATCCTGAAGGTCGTGCGCTCTTTCAGGTGGTATGTAAATTTATCCGCACACATCTCGTCCTGGTCAATTGAAGGTCTAACGTCGTACAATGCGGAAGGCGATGATTTAGTCCTAAATCATATGCAAACGACGGTGGTAGTCGGCCATGTTTAAAGTGATATTAACTGTTATATCTAGTTTTTTGCCTCTGAACGATGCAAGTGCTGCACCGAATTACCAGCAACAAAGTCGAAGCCAGACTTCGACTGATTTCCGCGAAGAAACTATTTATTTTGTCATGACTGCCCGTTTTTATGACGGTGACCCAGCTAATAACTACTACAACAGGGATCGTATAAAACTCGGTGATCCACAGTGGCGCGGGGATTTTCGCGGGTTGATAGCAAAGCTGGACTATATCAAAGATTTGGGTTTTACAGCGATTTGGATTACTCCCCCAATCGAGAATCGCAGTGGCCTGGATTATCACGGGTACCATGGATATGACTGGGAACGAATCGATCCCAGATTGGAGTCGCCGGGCGCTACCTATCAGGACTTAATCGACGCCGTGCACGCTAAAGGCATGAAGATTATACAAGACGTAGTTTTGAACCACTCGAGTCAATACGGCATCCGCGACCACGTCTGGATCGATCATCTGCCAATTAAATACTATCGACCAGCTGATGGTCGCGCGATTAACAACGGTCCCTACCGAGGCAATTTAGGAGATTATCTAAGTGATTTTCGTGAGGACAACGACAACTCACTGGCCCCCGATTGGTTCGCTGAGCGCCAATCCAGTGACCCTCAAGGCATAAAGCCGCTTCGCGATCCAAAAACCGGGGTTGTTGTCCCAAAACCCGGTTATAATCCCCAAAGATTCTTTGGAGTCGACCCGACGACCTTAAGTCCAGATTGGTACCATCAAGACGGATTTATTGCCGGTGGTGACTGGGAAAATCCTGAGCCTCTGCAAAGAAAACATCTGGCCGGAGATGCGATCGATTTGGCCACAGAGCAATCGAACGTACAACGCTATTTAAACCGTGCCATTCATAAATATTTAGCCATGGGTGTAGATGGTATTCGCATCGACACGCTTAAACACATGTCCCGAGATAATGTCCTTGAATTTGTCGATGATTGGCATGAGCTTAAACCAAACCTTTTCGTTTTTGGCGAAAACCTGGTCAAAGGCACGGGTCTTGGGCAGGAACTCAGCAACGACAACGCCTCAGCTACTGTTAGACCATGGTGGTATACAAGACGTGCACTGACTCCAAACGATCCCCGCTCAGGGCCCGACTCCGGACTTTCGGTACTCGACTTCCCTCTATTCTCGACATTTAGGGACAACATAAAAAATGGCAACTTTAGCGGTATCGGTGAGCAGCTAAGATGGGACTGGATCTATGGTGACGCAAGTAAACTAGTAACATTTTTTCAAAATCATGACGTTGGTCCCGACAATGATTTTAAGTATCGATTTTCCGGTGAAACCTGGAAAGCTGCGATGGTTTATACCCTTCTCTGGACCATTCGGGGCATACCTTGCCTCTACTATGGTGAAGAGATCGAATTTCAAAAGGGTCGCCCTCAGGACATAGATGGCCCGTCTATGACACTAGACCAGACAGGCAGAGCTTATTTTGGTGACTACCTCGACGGCAAGGGCCTGATGCAGGCACGGGCTCATCCCTTGTTTGAGCACATCCGTAGACTTAATCTGATTAGACGGCAGATTCCGGCTCTCCAAAAAGGAGCCATGTCCCGTATTAGTGAGTGGGGATCCGGCATTTCATTCGTTAGATCTGATGAGACTACTGGGAGCTACGTGGTCGTTGGCCTAAGTGCTGACTCTCCACAAGACATCACAGTCTCTGGGGTCCGTGATGGGCTATATAAAGATGCTGTAACAGGAACATCCTCTTATGTTTTGAATGGTCAGCTAAAGTTCAGGGTACCGGCACATGGGGCCGGGATTCTAGTGCTAAATGGACCAGGTAAAATTGGTAGCGATGGACTCTTTTTACACTAAGTTGAGAAACAACAGATGGCATCAACCGCTGGTAAATTATCGTTTGGTAAAATAGCCTTTGTTAGAAAGATCTTCGGTAAATTAGTACTTGGTCTTTCCGTGATCACAATGGTTGCATGCCGTGCGCACCGTGATTCCAATGCGAGCGACGTCCGCGTGGTAGGCGGCCAGTTTGTTCACATGAGCCAGGATCAGCGCACCCTGTCACATTCTGTATCGTTGATTGCAAGATCGTCGACAGGAGACGGGCACCGTTGTACGGGTGTCGTAGTTGGTCCTCATCAAATAATTACCGCGGCACACTGCCTTACTAACGTTAAAGAGCTTGATATCGGCATCGGACCGCGCTACTGGCGACTACCCGGAGTTAAAGCGACCAATATCATGCGGCATCCACGTTGGACCTCAAGTTATCCGTACGATGTCGGCATCATCACCTTTAGCGGTGACCTACCGTCCCAAATGAAGGCATCGACCTTATCCGAGGATTTAACCCTACGGTCAGGTGATAAAGTCTTGATTGCAGGGTTCGGCAGCTCCGGAGAGCTTCATCCCGATTTGCGCGGTGAGTTTGGCTTTCTCAGGCAGGTTCAAGTTGACATCGACCTGGTGGAGCCAGAAACGAACTCGTTCACAATCAAGCCCTACACTCGTAAAGGTGGATGCCACGGCGACTCAGGCGGTCCAGCTTTTATCGATCGCCAAGGCCAGCTGGAACTAGTTGGCATCATCTCAGGACCAAGTTCTGACGCCCCGTGTGACGAGGGCCATGGCTCAATTACCCAGATATTGCGCTATCAGGGATGGCTAAAATGCGCCTTTGCGAAAGCGCAAACCCCCCTGGATTCGATGAAGGATGATGCGTCCTCAGTGGACTGCCAAATGGATCGAAAATAACATCAAAAAATTGTCTAGAGACCAGCAGCAGTTAGTGCTTTTCCTGGCTGCTTGACAGATGTCATGGACGCCAACTGCGGCAGCCACTGATGTAGCAAGTGTCCATCCACAATCTGACTGGGATGAAAGTTCGGTGAAAGTCCTGCCAAAAATGACGGAATCACCCCAGCGATCAAACCATCGCGGCCAAAAAGTAAACTCATAAAGTCATAAAAATGGCGCCAATTCAGCGATTTTCGATCCTCGAAGAGCAGAGCTGCCGTAATACCGACCGCAACTACAGTCAACGCACAAACGGCAAAAATCTGTGCTAC
>OMIY01000348.1 GCA_900299215.1 bacterium | reverse complement strand
GGGTAGCGCTTCCCACGTGTTGGTTTCTGGGTCGAAGATGGCCCCGTCGTTTAATAGCTGGTCCTCTCCCGAGCGCCCACCCCAGACGATCATCTTTTGACCCGTCCAGATTGCCGTGTGGCTGATCCGCGCAGCAGGAGCCCCGGTCTCTGATGTTGGCGTCCACTTCTTAGTTTCCGCGTTGTATATGCCGCCTGTGTTCAACCACTTGTCTTGATCGCCACCGCCCCAAACCAGCATAGATTTGCCGGTCCATAAAGCCGAGTGGTAGCCGCGAGGACTTGGTGCACCCTCGGTCGCCACCTTGGCCCAAACATCTTCCATAGGGTCGTATAGTCCACCGTCCGCGACGTAATTGTTATCTGCGTTGGTCCCGCCCCAGACTAACATCTGCGAACCCGTCCAAACTGCACTGTGACCTGATCGAGCGCTGGGCGCATCTTTCGTAGCAACTTCCCGCCACCCTTCTTCCGAAGGGTTGAATCGAAAACCAGACCCTAGGGCATCACGAGTGCCAGCATCTACTCCGCCCCAAGCGATAAGCATATCGCCACTCCACACAGTAGTATGGTAGTAGCGAGAACCTTTTTCCGATCTTTGGATTGAATACCAGTGATTGGTCTCAGGGTAGAAGATGCCGCCGGCGGTGGCAGAGTTCTCTTTTTCCTGGTTCACTAAACCACCCCAAACCAGCATTGACTCTCCCGTCCAGACACTAGAATGAAGTGACCGCGGTGTAGCCTCTAACCGAGACACTGGCATAGCGTTTACGACAATGTCTTCTCTAACAGCCTTGGAATTTGAATCCTTGCCGGTGGTTCGACATCCCACAAACACAGATGCTGCCATCAGTATCGCTATGAGCTTAATCGACGTGCTGGAATCTGGTGGGGTGTTAGTGTTCCCGAGGTAAACTGAGTACATTGTGGTCCTCCCGATTGAGACACACCTGAGCCTGCTGTTTACCAGCAAGTCGGGTCTTCCTCTAAGGACCGCTGTTCTGCCTATCGGAAATCGTTGGTCAAAACTTAAGAGTTATTTTGTAAGAAATAAAATTTCTCTGCTAACCACCCGTTAGCAATAAGTAATTTAAAGTACTTTAAAGTTCCCGCCGCGACTGCCGATACCCCTGCTTGGTGACGGACGCTAATGTCCGGTCCGTTTTTAGAGAATTCGCATGGATCACAAGATCAGACCCGTAGCCCTATGCCTCGCGGCAGCTTTGGTGCTCTGCGGATGCGGATCCCGACCTGCCAAGGTTAAGGACGTTCGTGCAATTAGGAGTCTCAGATCTGGTGGGGACCTTAAAGGCGACGATGATGCCAAGGCTGGGATTAAGATCATAGGAGAATCCTGTGGTGCCGAATATCAGCCAGGGCGCGCCGCTTTAAGACTGCTATCCCATCAGGAGTACGATCAGACCGTAGGCGATCTCCTTTACACGCAAAAAAAGGCAAGCACAATTGCTGTGTTTGAAGCAGCTCCGAAAGGCCCGACAGGGTTTGCTAGTGATACTGCTAACGTACCGTTAACTCCTTTGACTGTTGAGAAATACTGGTCAGCGGCGAATCAACTTGCAGACGAAGTTCTCGTAGAAAAGAACAAAACAGGATCTGCATTTAGCAAATTAGCCCCGTGTGCCATCGGCAAAAATCAGGTGGATGCCGCTTGTTACGAGACTGTTGTTTCAGACCTCGGGCTCAGAGCTTGGCGTCGTCCTCTATCGGCAAGCGGATCAGATAGCGAAAAAGCACGCCTGCTGGGACTGATGCAGCAAGCTCCAAATTTTGATCAGGGTCTGAAAGCCTTAATTTCGGCCCTTTTAATAAGTCCGCATTTCCTTTTTGTCAGCGTCCCATCTGAAGGTGCGCGTGCAGAGGACTTCGTAAATCTCGATGATTTCCAGATTGCTTCGCGACTTTCTTATTTTATGTGGGGCACAATGCCAGACGAAGAACTTTTCTCATTAGCACAAAATGGCAAACTTAAGGATGAGTCAACGCTGGCAGTTCAGGTGAGCCGGATGATTCGAGATGACAAGGCGCGCTATTTGGTCGCAGCGATTGTCAATGACTGGATTGGTATAGATACGCTGGAGACCATGGTCACTCCAGGCATCAGTGATAATTTAAAACGTGCGATGCTTGAGGAAACCTGGCGTTTTGTCGCCGATTTGGTAATTCAAGACAAGAGTGTCATGAACTTGGTTACAGCAAAATATACATTCGCAAATAGAGTATTGGCTGATCACTACGGACTCAGTTTGGCTGATCCTAATGGCACTCAGTTTCAGACTCTTGATCTGAGCGCCTCGCCACGGCGAGGAGTTCTCAGTCAGGCATCTTTTCTTTTAGCTACCGCTGGATCCAACACAGAGACTAGACCCGTCAAACGAGGAAAAGAAGTCGCTCTCAGGTGGTTGTGTGAGGAAGTGCCTCCCCCGCCTCCGGGTGTGCCGCCCCTAGACTCAAGTAAATTACCGCCCAATGCCACCCCTCGAGAGGTACTTGCAGTCCACACTAACAGTCCGAGCTGCACTGGTTGTCACGAGAAACTGGACCCGCTTGGGCTGGGCTTCGAGTCCTTCGATGCCGTGGGAAAATGGCGTACTCAGTATGCTCAGCTCGGTAACGCCACTATCGACTCATCGGGAAGACTAGACGCAAATACCGAATTTAAGGATACACGAGAGCTTTTATCTGAAATGGGTGAAAGTGCTCGCGTCAAGTCCTGTATGGCTAAAAAGATCATGGAACTTGCGACTAAGAGGGTGGCGTCGACTAAGGATGACGTGTGTGTGACAGACGTTATCGGCGCAAGTAAAACTGGTACGGCAGGGAAATTTTCTGATTTGATTAAATCTGTGGTGCTTACAAGGCAGTTTAGGTTGCAAAGTGGAGACTCGCCATGAGTAACTTCAAGCTTAGTCGACGCACGTTTATTAGTAGTGCTGGCAGTGTATTTACGCTGCCACTATTCGAAAGTATGCTCGGACGCGAGGCCTGGGCCGCTAATGCGGGCGAGCCGCGGAGGTTCGTTGCATTTTATATCCCAAATGGTACCTATAACCGCGGGGACGTGCCGACATGGTATCCTGCAACTGGAGCGTTGAATGCCAGTAATTTACCGCCAGCACTTTCACCTTTTGCGGATATTGCTGCAAATTTTTCCGTCTACAAACACATCAAGACATCTGCAGCTGATACCCTAGCAAACGCCAATGGCCAGCATGTAGGTGAGGCTGTGGCGTTTTTAACATGCGCCACAAATTTGAGCCCACAGAATTCATTTGAACATCTTTACGCAACTAAGATTGGTAAGCCAGCGTTAGTAATTCAGGGTAATACTGCTGATCAGGGTGATAGGTACCAGAACAACAGCATTTCTTACCAAAGCGGGCGAATGGTGCGTGGGATTTCCAATCCTGGTGACCTGTATCGGCAGCTCGTGGGGCAGGTCGTATCTCCCGCAGCCAATCCTCCAAGCCAGACAGTTGCAAATTCAACTTTAATCGAGGCAAGTATTATTGATAACAGCTTGACCGACTTAAACCAGCTCCGCGCCAAACTCGGTCATAGTGATCAGCAGAGATTGGATGATTTCTTGGCTGGCCTGCGACAGCTTGAACGAAAATATAGCGCCATGCCACCGTCTAATGGCAACGGTCAAAATGGGAGCTCATCCTGCCAAGCTCCAACTAATAAACCTAATCTAGATTCTTCCACAGCTGCAGCTGATAGTAGTCTCTACCTTGATCGCATGCGGATGTTTAACGAGATGATTACCATCGCATTTGCATGCGACATTATTAGATCGGTTAGCGTGATGCTTGACGTCGAAACTGGATCTAGATCGTTGCCATCAGCTCCTCGCGATCTGATCTTTCAGGGAGCTGATATTGCGGGATGGAATAATCACCTAGTATCTCACTTTGGACACTTTAGTGGTGGTGATTTTTCGCACAGTACTCCAGAGGGAATCCCCCGCTGTATCACCCGTGATAGGTTTTACTTCTCCGTGGTGGCAGATCTTATACGAAAGCTTAAAGTGGCGCAGGACCCAAGTGGCGCCAGTATTCTTGATAATTCGATTGTTCTTGCCGGATTCGGCGTCCGTGACGGTATGCATTATATGCATTTATCTCAAGGTGCGCCCATGGTTGTGGGTGGTGGTCGCAACTTTCTGAATCCAGGTCAAAGTTTTGATCTTGGATCCTATGATGTTGCAGATATGCTTTATACTTTCTCAAAACATCTAAGTATGGGGCTCAATGATTTTCAAGGCGCTAGCCGGCTATTAAGCGTTTGAGACTTTGCCTAAGGCTGAATTATTGAGCTATGAATACTGTGGGTTATCTCTCGAGGCGCGTTGCAGCCGTTTACAAAGTAAACAGTGTCATTCTAAAACTATAAATTTTTATAAACAAAAATCCGATATGATTGGGGTAGGAGGCACAAAGTGCAACGTCCCCAACTTCATCAATTTGAATCAATTGGTGCCTATCTGTCGGCCATGTCCGAGTATCGGCGGCTGCAGGACAGTGGCTTTTCGGTCGCAAAAGCCTCCAAGGGCCAGTATCGCTGTTCCCCAGCCTTGGTGTCCTTGGTTCTGGCGGGTAAGCGACCGTTGACCTTGGATCGCCTCAATAGCTTCTGTCATATCTTTGGCCTGAATGTGCAGGAGAGGCTGCAGCTAAAACTATTACTTGAGGATGGCATTAAGCCTGTGGCGCCGGCGACAGAGTCCACCAATAAAACCAGTGGACGTAGGCGCCGAGTTTCGTCATCGATCCTTAAGGACTGGCTTAATCCCTACGTTAAGGATGCCATTCGTCTCGAGTCGGTGAGGCGCAGCGGGCTGCGTGGGTTATTCGCAGAATTAGCTCACGTGGCAACTGAACGACGTATTGAGAAGGCGGTAAAATTTCTCCGTCATCACGGCTATATCAAAGTTAATGAGGGCGGACAGTTGGTCGAGTCTGAACCTTTAGCGGTCGTGCCGGACGCTCAGTTTGACGCTCATGTCAGAAAATTTCACGCCAATGCACTCAAAATCGCTCAATTAGGTCTATTGCATGCTGGCGCTGATGAACGTTTGGCGCAGGCTATGATTCTGCCACTTGACGCCAAACGGTATGTTGAATTGGTAGGACTTATCAAAAGGTTCTCCGAGGAACTGCAGAATTTCACGGAACATCATGCGGACGCGGATAAACGGCTCTATCAACTTATTTTGCACCTTACTCCAACCGGTGGTTTTAATTTCAACAATCAGTCACAAAATAAAAAGGAATCCACCAAATGAAGTTTTCTTGGATGCTTTTTGCTTCGGTGATTTGGTCCACGTATGCCCCAGCGTCGACGTTTATCGGCAACGGTGGCAATATGCTCGATCCGACGTTGCGCCGCATTTTAAATACAATGTCTGCAGCTTTAACGAGTGCGAAAGATAATCCAGAGGATGTTTGCGCTTGTCGTGGAACCTCTGAACACTGTGCGGCACTCGAGGTGCTTAGCGAGGAGCAACAAAAATATTGTGCAGCATTTATTGAGCAACATAACGAAGAACTAGCCAGTTTAATTAAGCCTAGCTCGGGCATTAGTCATGTTTGGGTGGAGGACCGACTTTCTGATCACAAGCAGCATCGTCAGGCCGATGCCATCGCCCAGTTGGCGAAAAAAAGGATAATTCTAAGCGAGACGAAATTTCGTGACCTCAATGATGCAGGAAGGTTGCAGCTACTTACCCATGAGTATGGGCACTTTCTGATTCACAATGGTAAAGCCATCGAGGATCAGGGATCCATCGGTCCATTTAAAGGGGCTGACGGTGGACGCCAGCTTCTAGATGTCGTTGGCGCCGCTTTAGTTGTCCAAGCTAGACGTTCTTATGCTCTTGATGTCGATGACTCTAGATTCAGCGGTGCTTTCTATCGATGGCGCATAAGCTATTCCAACGCCGATCAAAGTAGAGCCCAATCATTTGCTAAGCCAGCCTTTCAGGCTCAGAATGCCACGGTGACTCATTTTTCGTTGACGTATTATCCGAGGCCTAACAGCCAATTAGGTTACTCAGTTCGCACGAGTGGCGTTGAAAAGGATGGACACGGTAGCCAGAAGGCGGGCGTGGACTCAAGCTTTCACCTGTGGGTGAACTATTTGGGTCTAGAGTGGCGCGGGATCTTGATGCCGTGGTCGCAAGGCTCGTGGGCATCAAATATCCACTATGGTCTGTTCATGGGCGCTGGTGGTGGTTCTGTCAGTCACAAAATTTCCGATAAATACAACACAGAAATCCAAAGCAAAGATGTTCGTGGTGGTCTAGCAGAACTTAGCGTTTATTTCCCGTTGAAATACGGCTTTCTTGCCAGCCTTGGGATCGGTGTCGACTACACCCCCTTTAAGTTAGAAACCATTAACGTTCAAAATCGTCAGCCTAACTCACAAATTTCATACGGAGTAAGCTATGGCTTCTAAGACTATATGCATTAAATTCGCCGCTTTCTTAAACGTCATAGCGTTACTCGTCCAAGGCTGCGGTGGAGGTTCTGGCACTGGTTCTTCCAGTGGTGGTAGTGGCGGGGTTGTTGGCGCCACAGTCAATTCAACGCCCGATTTGTGGCGCTTTTATAACGCTGGTGGAGAGCGGGTATTTTACGGCTATGATCCTTACGTGAACAGGATTATGCGGGTCAGTTTGAATGCCGCAACCGTGGAACATTCAAGTCGGCTATCAGTGCCAGCCAGAACAGATTCCTGGTTTGCGGGACCGGAAGGGAAGATCTTTTTTACTATGGATGACAAATCCCTTTCGATTTTGAATCCAGACACTGGAGCTTCCACTCTGGTTAAAACTTTTGCTGGCAGGATTGTCTCGGTCGCGGCCGAGGCCAGTCAGGGACTTTATGCTTTCGTTGATGAGTACAGTGCCATCACCCTTCTATCCGTTAGTCAAACTGGTACCGTTGAGGGCCAGTGGACTGGTGGACCAATTCTGGGAGACGGCGTCGTGATCAATGCCGGAGATATCCTACCGGGTGGAAAATTTGTAGTCGGAAGCACAGCTGGTAAGTTTGCTGTTATTAATATCAAGGATTCCATTGCAAGTAGCTCTTGGAAATTTACCACCCAGACACTAACAGATGGGAAGGCCATTAATTTCGTTGCACCAGTAAAAGATAGATCTGACCGAGTTGTAATTGGGACTCAAGAGAACACTATGCTTATCGATGTTAACACCGGAGCCATCGTCGATACTGAGCCGACAGGTGCCAATGGAACCCGTCAAAAAAATGGTCGAGTCCATGTAGCATATTTAGACACGACCACGGATAGATGGAAATTTATTGCTGTCAGCGGTGGGGATTCATTTACTCGTTTTGACCTTCCAAACAACGATATACTTAAGTTGAAGACAGAGGCAGAACAGTCGTACCTTACTGACTCAGGTTTCAATCTGGTGCTTAAGGGAAATGGATCCAGGAGTCGTCGGGTGGTCACGATGCGGCTATCTGACGCCTTAGTTGAAAAGTCATTTGATATCAATGCAAGCGTGCGAATTGGGCTATCAGATGACGGCTTTTCTGCGATGGATCCAAGCGCCTTAGGATCAATTTCTGTGTATAACCTGACGACAGGGGCTACGAAGTCTTTCCTCGGCTACAACCGTCAGATCTTGCAAAAAGAGTGATGCGAAGTCAGACCTAGCATTAATGACTAAGGATCTTGGCGAGGAAATCTCGGGCCCTTGGGGACCTTTCCTCGCTTTTCGCAAAGAAGTCTTTGCTGCTGCAATCTTCGATGATAGCCCCGTGATCCATAAATATAACGCGGTTGCTGACACGACGGGCGAAACCCATTTCATGGGTAACACAAAGCATGGTCATGCCCTCTGAAGCCAAGGTAGTCATGACGTCTAGCACTTCGCCCACCATCTCGGGATCCAATGCGGAGGTAGGCTCATCGAATAGCATCACCACCGGGTCCATGCAAAGGGCGCGAGCGATGGCCACTCTTTGCTGCTGACCACCTGATAGCTGGGATGGAAATTTGTGCTGGTGAGCTGCCATTCCCACGCGTTCAAGATATTTCAATCCTCGCTTACTGGCCTCGTCTGAAGTCCTGCCTAGGACCTTGATCTGCGCCAGTGTCAGATTGTCCATCACGGATAAATGCGGAAATAACTCGAAGTTCTGAAACACCATGCCAACATGGGCGCGGAGCTTCGTTATGTCAGTACGGGTGTCATGCACCGGGGTGTCACCGACCCAAATTTCGCCGCTTTGAATGGGTTCAAGCGCATTAATAGTTTTAATCAACGTTGATTTACCAGAACCAGATGGGCCACAGATGACAACCACATCACCTTTGCCAACGGAAGTGGTGCAGCTTTTTAGAACGGGAAAGGATCCGTATGATTTCGATACATCTTTAATTTTGATCATGCTTCAGATCCATTAAAGCTTACTCTGGACTTTAATTCCTGCACAATGCGAGAAAGAATAAAACACATTGTAAAATAAGATATAGCAGCGAGAAGGTAAGCCTCCACTGGGCGTCCATAATTCTTACCTGCAATTTCGAAGCCCTTTAACCAATCGTAGGCGCCAATGGCATAGACTAACGAAGAGTCTTGAAAGAGAACAATCACTTGCGTGAGTAGTATCGGTATTGTTTGTCGAAAAGCCTGCGGCAAAATTACGTACCTAAGCACCTGGGCGTTAGACAAGCCAAGTGCCTGTGCTGCCTGGGTTTGCCCGCGTGGGAGGGACTGTATACCAGAGCGAATTATTTCAGCAAAAAATGCTGATTCAAATATAGAGAAAGTTATATATGCCGATAGCTCGGCACCAATTGATCTACCAATAAACAGTGGAACGAGTAGGTAAAACCAAAGGATCAACATTACTAAGGGTACAGCGCGCATCGTGTTGATAACAGCAGCGGCAGGGTGGCTGATATAGGTCTTTTTACTTAACCTTGCTAGGGCTAGAAATGTACCAATTACCGTGCCGAAAAACGTTGCCGTCAACGTGAGCTTGAGGCTAAAGACAAAACCCCTAAAAAGGTAGTCAGTCACCAAAGACCATGAATAAAAATGGAGATCGAGACTCATGGAGTGATCGCCTTTGGCGCGTCGTGATTAGGTCCTAAGCCTGGGACTTTGGTCTTTAGCTCGACGTAATTCAGGATTCGATTCACGATCAAAGCACTAATGACATAAATGGCGGTGACGCCAGCGTAAATCTCAACTCCTCTGGCTGTTTCTTCCTGCGCTTGCATAGCGAACATGGTCAATTCTGGCACTGACACAGCAAATGCTACGGCTGAGTTTTTTATGATGTTCATAGCCTCTGAAGTTAGGGTGGGGATGATGATGCGAAGAGCAACCGGCATGATGACATATCGATAACTCTGCAGAGTGGTTAGGCCCAGAGCTTTAGCTGCCTGAAACTGGCCTTTGGGTATGGCCAAGATTCCGGCACGCATTTGTTCTGACAGTCTAGCAGCTGTGAATAGACCAAGTGCGATTGATACTACCAAATAGGCAGGCATCATTTTAAACCACGGTACGATATTTGGTACCACAAAATACCAAAGAAAGACTTGGACCAAAATTGGTATGTTGCGGAAGATTTCTGTGAATATCATTAAAAATCTTGCTAACCACGTCTCTTTGACGATCGTGCGCAACGCACCAAGCGGCAGGCCGACGACAAGGGCAATCGCGAAACTTATGGCAGCAACTAAAATAGTCCATCGCCAAGCATTTATCAGCCACCAAAGGTATGTAGTATCATCGCCCAGTTCATTTGACCCAAGGCAGTTGGTGATAACTTTTCCCGTGGTGATCCCGCGGCAGAAGATGCCCCAATCTAGTCCATTTTGAGTTGTTTCCGCGGTAGCGAGTTTGAAGGTGCGATATTCCTCAGCAGGTTTGTCATTAGGATTTTCCCAAGCGGCTTTGGTCGCAGCTGATAACGGCAAACCGATAATACGTCCGTTAGGTGGGATTGGCCTCAAAAACCACTTTTCCCATAGTCGTGGTAGCTCGCCTGCAGCAATTAAGCGCCTTATACTCTGGTCGACTAGAATTTTTAGTTTGGGATCATTGCGCCGCAGCATGATCGCGATTGGTTCTAAGCTAAGTGGCTCACCGACGATTTCAAAATGGTCGGGATGCTCGGCGTTCGCAATGTTGCCAGCGAGGATTGATGCATCCATGACGAAGGCATCGGCTCTGCCAGACTCAAGTAGCAAAAAACTGTCGGCGTGATCTTTTCCGTAAATGGTTTTGAAGTTCAGATTCAGTCCACGCACGCGACTTCGGAGGATTTGCACCGGCTGGGTTCCGGTGGTGGATACCACAGTCTTATCCCGGAGATCCTCAAGGGATTGAATTCCGGAACCTCGTTTTACGGCAATTCGCACCTCTTCGATGAAGACTGTATGCGCAAACGCGACATCGCGTTGGCGAGCCAACGTGTTGGTTGTTGAGCCGCACTCAAGATCAATGGTGCCATTCTGCACCAGCGGTATTCTATTTTGCGAAGACACTGCTATATAGTTGATATTGAGGTCGGTAAGGCTCAATTGTTGCTTAATATCAGCTGCAATATTCCTGCATATCTCAACATGGTAACCATCATAATGCCCATAACCAGTAGTGAATGATAGTGCACCGGAGGAATCTCTTACTCCCAGTGTCACAGTACCTGTAGCCTTGATTTTTCCTAACGTATCGTTTGTATATGGTGAGGCAAAAGTTTGGCTTGCCACTACTACTGAAGCAACTGCGGCTAAGCTTCGGAGCGTGACAAGTTTTAGGAGCATATCAATGACTCGCCGCTTTCGTGGTTTTAAAACCGGTACGCGAGGCTGAGTGATCCCAGTCCTTGATCAAATGCAGGAATATATCCTAACTCGAGACTTTTGTTTGCGCGTCTACTTCCGAAAATAGCTTCTTTAAGTGTGGGATTAGGCGCTACCCAAGCGTCAACTGTCTCCCAAATCCGGAAGGTGATGAATGAGAGTTGCCCTAAGACTAGGCCAACTTTATTGCATTTGGCGAGGCGATCAGAGAGGGAGATCGCACCTGTCTTGAATAATTCGTCTTTACAGGGACTAATACTGGCGATAACAGCCGCTGACGTAAGGATTTCACCTGCGGTAAAGACCCAACCTTACCGCAGGTGAAATCCTTACGTCAGCGGCTGTTATCGCCAGTATTAGTCCCTGTAAAG
>OMIY01000347.1 GCA_900299215.1 bacterium | reverse complement strand
TATGTCACCCATGACGGTTCAGGAGAGTTTCTATCTCTGCATGAACTTGATCTAAACACATTCAAAGAACGTTTTTTGACCCCAGATATCTCCGGCGACGTCGAAGGAGTGCGCCTCTCAGACGATGGCAAAAGCCTCGCTTTTATCATTAACTCTGATGGTTATTCCAAACTTTACGTCTTAGATACCCAGAATCGAAAATTCCGCCTGGTGCCTAATATGCCCCTAGGACAAATCCACGGGCTAGAATTTAATCCCAAAAATCCGGCATTACTCGCGCTGACTTACGGCAGCGCCACATCTTCGGGCGATGCCTATGTCCTAGACTTAAAGCATGCCAAGCTGACTGCGTGGACCGCCAGTGAAATGGGGGGATTGGACGTTGCTAAGTTAGTCGAACCTGAGCTTATTCGCTTTCCAACTTTTGATGACGTGCGGGGTAAGCGTCGACTTATTCCAGCCTTTCTTTTTCGCGATAAAAAGCGCCCAGAAAAGCTACCTGTTATTATCAATATTCACGGTGGACCAGAGGCACAGTTCAGGCCTAACTTTTCTGCCAACATTCAATATTTCGCAAGTGAACTCGGCGTAGCGGTCATCGCTCCTAACGTTCGCGGATCAGCTGGCTATGGCAAGACCTACTTGACTCTTGATAACGGCATGCTGCGCGAAGACTCCGTCCGTGATATTGGAGCCCTGCTGGATTGGATCGCAACGCAGCCATATTTGGACAGCTCACGAATTCTGGTGATGGGTGGTTCTTATGGCGGCTACATGACCTTAGCTAGCCTTACTCACTTTAGTGAAAAGCTCGCCGGCGGTATCGATGTCGTGGGGATCAGTCATTTTCTCAGCTTTCTTAAGAACACTAAGTCTTATCGCCAAGATCTAAGGCGCGTTGAATATGGCGATGAACGCGATCCTGATATGCACGAGTTTTTAGAGCGGATTTCGCCACTATCGAATGTCAAAAAAATTGTTAAACCACTCTTTGTCATCCAAGGGCTCAACGATCCGAGGGTACCGGTCTCGGAGGCTGAACAGATTGTCAAAGCAGTGCGCGAAAACGGTTATGAGTCCTGGTATTTGCTCGCTAAAGATGAGGGACACGGGTTCCGCAAAAAGGCCAATCAGTCTGCATATCTTCAGGCTGTGACGCTATTTGTGGAAAAGATGTTGTTCACAGGGCGTAGCTGATTGCATCATGCAAATATACCAAAGACCAACTAGAGGCTTAAGATGGTAACATCATCTAAATATTCAGCTGAACGCATTGCCTTTTTGGCCGAAGCCATAGTCCACCACAAGCGTTCGTATTACGCTGGTAAGCCAGAAATATCAGACGCGGCGTACGATAAACTTGAAGATGAGTTACGCTCGCTTTTTCCGGACCATCCCGCCTTGACTTTAGTTGGCGGTGAACTCGTAACAGATCTACCTAAAGTAAAGCATGCGCATCCCATGCTTAGTTTACAGAAGACCTACGACATCGCGGAGCTCATGCGATGGGCTGATTCTGAATGGGTGGTCGGCACACTCAAAATTGACGGTGTCAGCATGAGCCTCATTTATGAGGACGGCAATTTGGTGCAAGCCAAGACTCGCGGCAACGGTCTTGTCGGCGAAGACGTCACAGTAAAGGTACGTTGGGTCAGTGATGTGGTTCCCAAGATTGCCTTGAAAGGTTTAGTGGAGGTTCGCGGTGAGCTCTACTGCAGCGAATCAAATTTTATCCATCTAGCCGAAGAAATGACGACACTGGGACTAGATCGCCCCACCAGCCCACGTAACATAGTGGCTGGTCTTTTGGGCCGAAAGACGCATAGTGAATTAGCACGTCATTTTAACTTCTTCGGATTCAACATCACTGGTATCGAGCAGGATCTGGGTCACAAGACGGAGATGGAGCAGTTAAATTGGCTTGGTCACAATGGCTTTCGCTTACCACTGCCCGAGCGCCTTAAGGGCGAAGCTGCCTTGGCTAAGTACCTAGATGCAGTGCGTGATGCTATGAGCGACGGTGAAGTCCCTGCCGACGGTGCAGTCTTTAGTTACGACTTATTGGCAAAGCAGCACGCACTTGGCAACACCTCGCATCACCCTCGTTATAAGATGTCTTTTAAATGGCAAGGCGAAACTGCAATCAGCCGGATAGAAGAGGTCACCTGGGCCACATCTCGCCTTGGTATCGTGACCCCTGTAGCAGTCATTAAGCCAGTAACTTTGAGCGGCGCAGTCATTACAAATGTGACCCTACATAATGCAGCTCACGTCCAAACCTTTGGCATCAAAGCTGGCGACCGAATTGAAATCGTGCGCTCTGGCGAGGTGATCCCTAAATTTCTCCAAGTAGTCGAGGCCGCCAGTGGGCAGCCGAAGTTACCAACACACTGCCCGTCTTGTGATGCTAGGCTCGACTTTGATGACGTAAGGCTAATCTGCCGAAACAACGGGAGCTGCCCCGCACAACAACTTGGGAGCATATTAAACTGGATCCGAGCAGCTGAAATCGACGATTTGAGCGAAAAGCGACTCAATGCATTGATGCAGGCCGATTTAGTAAAGTCGATTCCAGATCTCTATCGTCTGAAGCTCGACGACTTTTTTAAGATTCCCCAAACTAAAGAGAAAATGGCATCTAAGCTCCTAGCCAATATTGACAGGTCAAGGAAGTTACCGCTTGCTTCGTTTCTTAGTGGTTTGGGTATCGAAGGTGCCGGTGTAACTACTTGGGAAAAGCTAATAGCCGAAGCTCCAAGCCTTGGTGAACTGCGCGCGTTGACCGCTGAAAAAATTGCCTCGATCGAAGGTTTTGCCGAAAAATCTGCGGGCCAAATCGTCGACGGACTTAGAGATAAGCAGGCACTTATAGACGAACTACTTGAAGTTGGAGTTGTGGTGGAGGAGGGAGCTGCCCTTGCCGGTGATGGACCACTTTCCGGCAAGCAGCTGGTGATCACTGGAGCACTGAGCCGTCCTCGAGCCGAGATCGAAAAAGCTATTAAAGCGGCTGGAGGCAAGGTTGGCAGCTCAGTCTCGTCGGCGACTCACGCAGTCATA
>OMIY01000346.1 GCA_900299215.1 bacterium | reverse complement strand
TGACCCTATTTATCCACTGACACTCACACCCCGACGGACGGCAACATGCCGTCCTAGTTGATCTTTTTTAATTTTCAGGAGTAAGTCTCAAGCTTTACCCAAAGCCAGCCGAAACCTCCGTAGGGTCAGCGTGTTAGCACGCACCTGTGGAGGAGTAACTAATGACCGCACCAAACGAACTTTTGCGCCAAGTGTTGCGTAATGTTTCTTTCTGTCAGGCCCTGCCTGCTGGTGCACTCGAGCCACAACTTCTAAAACAGGTAACCGAGATTACCGGTCTACAACCTGATCTAATCTTTAGACTTGGTCGTCTGGTTGCGACCAATGGCAGCTTGCTTCCGGTTCAATTACTCATAAAGAACGGTCACATTGAAAAGGCGCCAGGTCTGCGCTACCGGGTCCGTGTTCACTCCAAACTTGGCGGCATCGGTCTTGACAAGCAATCAGCGCGGCAAGGAATCACCATCGTTGTAGCGTCTATACGTGGCCGCATCACTCTGACTATGAGTGTCAGTCTTCGCCGCGCTAAAGACGGGATTAGTGCGGAAAAAAGATTGGCACGGGTTAAGTGGGTCTGGGTGATTGAAACTCCGAGCCAACGTCAGGTTCGACGTCATTCTTTTGTCATTGGCGGCTTAGCACCGAACTCAACGAGCAGGAGTAGGTTGAGAGCAGCACCACAACTAGCTGGGACAAGGCACTCGCGGATCTGATAGGTAGTCATGAATTTCAATCTCTACAAATTTTTAAAAGATGGATTACTTCGCTCCGATATCCATGGATTGAATGCGGACCAGACTAGATACTTAAATGAGCACCAGAATAAGGAGCTCATCCGTGGACTCGCGGTCTACAACAACATTGGCTCTGTAGGCTATTTTCTTGGTACTGTTGCACTCTATTTTTTTGGCCACCCTGAACTGAAAATCATACCTATACTCTGGACCTCTACGCTTGGCATTGAATGCATCCTTTGGGCCATTGCTAACCACTTATTTGATTTCCAAAACCACACCAAACTGATTGCTGTGCGTGCTGCGACGGTTATCACGACATGCCTGATCTTCAGCGGATTGATTTTTGATGGCTTATTTAGAAGTACCGAGTTCACTCCAGATTACTACGTTATGGCAGGGATTATGCTCGAAATTGTCGGCTGGGGAGCCGCCGCAGCGTATCTTCTTTATGGCCGTCTTGTTGTGCTTTTCTTGTGCTTAGTCCCAATCATCACGCTACTACCTGCGGTTAAGGCTAGGTCTAGTAACCAGATCGGTCTGTTTTTACTTTCTGTCATACCTACCTTTTGTATTGGATGTTTTGTCATCATAGACGCAAGGATTCGGCGACGGTTAGCCTTAACTGAATACAACGCCCAGCAGCTTTCGATATTGAACGAAACTCTCAAGAGAGAAACGATAGAACGCGAGCTTGAAATTGCGCGCACGGTCCAAGATGCGTTCCAATCACCTATTGGTACGAAGCAATCTGCACGCCATATTATTAATTTTTTCCATGTCCCCCACGGCATCCTTGGTGGCGACTGGCTCGCAGAGCGCGAGTTACCAGACGGACGTCAAGTTGTCGTCGTGGCTGACGTCACCGGCAAAGGAATACCTGCGGCGATGGTGGTCCAATGCGTCCAATCATTGTGGGCTGTTAGCCTGGCGGAGCGCGAATTTGACGCCCTAAAATGGATGCAAAATTTAAATCATTCCTTGTTTATAATGAGTAAAATGCGAGGAACCCACTCACTTTCGATGGGCATCATGATCCTCGACGAACAAAGCTGCATTTACTATTCTGCTGGCCACGTGCCGATGTTTTTAATCAGAAATATTGATGATCCGCTCTCAATTAGTCCGATTCTGTGCAATGGTTCCGTGCTAGGCCTCCAGGACCAGGCAACTTTCAGACCAAAGGAGATTTACCTGCCGATTGGTGAATCTTACGTGCTCATGATGGGTACCGACGGCATCCTCGATTGGAAGACTAGGCGAAGCAGTCGCTCCATTCTGCGCATTGTCCTAGCAGCTCTCGACGAGGGTATTAGCGCAATTGCTCGGCATCCGGTCCAAGACGATAAGATTATGATCCTCATTAGGCCTAGTCGCAAAGCGGCAAAAATTGCCTGATTTCAATGTCGCTGGATTTAGTTAGACTGGGATGGTAGTGCCTGTTGCCGTTTTACCCTCCTTGAGGCCCCCTCGTGACCGAGGTTGAAAGCAAAATCAAAGCCCTAAAGGTCGTAGGCTGGCGTGAATACGTGGGCCTACCAGAACTCGGTCTGGGTCTGGTCAAGGCCAAGGTCGACACCGGAGCCCGTACCTCAGCCCTGCATGCCATAAACATCCGCTATACGGTTAAGGCTGGGAAAACATGGGTAAAATTTGACGTACACCCTTTACAGCGCACAACGAAACAAGTTGTCGTCTGTGAGGCTCCCTTGATAGAGGAACGGTTCGTTCGAGACTCCGGTGGCAAGACCTCGCTCCGACCAGTAATCGAGACTACCGTCGTGATTAAGGGTCGAGCCATGCGTGTCGAGTTAACTTTGATTGCTCGCAGCACGATGGGTTTCAGGATGCTGATCGGACGGCAGGCACTGCGTGGTCGGTTTATGGTCGACGCGGGCAGGTCCTACTTGGGCGGGAAAAAAAAGTCATTGAAACCTAAGGCAAAGGCAACATGAAGATCGCAGTACTTTCACGCAAACCATCCCTCTACTCGACCGCTCGCTTGGTAGAAGCAGCGCGTGATCGCGGCCATTCGGTCGAGGTGATCGACTACTTGCGATGCTTCATGAATATCACTTCGCACAAACCACAAGTGTTTTTCAAAGGACGCTCGCTAGCGGACTTTGATGCGGTGATTCCGCGAATCGGCGCATCGCACACTTTCTACGGCACTGCCGTGGTGCGCCAGTTTGAAATGATGGGAACATTGACTCTCAACCGATCACTGGCTATCTCGCGGTCTCGTGACAAATTGCGCAGCCTCCAGATCATGGCCAAGCAAGGGATCGGCTTACCGGTTACCGGTTGCGCCCATTCCACGCGTGACGTAGACGGCCTAATCAACTCCGTAGGTGGGGCCCCGCTGGTCGTTAAGTTGCTCGAGGGCACTCAGGGTATAGGCGTGGTCTTAGCTGAAAATCGCAACGCTGCCGAGAGCGTTATCGAGGCTTTCCGGGGGCTTAAAGCTAACATCATCGTGCAGGAATTTATCAAAGAGGCAAAGGGCAATGATATTCGTTGCTTTGTCATCGGTGACAAGGTTTTTGCAGCGATGATGCGCAAGGCTCCCGAAGGCGAATTTAGATCAAACCTCCATCGCGGCGGCGTCGCTACCAGGGTGAAGATCACACCTGCCGAGCGAGCCACAGCGGTCAAAGCCGCAAAAGCCATGGGCCTCAACGTAGCCGGAGTCGACATTTTAAGGTCGAGTCACGGTCCAGTCGTGATGGAGGTCAACTCCTCGCCTGGTCTGGAAGGCATCGAAAAGTCGACGCAGAAAGACGTAGCCGGAGCCATTATTGAATTTCTGGAGAAAAATTCCGGAAATAAACAAAAAAAGATGGATCGCAATCTAGGCTAATAAATCGCATCGTAGGTAAATACTGCCGTGACTTAATCGGCGATCGCGGCAAAATTTGACCAGTGCAGTTATAGCTTGGGCAAGAGATAATAGAGGGAAAATCCCCTCATTCAAAGTCTTCGCCTTGCCCACAAATACCAGCAAAAAAGATATGGTGCTTAGCTGCGCCGATGGAAGTGCTTACAGCATGATGGTTGGCTGTGGTGAGACGTACATTGCCGCATTTGCCTTAGCTGTGGGACTTGGACAGGTTACCGCCGGGCTCGTAGGGACGATACCCCTGTTGATTGGTGGCCTACTGCAATTGATCGGACCCAAAGGCGCTCATTGGTGCGGCTCCTACCGACGCTGGGTGGTGGGCTGTGCGACGATGCAAGGACTAGCTTTCGTGCCACTTGCTTACGGAGCCTGGCAGGCAGATATCAGTGTACAGACGTTATTTGCTACGTGCGCCATCTACTGGGGCTTTGGGATGGCTGCTGGTCCAGCGTGGAATAGTTGGATAGACCGTCTGATTCCGCGCGAGGTGCTCCGTCCATTTTTTACCGTGCGAGCACGCTTAACCCAGCTGGCGGCGTTCCTCGCATTTCTAGGTGCGGGATATTTGCTGGTTAACTTTCAGTCTGAGGGCAAGGCTCTCAAAGGTTTCGCCACACTATTCATGATCGCAGCCAGCTGGCGCCTACTTTCCTGTATTTGCCTGCGTCTACAAAGCGACGCGCCTATTGCGCCCGAGGCTACCCCCAGGCCCAAGCTCACACTGGTTGCCAAGCGTCTATACACCGCTCAGTCGAGTCGCTTTCTCGTGTTTCTGCTTGCTTCGCAGGTCGGAGTGCACATCGGTGGTGCCTTTTTTGCGCCCTATATGCTGGCGCACGCCGCGTTTCCCTACTACCAATATGTAGCGATGGTGGGTATGTGCTACCTGGCAAAAATCATTGCTTTGCCTGTGCTTTCAAACCAAATTCACCGCTTTGGGTCTTACCGCAGTCTGCTGATCGCAGCAGTTGCGATATCGCCCTTACCTTTATCATGGTTTATCACTCCCCAATTTCACGTACTTCTAGTGGTGCAGTTTTATGCTGGCGTCGCCTGGGCTGCCTTCGAGCTGTCCTCAACGCTGCTAATCTTTGAACGGATCTCCGGCGAGGACCGGCTGTCCATGCTAACGGTATTTAATTTGCTCAATGCACTGGCCATCGTCACCGGTTCACTGATTGGTGGAGCCGGGGTCAAACTACTCCCTGAGGCCTACGCCTACCCCGTCGTCTTCACGCTATCCGCCCTGACCCGTTTAGGCGCCAGCACGCTACTTTGGTACCCGCGTCGTATGCACTTAGCCGTACCGCCGCAAGCCGCTGCTACCGAGGAGAAAACTACGGCTCAAGCGGCCTAATCTCAGGCCCAGACTAGCCGACAAACCGTCGCCGCTGCAGTACTGCGGCGACCGGCCTTTTTCGTCACGCATCTGCACATTTTGCGCTATAAACGAAATTCGCCAATCAAAATGCGTCATTGGGGATGTTGTTAATAGTTACGGGTACTTATCTGATCGTTAGTGGAACGGAAGTGGAGAAGCGGCGATGGGCATGCAGGTAGCCAAGGCTGTAGTTGGGGTAGAGGGTGCTGCTGTAAGCTATGCCATCACGTCCCAGGATGGGTCCAAACCGGTCTATGAAGCCCAGTCACGCTCCGGTCTAGTCGACGGCATCGCCAGCATGACGACACGCTATGTGCAGGGAACCAAACTTGCCGGTGTCGAGATTTGGACCTACGTACCAAGGCTACTGACTACCGTCAGCTACCGCTCAGAGAATTATCTCACTGGCGAGCTGAGCGAGGCCCTGGTGAGCGGTCGTAAGGCCAAGGTCTGTTACCGTGCAGATGCCAGTGACGAGCTTAATTCCAAGGAGATCCCTTGGACTGAACGCACGTTTGCCGGGAGTTCCGTCCCAATTTTTGTTGTGAAACATTGGGATCGCATCAAAGCAGGCGAGTCTTTAGAATTCGATCTCTTCGTACCGTTTCGCCAAGAGGCACTTAGTTTTAAACTTACGCCGCAATTTGGCAGCGCCCCCCGCACGGTCAAGGTGTTGGCCGAGGCCCGCAACTGGCTAATCAGGCAATTTGCCCCTAACATAGCTTTCACCTTTGTCGATGGCGACGAGCCAATGATGACCGGATACGAAGGTCCGACGCAGCTCGCCGTTAATGGTGACCGACTCGCCCGCGTCCAAATTGACTTTGGTAACTGACCTTTTCAGCGACCAATACCAGTAAATAAACGTATGGCTCTAGCATCGCCATCGGCTGAGTAGACATGACCAGTCCATGGATGGATACCCAGTCGTCCAAATTCAAGTTCCGCATCAGCCGCTGTTACCGGCCCCATTGGAGCATCGAGCGCAGCGACGTTTGATGGACCGTTACCAGCAACACCGGTGCCGGCAACACGGTACACACTGCCAACCGTCTTACCTGAGCAGGGAGCGTTGTTAGACTGCGTACAAATCAGAAAAATTCCGGGATTTATTGCGGTCTGCACGAGCACGTCGCCAGAGTTCGTCACAGCCACCCCACTGGGCTTACCTAGCTTAAATGTGGCCTTGTCCGTACCGTCAGCAGGGACCGCCCCGGAAGTGCCATCACCAGCCCATCGATAGATTGAATCCGCAGTTAGGCCGCTACATTTGCCGTAAGCATTAAGACACATAAGCCTTAATCTGTTAGCACCGTGATCTGCTAAGATCAGATTGTCGTCAGTGGAAACAGCAATTTGGGAAATTTTCATCAGCCGCGAATTGATACCGACATCG
>OMIY01000345.1 GCA_900299215.1 bacterium | reverse complement strand
GAGATCTTACCTGACCAGTACCATCCGTCTTCTCTGATTTCAATCCGGTCTCCCGTCTGATGCCAGGGGTAACCGGTGTTGTCGTCAGGAAGCGGCAGCATCCCTCGGCTTGGGTCTATAATCGATTCTGCGCAGACGTTTGGTCCAGAGACCCACAGGCCGTCTTTTGTTTGCAATGTTTTAAGAAAGGGGAGCGGCTCGCCTAAATAGCGTAATTTTAATTCTCCTAGGTCATTAGCCTTCTCCAATGCTTTACGAGCATCTACTAGTGCGATGGGTTCGGCTTCTAAGCAGCCGTACACATGAGTTATCGAAGCCCCTGGCCAACGACGGCAGATGCGATCAATCTCAGCGGTATCGGCAAGTCCGCCACCGATATAGATGGCCTCTAAACTCTCAAAGCCCTGAGTCAGGGAATTGAGATCTAGTCTTTTGAAGAATCCAGGATTTGCTGTCAATGTCCTTGGTAGCATCTTTGCCGAGAATTTGATGCAGGCCTTTAGCGCACTCTGATTTGCATTTTGTGGCACGGTGATCGTCCCGCGTCCGCTGAAGAGATGAAGTATGCCAATTGCCGGAAATATAGTTAGATCAGGCTCTTCAAAGGGATCGCGACATCCACCCTCGGTCAAAAGGTCGACCAATTCTAGAGTGTGTTTGTGCGTTCGGATAATGCCCTTAGGTCGTCCCTGACTACCGGAAGTGAACGAGATCATTGCTCCATCGTCCGGCTCGACATCGACTACCTGGAATTGACAATTGCTAGGCTCGTATTTTGTGAAATCGATCGTCAAAGTTTGCTTGACGGCTCGAAGGGACTCAGGCCCATCTTCCTGCAGCCTTAATTGCCTAGGAGAAATCAGAATGGATGGTCGAGCTAAGGAGATCGCATAGTCCATAGCTGGCGTCAGACGGTCTGGCTCGATAAACATCAAGCGTCCACCGAGCCCAATAATAGCGATTGCAGCGGCATAAGTCGCAGCGCAGGGCTCAGCTACTAATAGGACGGTGCCACCGCAGCTGAATCCATTAGACGAAATGGCGTGCTGCCAACTTGCGGCCCAGTCTATTAGTTGACTGAATGATGTAGTCCCAGCGTGTATATCCCAAACTGCAAGTTTATTAGGATCACGATCATGCCACCGCACAATTCTCTCGATGCAGTTCATGGGGCCGCCTCAGGTTATGATAATTAGGAATCATAACATAGCAGGTCCTTAGGCGCCTTAGTGCGCGCCGAACGGTCTACAGTTGACGATGCGATCCTTGCTTAACCCGCCCCTTCGGGCTTGTTTAAGCGCGAATTTCATAAAGTCAAACTCAGCCACCGAATGACTATCAGTTGCTAATACAAATTCCACGGGATGTCGCGCTGCGATTTCAATCATCTTGTCGTTTAGGTCAAGTCGTTGGGGTTGCCCGTTTATCTCAAGTGCGGTGTGATAGTCACAGGCGGCCTTGGTAATTTCATTAAGATCAAATGAAAGCTCTGGTCTTTTGGTGAGTAACCTTCCGGATGGGTGAGCCAAGGCGTGCACCACACCTGAGCTAATTGCTCTAATTATGCGCTTGGTCATCGTCGCGCGGCTTTGATTGCGTCCGTAATGAACCGCTGCAACGACCCAATCAGCAGCCTTGAGAAAATCCTTGCTTAGGTCCATTGCGCCGTCGTCCAGAATATCTACCTCGATTCCCTTGAGAATTCGAAGTGTCGGAAACTCTGTGGCAATTTTGTCAATTTCAGCCCATTGTCGTGCTAGGCGCTCCCTGGATAGACCATGAGCAATTCTGACGCGCTCAGAATGGTCCGTGATGGCGATATAGGCGTAGCCCAGCTCTTGTGCCTTGTGCGCCATCTCCCGAATCGTATTGACGCCATCCGTAGCAGTCGTATGTAGGTGAAAGTCACCAAGAATATCCTTCGCATTTACTAAGCTTGGTAGTTGATCTTTGGCTGCAAGCGAGACTTCACCGCGGCCCTCTCTGAGCTCGGGCGGAATAGAGGCAAGACCCAATGCCTGGTAGATTTCGTCTTCGCTTGCACCTGCAATTCTCTTGCCCTGGTCAAAAAGTCCGTACTCGCTCAGTTTGAGGTTCTGCGCCTGAGCCAAGCGTCTAAGCTCGATATTGTGCGACTTGGAACCAGTGAAATAAAGCAGTGCTGATCCAAAAGACGCTTTATTTATGACACGGATATCGATTTGCCGACCACTTTTCAAGCGTAGGGACATTCTCGTTGATCCGGCGCTAAGTACAATCGCCTGGGTATCAAATTTTTTCAGGTGATCAAATACCTTGGGGGCAGACTGACCCGTGGCAACAAAGTCTAAGTCTCCAACTGTTTCAAGTCCACGTCGTAAACTGCCAGCCACAACTACTTCAATATCAGGTAGTTTAGATAGATGGAGCAAGATATTTGTGGCAAGATCGTCTGCTTCATCGACTAGCATTCTGCCTGAACTTAGACCCTTTTGTGCCAGAGCTCGTGCAAGTGAAGCAATCGATTTTTGGCCAAAGCCTTTGAGGTCCCTGAGTTGTCCAGCTTTAATAGCCAGCTCCAGATCTTGAAGTGAATTGATGCCGCGCTTGCTGTGAAGCAACATTGTCTTTTTGGGGCCCAGGCCTGGTACCTGCATCAATTCGCGCATCCCGGTCGGGATTGTTGATCGAAGAGTGTCCAGAGCCCTAAAAGACCCTTTATGCAGGATTTCAGTGACTTTAGATGCTAGGTCACGACCGATGCCCGGGAGGTCATCGAGATGGAAGTTAGGCTCTGTCATTAAAGTAGGCAGTGGTGTCTCAAGTGATCTTATGGTGCGAGCTGCATTCTGATAAGCACGAATCCTAAAGGGATTTGCATTGGTCAGAGCCAGTAGATCTGCAGTCTCTTCAAATTGTTCAGCAACAGTAGCATTGCTCTGCGGGATCATTATCACCTCACGGGTGTCCCAAGTAGCATGTAGAACAAAATGTATCTTTTGATACATCGAAGGCCATCAACTATAAAGCAGCAACTTTCGCGCCATGGTCAGGATTTTGCATAGCTTATTGTACAGGCTGGTCCAGGAGGAGGTGTTATGACTCTATCGAGCAATAATGATCTGGGTGTTGTTGCCTCAGGTATCGATGTCAAGGGACTTAAAGCTGCGATTGCGGTATACGAGGGTGGTGGCTCGCCTGAGCAGATTGAACATATCGAAACTCATATTTCGCACGTATTTTTGACGAAGGCCTTCGCCTACAAATTGAAAAAGTCAGTTCGCTTTGATTTTCTTGATTTCAGCACGTTTGAGCGACGGAGGCAGGCCTGTGAGAAAGAGGTAGAGCTGAACAAACGTACGGCGCCGGATGTCTATTTAGGGGTCGTTGACATTTGCAGGACACCAGATGGAAGGCTAATACTGGGCGGTGACGAAGGAGTAGTCGATTCTGTCGTCAAGATGCGACGACTGCCGTCAACTCTAATGATGGATGAAAAGATTGCGATTAACGACGTGCGTGAAGCAGATATTTCTGCGCTCATTGATGTGTTGGATAAATTTTATCGTGAAACAAAGCGCATTCACCCAGATCCAGCTACATTCGTCAATTCACTTCGAAATGAAATATTGGCAAATTTTGTGGAATTAGGCAGAGATGTGCATTGCCTTGACCAAGACTTGCTTCGTCGGATTCGTAATCGGCAGCTGCAATTTCTTGAGCTTAATTCTGACTTGTGGGTTGCCCGGATCAAGTCAGGATTGATTGTTGATGGCCATGGTGATCTAAGGCCCGAACACATCTGTCTTGAGGATATTCCTAAGATCTTTGACTGCGTTGAATTTAATGATGGCTTCCGTCAGGTCGATCTCTTAGACGAGATTTGCTTTTTCGCGCTTGAATGCGAGAGGTTGGGGCGGCGGGATATTGGCACGACTTTATTGCAGAGCAAGCTGACGGATTATAGATTAGGTCATAACACAGATTTGGCTGATTTTTTTATGTCCTATCGAGCAACAGTAAGGGCCAAGGTTGCTGTTTTACGAATGGAGCAGACTGCCGGGGATGATCAACGGCGCGCGCTTATTTTGGCCAAGAGGTATTTAGATTTAGCCGACAGGGGTATGGGTCTGATGTCTAAGCCATTTTGCGTTATCGTCCGCGGCTTAGTTGGGTCAGGTAAGTCGACGGTATCAAAAAAACTGAGTGAGAGACTCGGTATGACCTTGATTCAATCAGACCGTGTTAGACGAGAGCAGAACATTCGGAGCGAGGCTGGTGAAGCTTACGGCGAGGGTGTCTATAGCTTAAGTGGACGATTGCATATTTACGAAAAGATGCTGGAAACTGCTGTAAGCGCATTGCGAAATCGCACATCAGTAATCTTAGATGCTTGTTATTTGCAGAAAGACGTGCAGCAACGAGTTCTCTATCAAGTCGATGCGTTAGGAGTTGAACTGGTTATTATTAATTGTGAATGTCCGCAGGAAGTTGCAGTGTCACGAGTGCTGGAGCGTATGAAAGATCCATCTTGTCTTTCAGATGCACGGCCCGAACATTGGTTGGATCAGGCCCGCGATGATGAAGGAATGATTTCTGGTGCTCACGTTCTAAATATTCGGACATCAAGTTCGGGACCCGATCAGCTCTGTGATCAGATCATTGCCTATCTAAGGTCGCTCGCAATGAATCTGGATCCCTCAAGCAGTCGGGTCGGTTCTGGATCTTACTGGGATACAAGTGCAGAAGTGAGGCGCTCATTTGATACTTCGCGACTTGCAACCTTGGCGAGGGTTTGAAGTTCTGCAGCAAAAAGTTCGTATAAGTCATCTATCGAGACGATCCCTGTAAGACGGCCTTGGTTGTCAGTTACAGGAATGCGTCGAATACCAGCATTCTCGAGCTTCCGCGCCACTTCAAATAGGCCTTCTTGCTCCTTGGCGACAGTGGGGTTTTTAGCCATAATATCCTCGATTTTTATCGAGGTAGGATCCATATTTCCCGCAACGACTTTAGTAACTATATCCCTGTCTGTTAAAATTCCCAGTGCTTTACGATCCTTTGATTTAACGATCACAAGTTCGCCAACATGTTTGTCGCGCATCAGACGGGCGGCATCTGCGATGTTTGTGCTGGGATTCGCACAAGTAACGGTGTCTTTACATACATCTTTGATTGGCATGGCTTGTCTCCATATCATATGTTGTTCAACATAATTGAGCTCCGACATTGAAACAGCACTGCAAGCTTCGTTCCAATTTTGGTGAACCTCTCAATGAACTTGGCATACGAATTGCTTCTTTAATTTTAGATCTCACCTATGAGTGTAAAAGTTCGCTCGGGTGTGGGTTTTGAAACTAGATTATGGAAGGAGTTTCCCATGTTGACTGATTTAGTTCCAGTTGGGTTCAGATCGTTGGCTCCGTGGCGTAGGCGTGATGAGTGGGTTGATCTCCAACGTTCAATGAACCGGATGATGCGGGATCTATTTGAAGAAGAGGAATTCAATTGGCCAAGCCCAGATTTGGGTGCCGGTACCGCCATCTTCACGCCGCGCATGGACCTTCAAGAGCTCGATGACAAGATTGTGCTGTCAGCTGAGCTACCAGGACTCTGTGAAAAAGATGTCGAGGTTTCTGTAGACAAAGAAGTTTTGGTTATCAAAGGTGAAAAAAGAGAAGAGAAAGAAGCAAAAAAAGTCGGGCGTAGTTTTAGTGAGCGCCGTTACGGAGCTTTTGAACGTGCCATCCGCCTTCCAGCGTCGGTTGACAAGGAAAAGGTTTCGGCAAAATTTGACCAGGGCGTGCTAACTATCGAGGTCCCAAGGACTCCTGAGGCCAAACGCGAGGTCAAAAAGATTCCGATTAAGCACTGATTATTATGGGCCCCCGCGCGTTGCGGGGGTCGCTTAACTATTCGGCTGGCCATTCAGGCATATACGGTACTGGCTTGAGGCCCTTTCTCGCCAAGCTCCTCGCAAAATTTCACCTTTTTACCGACAGCTAAATGATCAAATTCCGCGTTAAGTACAGAGTTGGCGTCGAAGTAAATCTCGCGGTTATCGTCAGTTATTAAAAAACCGTAACCTTCATAAGGAAAGATTCGCGCGACTTCGCCCATCGAGAGCGGGCTGTCATGGACTTTAATTTGTCCACGAATCCTCCGACTATAATCTTGTAAGACGCGCTCCATAGCAGCAAAAGCGTCTCTTATCGCGACATAGATATCTGCATGTGATGCATCTAACGCTGCCTCTTTACCTACTACGAGTCGGTCACCCGGTACATTCAACTCTATGCGTACTCTATATGGCATTCCTTTCCGTTGGTGGCGATGAGATTTCTCAATCACTACTCTGGCATCAATGATACGCGGGAAAAGCCGCTCGAGATGGCTAATGCCTCTTTCGATACGCTCATTCACTGCGGGAGACGGTGCTAAACCATGGAAGTCAATTTGCAGTGGACCTTGCATAGAAATCAACTCCTGTCAATGAGGGGTAGATTCGGTGTGATCTTTAAATCACCACCCATCACTTCCATTGCAAGGTTCACGCCGGTTGGCATTCTGGTCTTTTGCTCTAATTGACGCAGATCACTGGGGCAGAAGGGCCAAGTATTGTGGTTTTTAGATCACTTAAAGATGGCCAACACGAGTTCCAGGGCAAACAGCGCTATGATAAGCACCTCAAGAATAGCTGCTCGTCGATTCGTGATGAGGTTAGCCAAAATTTCGAGATTGTCTTGAACCAGTGTGAGTTTTCGGTCTAATGCGCGAAATCTCACATCGATGTCAAAGCATTGCTGTGCTTCTTTAAAGATCTTTTGCAGTTCGTGGCTCCGCCAGGTTTCCTCAGGTGGGTCCAAAATTGCTAGGTTAGCAATGATATCTTGACGCGTGCCGGCGGCGGAACCAATGAATTTCAGTAGAATTTTTCCTCGCAATGGGACTGAACCGACCTTGGCAAGTTGCTGCATGAAATTCGCTGAATTGCGCAAAATGCGATCAGCATGTATTTCATAGGTTTCCAAAGCAGCCGACTGTCCAACGGTCAATGCTGTCATAGCAATCGTTTGAATATTGATCGTGCGAAGTTCTGCGTAGTCGAATTCAAAGCGATCTTGACTACCGGTTTGGATCTGGAATGTTTCCGTCGTTTTATCTTCAAGATCTGGTCCAAGTAGCCCTCTAATCCTGGCAAGTTCCTCGTCTATCTCTTTTTGATCCATGTTGAAGAATACGATGGCGCCAAATCGGTAAATGAAGCCAAACTTCAGTTCACCGTACTCAAGTTGAAGTTCAGACGGACTGCTATCAACTATCCGACCTGTTAGGATCGGTCGCAGTGATTTAACAGGGATTGCATGATACAAATTGTATGCTTGTAATTGGTATGTGGTCGCCACAGGTCCTGCAAAAGCTTGAAAGGCTGCCCACTTGGCGGATTATCTTGACCACCAGGCAGCCTTTTAATTTGTTTAGCGTAATGACCTTTTAATTTTATTCTATCGTTAGATTAGTTTCAACTGCAGTGACTCCTGGTGCAGCCCATGCTGCCCATTTCGCATCTTGAAGTTCAGCTTGGGAGCGAACCGTACCACTTAGATTCACTCTGCCGTTGGTAGTTGAAACGCGAATCCTTTTAGCATCGGCCTCTGCGCTTCGTATCAATGCTTGCTCGATGCGAATTTTAATATCAGTTGGTTGGGGACGCTGATGAATGGCTAGGTGATTTTTTACTTGTCGGACGCCAGTAATGTAACGAACTGCCGAGGTTGCAGCATCCCTTTGATATTGCCAATCCACCTCACCTCTTAAAATGACAACTCCGTCTTCGACGGATATTTGGATGGTAGATGGCAGGCTGACGTTCCATTTAACGGCATCAGCAGCGGCCTTAGCAATTTCTTGATCAGACTTGGAGCTTGTAGCGGGTAGTTTGACTTCGACTTCCTCGGCTACTGCCTTCACTCCGGCAACACGAAATGCTGCCTTTTCGGCGCTGTATTTATCTGCAAAACTGGGCACAAAGCCGCTCAGGGTAACTACGCCGTCGGCGACAGAGACAGCGATATTTTCTGAGGCGACGCTAGGATCAAAACTTAGCTCATCGAGGATGTCTTGCCTGATTTGGTTGTCAGTTTTCATTTATGTTTCTCCTTTCCCGAGTACATTGGCATTGCTAAATGCGCCACATTCATGTGTGCAGAATTCATGCCATTCCTATTTTTTGATTTTTGAGTACAGGATTTGCAGGCAATTCGTTGTCTAATGTTGGAGGATGGAATGATGTCGCGATTCAAGGATCGACATGAGGCAGGCCTGAGGCTTGCGGAAAGTTTATTTTATGATCCTCGCCTCAAGGAATTAACTAACCTAGCTATCCTTGGTCTTCCCCGCGGTGGAGTTCCTGTAGCATATGAATTGGCCAAGATGTTTCGAGCCGAGTTAGGTGTGATCGTAACTCGTAAACTCGGTGTACCAGGTCACGAGGAATTGGCATTTGGCGCTATTGGGCCAGAAGGGGTCCGTGTCCTTGACGATGACATCATGCGTGACTGCGGTGTCACTAAAAAGGAGGTCGAGGATATAGTGCTGCGCGAGACCCATGAACTTAAAAGAAGACAGCTATTGTATCAGGGTAGGCTAGATTCTGCAAAGATTCGCGGAAGATCTGTAATTGTGGTTGATGATGGCATAGCTACAGGTGCGACTATGAAAGCTGCCGTAATGGCCGTGCGAAAGTTAGGAGCAGCTAAGGTGATAGTTGCGGTTCCAGTGGGGCCTCAGGATGCTCGGCAGCGTTTGGGTTCGTCAGTTGACGATTACTACTGTCTACAGTCACCAGCTCTCTTTTCCAGTGTTGGTGAATGGTATCAGGACTTTTCTCAGACAAGTGACGAAGAGGTTTTAGAATGCCTGCGACCAATGCAAGAAATTGAACTCAATAAGTCGTCTCCTGTAGTGCCTGTTTGACGAAATCAGACTCGGTAACAATACCGATGATCTTTCGCCCGTCAGTCACGGGTAGGCATCCAATTTTGTTGTCTAGCAGCAGCCTTGCAGCTTCCCGCACGGGAACTTCTGCGGTGATTGTTTCCGGATCGGGTGTCATAACGGCTCTTGCTGAGAGATCTGCTAGGTTGGCCTTCTTTTCTAATACGTTCAGTTCGTCAAATGCAAAGAGCGCATATTTCATAAGATCTCTTTGACTGATTATGCCCTCGAGTCGACCATCACTGTCGATCACAGGTACGTGTCGGATATCCTGCTCTGCCATAATTGCATAGACATCGGAGAGTGGATCTTCGGCAAATACACAAACAGGGTCAGGTGTCATTAATTCTGTGATTGTTTCTAGCGCCATAATTGCTGCTCCTAATCGAGAGTGATTCATCAGCTGACTCGGGTGGTTTGTCCGAATTCAGTTTTGGCAAAGGCAACCATTTGCGCCTCGGTCATTTTGCCAACCGGTTCGACTCTTACCACCTCTACCTGGGAGTTGTGATGGTCACGTAAGAAGTGTGCAAATTGTGTCTTCGCTGGTCCAGGACCCATGATTAGGAGTTGCGCGTCTTTTGGTATGGATGCGAGAATTTGCTGATAGTGCATTTTCCAAGCGTTTCGTCGGTTTTCCTCGTCACGTGCTGCAGAGATCGACGATCTGTGAGCATATGACTTTGCAGCGCGTACACCCCCAGTAGCCTTATGCTTCCGTTCAGCGGTTGACTCGAAGTGTTGGATCACGGGCACGCTTTGATTGAGATTTATAATGAAGGCTTCCTTGTGGCTTAGCCAGACAGCGCATGGATTTCGCATAATCATACCTCCTGCTAATTAAACGGTAGCAATAATCGTTCCAAATTTAGTGAGAACCTCATCCAGAGTATCTGCCGTTTAGGCATGGCTTTTGCTCTGCGGTTAAATGTGAAGTTTTCTTGAATTATAAGTTTCAAAAGGAGCATTTATGAATGGATTTACTATTTATGCTAGATGCGTCATTGGCTGTATTCTGGCATTGCCAGCTGTAGCATTTAGCGCAGAACAAGCGGTTGAGGGCGGGGCTAACCTTGAAAAGAAGCAAACTCAACAAGTGCAGGATGAATGGACTTGCCCTGGCATGAAGTTGGGGCCTCATCACCGTGGGGAGCGTCATTGGGCTAGATTGCAGGAATTGCCGCACACTACGGTAGAAGGGCGGATTGAGGACGTTAATATCCACGAAATGTGCTTTGGCGAAGCTAACGGTCTGCATCTTAAATTAAAAAGCGGTGACGAGACGTTTTTTGTCCATGTAGGGCCTACTAGCTACATAAACTCAAAGAGTTTTCCATTTGCGATTGGTGATGATGTAAGTGTCGAAGGGGCTGTCTCTGAAGTGAGTGGGGTGAAATCAATTTTTGCATACTCTATTCAAGGTGGAGGTAAAAAGCTGATACTGCGCGATGTCGACGGGAGACCAAAGTGGGCTCCACATCGTGGGTCTGGTGTGGGGCGACTTTCTCATCACTAAATTTTGTCTCAGTACACGATAGATCTAGCCGAATGGTGCAGATTTCGGGTAAATAAACGGTAACGATCTATTAAATCAAAATTTAGAAGGTGAAAGGGGTGGCGGTATGTTTCGCAAGCTTGCTATTGGACTGGCTAGTTTTGCTTATCTATCGATGGGCGCGAGTTCTGTTTTTGGTAATGTTGCCAATGGAGAGCTCGAGACCGTGCAGAGCGTCGATTTGGATCGCTATCTAGGTAAATGGTACGAAATTGCGCGATTGAATCAAGCAGAGCAGGATAACTGCACGGCTACCACAGCAGAATACAGTCGAAATGCTGATGGATCGGTAAGGGTGTTCAACAGCTGCCGTCTTTTTAATCCCGAGCGGGGCTTTCTCAAGACCGTAACCGGCAAGGCAATTCCTGCCGACGACTCCAATAGCAAACTTTTAGTTGAGTTTAAGCCTGGTGGGCCTCAAGGCAACTATTGGATAGTCGAGTTAGACTCAGATTATCAGTGGGCGGTAGTGGGCGAGCCCACGAGGTCGGCATTCTTCGTCCTCAGTCGCGCTCGCTCTATGGATGAGACGCTTTTGCAACAGATTTTAGATCGAGCCGTACAGAAGCACGGCTATGATCTCTCAAACCTAATCCGTACGCGCCATCCCGCGCAGTGATCATTCACCAACAAACTTAGGTGCTCCGACGACAGCGTCGGTCACCGTGGCCTGGTTTAGTTTCAGTCCCCAAAAGGTGCCGCGTCCCTGGCCGGGCGCGGCATCATCTGTTTCAGAATTAAGCAGAGCGTTGCCAGAAGTAAAATCATTACCGCTCCAGATCAAAATGTGCGCCGGAACCTCGTTGTTATGGATGTCTACCGTCAACGTAATTTGTTGGGCTCCAGAAATACTTGGAAAGTTTTTAGCGGCGGATGTCTTGGAATCTGCAAGCATTGCCGCCGCCACGGAGTTACCCGTGCGAGTGAATTTCACTTCCACACCGTTTTTGAGGGTCTCATCGGCATTAGCGACCAAGGTTAAACTCCCTCCATCATCCAGGCTAAACGTGATGGAGTAGCTCTTACGCGCGCCAATTTCACCAACGGAGTTCTTGAATGCGACCGCGCCCTGTCCCTTGATGCCCATACCTGACGGCGAGAGGTTGCCAGAATCAACGGTGATATAGGGGGAGGCGCCTAGCGAACCTTGGTTGACGGTATCGGTCCCATTAGACGTACCCCCGCAGCTATACAACAAGATAAAAGGTAGTAATTTCAGAGCTTTCAAAGCTAAAGCCTCCGGCAATTTATGGCAATAAAGCCAGGTTTGAGTCTCCCAACTTGGCTCGCAGAGGCTAGTCTAAGTGCAAATGAGTTGCAACAATAACTGATGCTCTCAGGGGTCCCAGTCAGGAATTTCGGGCGAAGCTGCGGTCGAAGGTTGGGAAGGGCCGGTGATGATTTCAGATGCTTTAATCATATGCCGTAGCATCTGATTATAGGATCTCGTTTTTAGATCTTTGGGGCCAACTCGATCGACTATTTCCGTGGCCACTGTCAGTATCCGTCGATTTCTGTCGATCAGTTGCCATGTGGCTGGGTCAAGTGCTGCTGGCACACCGGTGAGTAGATTGTCCCAGGTCTTTTTACCGAGATCAGCTAGCTTCGTTAGGTCACGAATCTGCTGGGTAGGCCCAGTCAGGTTTAGGCTTTGCACTGTGTTTGAGGCATCAGACTCGACGTCCCCCGAAACAAGGGCCCTTAAGGCCATATAGGAAGCAGTCATATCAGCGGAAGTTAGCTTGCCGAGGTCAATTGACTGCGTCGACAGAAACTCTTCTACGCTCTGCGAAGATGGCTCTTTAGATTGAGTTGAAGCACGATGAGCTGAAACTGACAAAGCATTCTGCGACATATTGATCACTTTGCTATTGGCAATAAATCGAGTGCTTTTTACATCATCATTTAGTCCGCTCTTCAGCTCTCGCATCGGTGTCTTTGCCAGTGCTGCCCTGTTGCTAGCAAAGTTGACCTCCTTGGAAGCGGTCTCAAAATATCTAGCTGCCTCTTGAGTAGATACAAGATTAACTTCTGTAAAATTTTGCATGTCAGAATTTAGATCAGAGCTTTTGGCTTCGTTTTTGTGCTTTCCGAGGCAGCCAGCAGTGATTAATAAAAAAGTACCTAGCATCCAGGTGCGACGGTAAATGTGCATAGTGGATTTTTCCTAACTTTTAATTACGAATCTCTAGTTAGCAATGGTACGCTTAATCTGAACATCTAGTCAAAAATCTGTTTCATTATTGGCAGGTACGCCCTATGGCACGGTTATGTCTATCGGCACTATTCGTACTCCTAGTTGGCGTGTCTGGATGCCGCATCTTGCAGCGAGAATCCACAATTAAAGACGCTTCTTTTAGTTCACTAAACTGGAATGATGAGAGGCGTTCCAGAAACGATATCCTCACAAAATACCTTGCTGAACACGCGGACGCTGCATTTGCCTTTAGATTCAAGCCGGTCGGCAGTGACGGTGTACCGGCAATGTTATTGGGCTTGCTTGGCGAGATAGCTCCGGAATCATGGAGTAAGTCCGCGGCTTCTAGGGCTATGGGCTTCACTTATGAAGAGAAAGGCAGCGGTCAGCTTCCAAATGAATTGAATTTAGGTCCTAGGTTCGACGGAGGGCCGATGGTGGCAACTTTCAGTTGTGGAAGCTGTCATCTTGGTCGTGTCATCGATGCAGAAGGACATACTATGGAATTGGTTGGCGCTCCTAACACCCAGATTGACACAACTGCATATCGATATAATTTGGCGAAGACTCTGGTAGAGGATCGAGTAAATGCGGCGGCGATTCGCAGTTTACTCAGACAAAAACCTGTCGGTTGGTTTTATGGCGAGGGTCATGAGGAAGCAGAGGCTCGAGATAGGGAATTAATACTCGCCAATCCGGAGGGTTTTCTGTCAGCTATAAGATCGAGTGTTAATGCTCGTGAGGATCTCATAAATCGAGCCTTAGGAAGTCATACCTACCGTGAAGCGCAGCACCTGTTACGGGGCGGCGTTCCTGGATCGCTTGATGCTTTTGGTTTTACGGTTCTATCGCTAGTGGTTGGTCCCAAACTTAAATCACATCAGGATACTGGTTTGACCTCTGAGGACCTGGCCGTCCTTCCATCTGCTCCGCCCATGGTTGACATCATGAGTGTTTGGCGGCAATCCGGCAAAAAATACTCACAGTGGGATGGCACCATCGAAAACCAATTTATCAGAAACATTGGAGCTGAACTTGGGGTGATTAGGGATCCAAGCAAGGTAGATCGTTATAATGCAGAACTAGCAACTACTTTTATATCAAACCTGCCGTCGCCTACCTATCCGTTCGCTGTTGATGGGGTTAAAGCTACGCGAGGTGCTCAAATTTACGGAAATGTCTGCGAAAGATGTCATGCCAATAATGCTTTTGTTAGTATCGAAACTTTGGGTGTTGATCCAAACCGTGCTCGTGGTCTTAATCAGGGTGCTAGGATTGGATTAATCGCTGGGCTCAGAGATGCTTGCGGCCTTGCCAATGAGACTAGGTGCCAGGTGTCTGATAACGAGGTGCTTTTAGATAGAAGCTCAAGTCTTGGTTATCAGGCGCCAAGTTTGTCCGGAATCTGGGCGCGCTCGCCTTATCTTCACAACGGGTCAGTACCAACGTTGTTTCATCTACTTGTTCCATCAACTAGGCCGCCGGAATTCGTTAGAGGCGATCTACATTTTGATCAAGAAAAAGTCGGATTTATTGCCGATGCCAGGGCAGTTACAGGCACCAAGATTAATACAACGTGGCCTGGATTTAGCAACATCGGGCATGACAATATCGAAGTATTTTTTGGCGGCATCAACTTTGAGAAAGATGTTAATGCGCGAGAGGACTTAATCGAGTACCTAAAGACCCTCTAATTCTTAAAAGAAGATGGCTAGGGAGAATAGGCGGAACTCGAGCACCAACTTGGAAATCACGCCTTTGTTATTAGTGCCGTCCGAAGTGGCTTTTGCACTTGAATTTTCGTAGCTTGCTTTCACCCAGGTGTTGATGCCTATGTGAGGATAGATCATGTACCGGATCCCGGCCGTGAGCTTGCTGACTACGATACTCTCGCTACCTGAGTCAGCTCCGACCGCCTGAGTGTTTGCTCGTGAACCTACAAGGAAGCCTCCATATGGAATCCAGCGGCTTGAGCTAATTGCCCCTTGGGGCTCCTCACTTCCCTTAACTGGCTTGTCTTTCTCATGAGCTTTGTCGGGACTATTAAAAAGTATGCCGACGTTCCACTCGGTATTGCTCCAGGAGTTTTTGTACGTACCTGTGGTTTTCCCTAAGTTGTTCATAGTGATGTCAACCGTAGGTTCTACTGCGGGGGAGACGAAGTAACCATAGCCTACTGTGCCTCTGATGACTTTGTCTTGGAGGTCAGTATTCGTGTCTCCGGACGAGATCCTACCAGTTCCATATGTGTAATCCAGATACCCAGTGAGTTCGTGCTGATAGTCCGCCATTGCCAGCGAGGAGCATAAAAGCCCCGCTAGTCCGACGATCAATTTAGCCAACTTAACCATGGCACGACCTCCTATCTCCTACGTTCGGCAGGTTATAGGAAAAATTAAGTGCGGCATCTTTTGATGGCTCGAAAGAAATCAATAAATCATCGTAAAATCAATAAATTGGATGTTTTTATATTTTCGTCGCAGGTCCCTTGGTTCGCATGGTGTCGGTGGAATAAAAGAAGGATGTTTAGTTTTAAAATTGTTCAGCTATAATGCCCAAGCGAAACTATGATGACGATCTCGGAGAATAGATATGTTCTCGAATATAATTGCTTTTTTTGCGATTTCGGTACTTAGCGTTACTGCCATCAGTAATACTGGATTTGCTCGCGCTGGGTACGTCATAGT
>OMIY01000344.1 GCA_900299215.1 bacterium | reverse complement strand
GGTAACGGAGGCTACGGACTAATCGGAGTATATAAGGGAGCCGGAACTGGAAACTTATCTTTGCAAAGAGACGGTGGCAACGTCGGGATCGGGACTACGGGACCGAGTCGGATGTTAACGATCGGGAACTCTGGTGCAAGGAGCGCCGCTACAAAGTTATTATATTTAAAGCAACCCGATGATTATGGTTATTCGTTCGATATCGACGATCTGTCATCGGGAAATATGTTTATTTATGGCGTAGCAAGCGGGACAGAGTCAGCATCCCCAATCATGACTTTAGCCAGAAACAGCGGCAACGTCGGTATCGGCACTACAAATCCAGCCGCAACACTCCACGTTAACGGCACCGTCATAGCTAACAACGTGCCGAAGCTAACTCGTGCGTCGATCACCACCGGATCCATCGTTTGTGATGGTGGCCTCAAAGCACTAACATCAATGACTTTCACCGGTAACGCTGGACAAGCGGTCGACATCACGACGGTGCATAATGGTCGCCTAAACACGACTGGTCATCATTACAACGATCTTTACCTTGATGGCGTTATGGTTGACAGCGGCGGTGTTTATACAAACTCATGGCGCAGCCAGGTCCACACCATGTACTCTGGCATCTTATCCACAAGTGGTACTCACACGGTTCAAATAAAAGTCATGTGCGGCTCCGGTGCCACTAGCATGACCGATAACGCCAGTGAATGGCCCAACGGTGGCCTACAGTACCGCGTATGGGTTGGTGGCTGATGCGCTGTTAACGCTCAACAGGCGCAAACTGACGTCGGCCAAATGCGGCAATCCCAAGTCCTAAGACGGCGATCACCAGGAACGACCACCTAAGACTACTGGCTGCTGCGATCCAGCCTATAAGTGGCGGTCCGAGTAGGAATCCAATAAACCCTATGGTCGATGCTGCAGCTATGGCGGCACTTGGTGACATGCCCCCGACTTTGCCTGCCTGACTAAATACTAGCGGCACTACCGCTGACGTGCCTGCACCTACTAAGAGAAATCCAGCCATACCGGTAACAACCGATGGTTTAACGATCGCAAGCAGCAGACCTAAGGCCACAAGTAGGCCACAGGCTGTTAGTATGCGCCGGGGTCCGTATTTTACCGTCAAGTGATCAGCAATAAACCTGGTCGATGCCATCGCTCCCATAAATGCGCCGTAACCAAGGCCAATCTGAGCGGGCGGAGCATCAAGCACGGTTTGAAAGTAAACCCCGCTCCAGTCAAACATCGCACCTTCACAGATCATCGAAGAAAACGCCAAGAAACCAAGGCCAAGCACCGCACCCGAGGGTCTAACGAAGAGACTACGCCGTTCGGGGGAGCTCTCGCTACCATGAGATTCTAGGTATCGACGATAAGTGAGCGCGACGCCAATGACGGTCAGTCCAAAGATGAGGCTAAAGTGTATCCTTGGGCTAACGTCGAGACCGAGCATGACACTTCCGATTGCGGCCCCTACAAAACCAGCGGTGCTCCAAAGTCCATGCAACGATGCCATAACTTGGCGCTGCATCACCGCCTCCAACCCCACAGCTTGAGTGTTAGAAGACACGCTGATGATATTGCTGAAAATGCCGATCAGAAAGAGATCAAGAGCCAAGCTGACTTTGTTTGTTACCAATCCAAGAAGGACGTAGAGCAAGCCGTTGACGAGGAGTGCGATTGGCAGGCTCCTCTTGGTGCCAATTCTCGTAACGATCAAGGCTGAAAAGAAGCTAGCTAAGATCGATCCCAAGGGCAAAGCCAGAAGCACCGTGCCTAGAAGGGCCTCACTCAATCCCAATTCACTCTTGATCGTCGGAATACGCGACGCCCAGGTGGCAAAGCTAAGGCCGTTAATAAAAAAGGCCGTACCTATGGCAACCCATACTTGGCGTGGAGTTGTTTGAGCGGACAGTTGCAGAGGAGTACCTAGCTAAACAGGAGAAAGTAATACGGTGGCACCGAAGGCCACGAACAATAAAGCCGCAGCAACACGCACATACTTTAGTGGGATCTTCTTAGTCAATGATTCACCGAAGAATACTGCCAAACCATCCGCTATCAGCATACCGCATGTAGTACCTATGGTAACGATTACCGGTGACTGAAAGCGCGCCCCCAAAGCTACGGTAGCTAGCTGAGTTTTGTCACCCATCTCGGCCAGGAAGAAGGTCACAAGGGTGGTGAGAAAGGCCCCGTACTTCGATGAAGACTCCGAGTCGTCTTCTTTGTCGGGGATCAAAATCCACGCAGCAAATACAAAAAAGAGGCCTGCTAGCACATACTTAAGGGTCGTCGGTGCCCCCAGCTGCGCTGCCCAGCCGCCAGCCCATGCTGCCAGTCCATGATTGAGCAGCGTTGCCACCAGAATTCCAGCCATGATGGTCCAGGGCCGGCGAAACCGTAGCATCAATATCAGCGCCAAAAGCTGAGTCTTATCTCCCATTTCAGAGATCGCGACCATCACCATTGAACTCAAGGCAGCTTCCATCACTGGCTCCACGAAACGGCACCTAGTTAATCTTGCGGAGCTAATCAGTAAACATCATCAGCCCTTAAGTCAAACGATTAGCCAGTTGGTCAATTATCTGAACTGGACGGCTAGCCAACTTTGTAAAGATTTGCTAAAGACTGCCTTTGAAGTTCCCTGTAGCGAGGTCCTTATGAGCAGCAAACACTTGAGAAATTCATGGCTTACCATCGTTTTTGCCGTTTCCGCTTGCGGTCCTGGTGGGTCGATTAAGTGGCCACTAGGTAAAAAGGATCAAGGATCATCTACGGTTACCTCTATCGAGACCAAATCCGAGACGTCTCCAACGACAGGTAGCGGGTCCGCTCAGTTCGCCGCGGCCGATCAGCGCAGTGCCGAGGTTCAGGCTAGCCCAGCGTCCGAGGCCATATCTGGCGTCGTGACATTTACCAAGAGCAAGCTATTCGACCGCGAGTTCTTATATGGATTCGATCTGCAGTACACCTCTGGATCCGACTCCAAGCTTTCGCTTCTACCTCAAGCGCAGTCTTTAGGTCACGTTCCTTGCTTCTTCCGCCAGATCGGTGATGAGCTGCAGCTTGTGGCTGATCAGACGCGTCTTTTTGAAAGCAACATCAATCATCCAGAGCTTCTTCTAGCTAAATACAAAGTTGTTAAGGAAACAGACGACAGTCTGACCGTCAGCTTTGTCTCCAGCGGCCTGGCGATCAACGAAGCCGTCAATGGCAGGGGTACCGACCTTCCTAAACAGACTTGGCTGCGTTCGCTGGAGTTTGTGGCCGAAGGCGAATACTTGCTGCAGGAGACTGCCCTGCAACTCAAGGACGGCAGCATCCAGACCTACATGGAGACTGTGTTCCCGCGTAGTAATTTGGTACCGGACGGCTATAAGCCTCTTGAGTCAGTTGCTGCCAATGAGCCGCTTGCAGACCGCTACCGTTTCCTAGACACCGAGTTAGTATATGTCACTAAAAGCTTTAAAAACGGTGTGCCGGTTAGGGCGCAAACCACTTATGCCGAGCGCTTTGACATCAGCAACGGCAAGACCATCGATTGGTACATAACGCCGAATGCCCCCGACGAACTCATGCCGATCTTTAAGAGCGGTGTAGAGGGTTGGAATCGTTACTTCCGTCCGCAGCAGGGCCGGGATGTCATGCGTTTCCTTGGTCGTCTACCAGCGGGCGTGAAGATTGGCGACCCACGCTACAACGTTATCAACTTCGACACCGTAGCTGAGGCTGGCGCAGCTTACGAAAGCCAGGCAGTGGATCCGATGACTGGACTGCAAAGTCACAGCCTGATCTACATGCCTTATGCTTGGTACAACATTGGACTCGGTCTTTGGAAGCAGCGCGTCGGTGAGCCAGCTGACACCCCAAGTGAAGCCGTTGCCCGTGCTGCAGTCGCGCCCAAGGGAGTCGACACTCTATTTGGAAGCGATCGCCGCGTCTTGAGCTGTGTACGCACTGCTAGCGATGCGGT
>OMIY01000343.1 GCA_900299215.1 bacterium | reverse complement strand
TTTACAGCCGACTATCAATAATGATGGTCTTGCGATTAGCATAAAATGCTAAAGAATTGGGGGGACGATATGAGAATCCTCGTTGTTGAAGACGATGCTCCCTTGGCAAGTATCCTACTCCGTACGCTGCGGGAGGAATCCTATGCGGTGGACCATGCTCCTGATGGCCAAGAAGCTGAATGGCTAGCTTTTGAAAATCCATATGATCTCATTATCTTAGACCTTATGCTGCCGCGTAAGAACGGGATGGAGGTTCTGAAAACTTTGCGCGATGGCGGTCTAACGACGCCGGTCTTGATTTTGACGGCTAGGGATGCAAAGGAAGACGTAGTCAAGGGTTTGGATCACGGGGCAGATGATTACTTAACCAAACCTTTCAACCTTGATGAATTGTTGGCGCGTGTCCGTGCTCTACTTCGACGTCCGGGTGGCGAACCTGCGTCGATCATAGAAGCGGGCCCGCTCAAAATTGACCCAAGTCGTCGAGAAGTAACGCGAGAGGGCCAAGTGCTGCAGTTGACTGCTAAAGAGTATGCGTTGCTTGAGTATTTAGCGCGTCATGCCGGTACGGTTTTAAGTCGTACGCAGTTAAGCGAGCATGTTTGGGACATGAACTTTGAGCCAACCTCAAATGTCGTCGATGTTTACATTGGATACCTCCGTAACAAAGTAGATCGTCCTTTTGAGCATGCACTGATCAAGACTGTTAGGGGTCATGGCTATATGCTCGACTTGCCAGTGACTCAAGCTAAAATGGTACCGTCGATTGCGGTAGAAAATGTGACCAATGTTTCTTGATCGCATTCCAGTTAGATTGCGACTAGCACTGGGCCATGCCATTTGGATGGCCGTGCTTTTCCTTTGTGTCGGATTTGGCCTTTACCGAATTGTCGAACACAACTTGCTGCGATCAGTCGATGCTTCATTAATCGTTTCAGCTCAATCCATTCGAGATGCCAGATTTGTGAGGGGATTCAGCCCTCCTATAATGGAACGCTTTCTCAACCAATTTTTTGGTGAAAAGCATATCCAACCATATGCGCAGCTAGTCGATCTGTCGGGAAAAATTAGTGTGAAGACAGATCTTCGCGTTAGTTTACCGGTTACTCATAAGGCGCTGTACCGTGCAGAGCGGGGCCTAGAAACGCTCGAAACATTTTCCCCTCGACGGGCGACGGATGCGCCTCTAAGACAAGTGACCTTACCGGTCATGCGAAATGGCCGATTCACAGGAGAGTTTATCCAAGTTGGGGCTACTCTTGACTCAACTTTTCACACCCTCAAAGAGATCGCCTGGGTGCTTTGGACCTCATTGCCTCTTGGGGTGCTGCTCTCAATGGTTTTTGGTTATTTACTCGCAAAGAGATCGTTGATCCCAGTAACGCAGATGAGCGCCGCAGCAAAGCGCCTCGGTAGTGACGATCTAAGTGTGAGACTTCCGCTGCCTGAAGCTAAAGATGAGTTGCGCCAGCTTGCCCAGACTTTTAACGAAATGCTTGATCGCCTCGAGGACGCATTTAAGCGTCTACGTCGCTTCACTGGAGATGTTTCTCACGAACTTAGGACACCGCTTGCCGTACTTCGTGGCGAAGCTGAGCTGGCCTTGCGTCGCGAGCGTTCTCCGGATGATTACAGATCGTCTTTGCGCACCATCATGACAGAAGCAAGCAATATGACTGGGATCATCGAGGACTTACTTTTACTTGCTCGAGCCGAAAGTCGCGCAGTTGCGATGACTTGGATGGAAGTGATGTCTGCTGATTTTATTGCAGATCTCGACAATGCCGTACACGCAGTTTATGAAAAGCGTGAAGTCATCTTGCGGACAAATCTTCAGTTTCACGGTATTTTCAGTGCCAACCCTGGGTATTTAACACTTGCTCTGAAGAATATTCTGTTGAACGCAGCCAAACATTCTGCTCCTAACTCAGTTGTTGATTTTACGATCACGGCGGACAGTAAAGAAATGGTTTTCGTAATTGCTGACAAAGGGGAGGGTATACCAGAAGAGTCCATACCTTACATTTTTGACCCTTTCTACCGTGCGGATACGGCGCGGAATCGGGCTGCTGGCGGTACGGGTATCGGTCTCAGTTTGGCCATGGCATTAGTTAAGCTACATAACGGCCAAATTTCAGTAACTTCAAAACCTGGATCAGGTGCAAGCTTCACAGTTCGCATACCTCAGCAATTTGGTGAAAAATCAAAGTTTGACTTGAGTCGTTTGAATTTACCAAAGCTTCAAGTAAATAAAGCCCAAGCTCTAACAGCATAAAAACACCCTCAAGTTTAAATGTATCCACCCGAAAATCTCTGTGGTGGGTGCATTGTTGCCCGCCTATTCATCTAAGGCTGATTTATTACGTTAGAGGGCAGCCGTGAGTGTGAAAAAATCTGTAGAAATGCGGAAATTACTGCCTGTGGGCGTGTCTATCCTGAGTGTAACTTTGTCCGCATGTAATCAAAAAGAAGTTCAATTCGGTGGCAATTCAGTCGATGTCAAGGCAGCGATAGTTATCAATGAGCAGAGCTTTAACGCAGGTATTATTGGCGAACATGAGGTCAACTTCAAGCCTGCATTCGGGACTGTGAGTGAGACGCTAACTCTAAATCAAAAGCCTGCTAATTTGGTCAAATTTAGACAGGTAAGTCGAGCCACTAAAACAGAGTTTTTTAGTCAGGGCCATCCGGGATCAGTGACAATTCGTGATTATCCGATTAGTTCGACTCAAGATCTCGATCTGCTAGTAGTCGTTGATAATTCCAGCTCTATGGCAGCGGTCCAAGCAATGTTGGCGGAGGGTATGCGAGATTTTATTGATCAGCTTGGCGACATCGACTGGCAGATTGGTGTGATTACCTCTGATAATGCGAGTAATCCGAATTTGCGACGTGGTGATGGATGTCAACTCTACGGAACCGACGGACTGCCTGGTGGCCAGCCAATTAAGAGAGGTGATGCTGATGCAGGCGGCAAGTTTCTCAACACCATCTTAAACATCGGGGCGAGAGGATCAGATTACGAAGAGAGTATCCTGAACGCATATAAGCATTTGAGTGGAACGTGTGCGTATGGTTCGAATAGCTGGATGCGTCCAAACGCAATGCTCGGGGTCCTTTTCGTCACCGACGAAGACAGCTATTGTCCGGAGCCAGTCGATCCTGTTACTGGTATCCCAACTCGGCCAAAAGATTCCACCAGCGAGCTCTGCACAGTTGGGCAGCGTCCGCAGGATTTAGCTGGTTTACTACTTCCACCGCGCCGTGAAGCATCATCCTCAAAAGTGTACGCGCTGACATGGAGACCAAGTGACCTTCAGTGCTATAGCAACGCGCAGAGACCAGCGAATCGCATACTAGAGTTAATTGGTGCTGTGGGAGGATTTAGCAGTAGTATTTGTCAACAGAGTTACTCCGATACCCTTCGTGCCATCGCCACCGATGCGGCGAGGTCAGTACGTCGACATTTCCAGCTTCCGAACATTCCGATTCCAGATTCGGTGGTTGTAACGATAGACGGTTTACCAACAACTGATTACCGTATTGAGGGTTCAACGCTGATTTTGACGAATGTTTCGGCTCAGCAAACAGCCCTACACATTTCATATCGCCACGACCCCGTCCCAATGTTCACATCTGTACATGTCGCAGATACCCCTGACCCCTCGACACTAGTAGTTGAGGTTAATGGGGAGATCTTGGATAGCAGTCAATTCACTTTTGACTACCAAAACCGAGAATTGCTTTTTAATGAGACTCCACCAAGCTATGCACAGGTAGTGGTAAGTTATAAATCTCAGAACGGCCTAAGTCGGTCCTTTCAACTAGGCAATATTTCTAAAGACGAGAGCCCACTAAGTGTTTTCATTGATGGTGTGAGGACTGATGAATTTACTTTTGATGAGTCAAATAAATCGATTGAATTTGTTACTCCGCCTCGGGATGATAGCGAAATCTCTGTTTCCTACCGCAGTCTGGACTCCAAGCAGTTAGTTTATCAAGGCTTTGTTCATCCATCCGGTGAGAAACCGCTAGCGATCAAGGCCGTTGATCTCGAGTCTGGACGAGAGATTAATGTCATAGTTGATGAATCGAATTTGGTGTTCTCGTCAGCTGACGTAGTCGATGGGCGAAAAGTGGTTGTGAATTATCACTATGCCGATCGTAATACGCATTTAAGCTTCAAATTGCCACATCTTCCAGTCAATAGCCAAGTTGATGTTAGCTCAGATAGTGATGGCGATAATTGTGTTGAGAACGTACTAATCTCCCAGCAGCTTATTACCTTCATTTGCAATGCTGATGAACTTCACTCAATCACGTTTAAATATAAAGCAGTAGAAGAGCACAACAGTACATTCATAATGACAAAGCCGTTACCTCAAGATGCTTTTGCGCAGGTGTTTGTCGATGGGGTAAAAACAGATCGATTTAGTATCGATGGAACGACTTTGAAAGTACCGGTGAGCGAGAGCAAGCCAACCTCTACAATTAGGGTGGCTTTCCTTACCAGAGTTTATTAGTAGACAATAATGTCTAGATAGCCTGCAGAATATCGCTCATGGTCGAAGTGCCGTGGTCTTGACCGATCAGATGAATCGCCTTGCGTAGATTCAGGGGCAGGTCGTAATGCCAGTGCTCGAGCCATTGATCCATTGGGCTACTTAAGTCCTTAGTTACCTTACTTACCTTAAGATTGCCTGATGGTGCGGTAGGGAAGTAAGGATCTGTGACTTGAGGGGCCCCTGATGTTGAGGGGCCTTGTTGCTTGCCCGGTACCACGTAGCCCAAAGACTGCAGGGCGTCTAGTGCCTCGGTAACCCATGTGGCCGGGAGTCGCAGTTTGTGTGCTAGATCTTGTCCACTTAACCCTTTGCCACTACCGGAAGCAAACTGTTGATGGATGGCTAGTAGCGAAACCCAGGGTAAAGCAGTCTTGACCTGCATGTTACGAAGCTGTTCAACCGGAGATTTACTTTGATCCAGTGCTTCCTCTTCATCCTGTGCAGGAAAGCCTTCTTGTAGCCGCCAACTCACCAAGGCTCCAATTAGGATTATGATCCATCCAATGTATAGCCAAACTAGAAATATGGGGACCTGAGCTAATGCTCCGTACAGGTTCTCATAGTTTTTAGCATCCTTCACATAGATACCGTAGAGCCATCCGCTAAATTGCAAGGCTGTTCCAGCTACGGCTGCCCCAATTGCCGCGTTTTTGGTTCCCACAGTGCAATTAGGACCGATCTTGTAGAGAAAGAAGAAAAAGATGAAAGCACCGAGTAATTCGGTTGAATTGGCGATAACCCATGCCGCCGGCCCGACACTGACGCCTTTAGTGGCAGAGAAGAGTGCTGGAAAACTGAGGCTCGCGGTCACCCCGACGCCAATCGCGACGACCACCATACCAAGGGTCAAAAAGGTCCAAAAATACATAAAGCGGATAAAAACATTTCGTCCCTTGCGCACCAACCAAATCCTATTTAGGGCCTCCTCAACTTGGCGCAAAAGTAGGATAAGTGTCACCAGTACGCTAGCAAAGCTCGACCAACCAATAGTCGCTAAACTGATCTTGCTGATCATCTTATCTAAATATCGGACTACAGCTTCGCCGCTTTCAGCAGCAAGATTTTGCAATATGAACTCACGAGCCTGGTCAATTAGGCTTGAACCCTTACCAAGTAAGGGCGTAAAAAGCGAAAGAACGCAGAAAATAGCTACAAGCGACGGTACCAATGACAAGAGGGTCACGTATGCCATCGCACTTGCTTGCTTGGTTAGATCGCAGCGGACAATGTCCTGCACGAATACCCGCGCCAGATGAGAACGCGATCGGATACTCTCAGGAAGATAACGGTGAACGACATCGAGGTGTTTCTGCATTAGTGCAGAATATCAGAACCTTGCTTTCCTTGTCGCCGCTTAATCCACTCGCGCATCTCTTTCACTACGGTGCGGTCCCATTCCTGATCAACTCGAGCCGAACGAAACCGATCAAAAAGGGCATCAAGTATACCTACAAAGGTGGCCGTTGCAGTAAGGCGATCGGCTAAAGGTAATGCCGCTGCCTTAGGGTCGCCGTCCTGTCCCTCCTGGGGCTCTGGCGAGGGCAGCTTTAATGCTCGTGGACTCAAGTCTTCGCAGCCAAGCACTGCCGAGTATTCCCCGCCGTCCTTGACTCTAAGACCCAGTTTCATCTCACGTACGGTTTTGCCTGTCGCGAGTGATGCCGATGCCTCCTGGCTATGGCTAGGGTCTCCGCCCTTCATAACATTTTGATGACTCATCGCAGCATTGCCTTCAAGCACAAGTCGGTCATCAACCCATAAGTCGATTTCAAGGGTGCGCCCTGACACCTCGAGGCGCAGTCGCTCCTGCATTGTTTCTGCCAGGTACCAAAGCCAGGTTAAAAATTCGCGTCCAAGAAAACTTTTGGACCGGCCTAAGGTCATCAGCTCGTCAAGGTGTGGAGATGATATCGTCATATGCCTAAAAACTCAGTATATACAGTGAGTTGGATAAAATAAGAGGGTGTGGATAAGGTGTTGATAACACAGGGATAAGCCTCGAACAGCAGAACTCCCGGCCTTACGGGTGGGGTGCCAGATTCTAGACTTTAAATCCCCATGACGCAGACCCAGATCCGGTACACATCAAGGATGAGCAAATGAGTGTGTACGGACCATCCCCATTTGTCAACCAAGGGATCGCAAATTTTTTACCATGGAAAATCTTGCTTGCATGTGGATCCTAAGATGTATCCAACGATGCCAAATTAGGTCTGTCACTTGAGCAAAAAGAAATCAGACAAAAAAGAAAATGGACGCAGTAAAAATAGGACGGGGGTGCGTCAGCAGGCAGCGATAGAGTTTGAGGACTTTGCAATTGCTGACCAGATTTTTTTGGATCATTTCGAGAGCGGTGAATTGATGCCGCGCCGCAGCAAAGAGCAAAGCAGTGCACCAACAGAGGGTAAAATAACTAGCAGAGCACGGCCGGCCGGTATCGATCAGACTATCGACCTTCACGGTTTAACTCTAGACGCAGCATGCCGCATGGTTGATCAGGTGATCGCCGAAGCTGTTGATCGCGCAGCTGGTCCAGTGACTTTCAAAATTGTCACAGGGCGTGGACTACACAGTGGGCCCGGAGGTGGTGTGTTAGTAGGTGGAGTCCATCGCCATGTAAGCGAGCGATACAGTCCCAGGATAATAAGAATCGATTCGTCACCGGCAGATACTCAGATTTGGGGCCTGCCTTGGCGCGGATTCTTCTGTGTAACCATAAGAAATAAATGACTTAATTGCGTTTTTGCGAAAGTCGGGGGTGGCCGCGAGCCAGCTCAGATCGGGCAGTGCTTGCAACTTCCGCAGAAACCTGGGACAAAGCGGCGGCACGCGGGCATTTCGATTATCAGGTCCGCTTTATAAGGGTTTCGGCTCATGCATCCACAACATACCTACGAGCTCCGAGTCACTTTCACAGGCGAAGCCAACGCTGCCGTCAAAGCCAAGCAACGCATGATAGATTGGTTGTTGCTAAACGGAGTCGAGTCCTTCGTTGAAGGTGAGTTGGCGGTGGATATCAACCAAAACCAAGATGAGCCACCTCGGGACTACTATACGGAACTTGGCGGTGACTCGAGCCCACTCTCAGTATATCGCTACAGCCGAGAGTCCCTTGATGATTTAAGAGTCAAGCTTGAGCATGCCTTCGGGAACCAGATCGAGACCATGTTGAATACTATGGAAACCGAGCTGTGGATGGAGGGGTGGAAGGAGAGCTTTAAGCCCTTTGCGACCGACGTATTTTATGTCCGTCCGCCGTGGATTGACACGCCGCCTCCGCGGCGAGGGCTCATCGATCTGGTGATCGAGCCTGGGATGGCCTTTGGCACTGGTCAGCACGCAACAACTCGACTGTGCTTGGATCAAGTGGGAGCCGATTTTCAGGAGCATGGGACCAAGGTCGCGAATCGTTCAGTTCTGGATGTCGGTTGTGGCACCGGGATCCTGCTCATCGGTGCCAAAAAGTTGGGATATGGCCGATGCCTGGGGACGGATATTGAAGACGATGCAATCTTAGCGGCTAACACCAATGCTAGAGTTAATGGTGTAGCCACTGAATTCATGCTGGGAAGTTTACCGGAAGTTGAAAAATTTGATCTCGTCCTTGCAAACATCCTGGCTGTAGTCATCATCCGCCTCATGCCCTCGCTTGCTAAGGTTCTAGTGCCGAGTGGCCGCATCGTATTTAGTGGTTTACTCACGGAGGAGGCGGACGAGGTCATTGCCGCAGGGCGAGGGGTAGGATTGAACTTGGTTAGGCAAACTGATTTAGCAGGGTGGGGCTGTATAGTCATGAGCGCTCCACGTTAGTACTGACGAGGTCGAGCCAATGTCCCATACCTTTCGTTTTTTTGGACAGCCATTGAGTGACTCTGCTTGGCAGCTCACCGGTGATGAGGCGCATCACTTTTTGAAAGTTCTGCGGCTGGGCACTGGGGAGATCGTGGAGGTGACAGACGGGCGTGGAAGTTGGGTTAGCGGCAAAGTAACCACGGTCACCAGCCGTGAGGTTCAAGTGACGATTAACTCGGTTCATGTCGCTGAGCAACCAAGCATAAGGCTGGAGTTGGCAATTGGAGCTCTGCGCCCTGGTGCGGTTGACGAAATCTTGCCAATGCTCTGTGAGCTGGGTATCGATCGGATTCACGTCTTTGGGCAGCGAGGTGTGGCAAAGGCCCGTTTAGGACCGAAGGTTCACGAGCGCTGGGAACGCATACTTTTGCAGTCTATCAAGCAGTGCAAACGGCCTTGGCTGCCGGTAGTCGTGGAGCATGAGTCCGTAGAGGGTCTGATCGCGGCCTCAGCCAAGCCCGATTTAGCTCGAGTATATCTGGATCCATTAGCCCCAATTCTGATGCCGCATCGGCTCAGAGACCTAGGTAAACTCGACGTTTTGGCTATAGTCGGTGGGGAGAAAGGCTTCGACCTAATCGAATGCGATCAGCTCAGTCAGGCTGGGGTAATTAATGTGCGTCTTGGCGAAGGTATCCTGCGCGCGGTGACAGCCGCCGTGGCTGCAGCAACGTGCCTAGAGTTACATAGGCAGCAACTGTGATACCATAAGCGCTAGTCGTTTGGCACATTATGGTTGGAGCATTACAAAAATGGGTAATCAAGGGCGCCGTCGAGGATTTGCGTCATGGTTTGTCGAGCCATATAAACAGGTGCGTCTTGGACTTGTGGTCCTGTTAGTCAATTTTGTCTTCGCCGTCTTGATTTTTGGTGTTTTTGGTTACTACCTTTACGATGTTTACGAAGCTGTATCGGTTTACTTTAAACTGTCTGAGGGTGAAAGTATTGTCACCATGACGAAGTTTGCGGTGCCACTTGTGAGTTGCGCAAGTTTGATCATTCTATTTGTCTTAACAACCATCCTTGTTTCTGTTCGGTTCACACATCAGATTTATGGACCTTTAGTTTCAATTCACAGATATCTTGACGAAGTGTTAGCCGGTAGCGTTCCCCAGCCCATTCAGCTGCGCGAGTCAGACCAGCTAAAGGATTTGGCTGATAAGCTGAACAGTGTTGCCGAAAGAATGGCCATGGACCAGCGAGCTGGGACCATGGTTGCGGTTTACCGTTTTCTGGATGACTTAAACGAAGGCAGAAAACCACAACCAATCAAGTTGCGGGATAATGATAGAATGACAGAGCTGGTTGATAAGCTGAATAAAATAGCAGCAAAATATAGTTAGTCAGCATTCTCTGCAGCGGCCAAGGTGGCGATGTGTGACACTACGGAATCTGCTAGAGCGTTGACGTTATATCCCCCCTCTAAGCAGCTGACAATTCGACTACCTGCACTGACTTTGGCTGCATCTATGACCTTTTGAGTCATGGTGGCAAAGTCTTCACTTGCCAACCCAAGGTTACCAACTGGATCATCGGCATGCGCATCAAAACCAGCACTTACAATTATGAGATCGGGCTTTGC